>NZ_JBFUFR010000008.1:0-215190 GCF_056403315.1 Roseateles sp. P2_H4 | reverse complement strand
ACCGCCGCCGGCCCGGCAACCGCGACGCCGCCCGTGGCATCGACGACGCCTGACACCGCTGGCAGCGCTGCCGCGACGGGCACCCCGCCGCTGGCTCAGGCCCAGCCTGTGCCTCAGGTCGAGGACAGCGGCATCACGGTCAAGGTGCGCATGGCCCTGGCTGCCGATGCGACGCTGGCCGCCGTGCCCATCGCCGTCAGCACCGACCATGGTGTCGTCAAGCTCGAAGGCCAGGTGCCCGACAGCCAGACCCGCGATCGCGCCACCGTCGTCGCATCGTCCACGACGGGCGTCAAGGCGATCGACAACCGCCTGACCCTGCCGCCTGCCACGGTGGTGAGCCAGGCGCCGACCAGCACGCAGTAAGCGCCGTGCCGCAATGAAAAAGGCGCCCCTCGGGGCGCCTTTTGCGTGGTGTGGTGCTCAGTGGCAGTGCTGGCTGCGGGCCGGGGCCAGCTCGGCGCCGATCAGCGCCTCCTCGGTCACCTCGCGGGCGGCCTCGAGCTGCAGGCAGAGTTCGGTGATGCCGTCCTCGCGGCCGCCGACGATCTCGGGCAGCGGTGCTGCGGCAATGTCGGTGGGCAGGTCGGCCAGGGCACCGATCAGTTGGAACAGCAGTTCCAGGCTGGCTTCGCCATCCTGCGGCAGGTCGCGTGCGGCGCCCAGGCTTCGCGCCAGGTACCAGCAGGCTTCGGCGGCGTTGTCGCAGGCCTGGGCCTTGAGTTCGAGGGCACGGTTGCGGGCATCCGCCTCGTTGAGTTCACGATGGGCCTGGACGATCTCGTAGGCACCGAGATCGGCCGGGACGGCATCGTCAAGCGAGAGCGCGGCAAAGTCGAGTTCGTGGGCCATGGGTGCTGCGGTGGTGAGGCAGTGCCATCGTAATGGCGGGCCGGGCCGGGAAGCTTCCCCTCAACCCGGGCGCCGTGAAGCAATCGCCGGAACTAAATCACAAGGACGGCTCTATTCAACGCTTCTTGGCCGGGCGGGTCCAGCCAGCAATTGCAACCTGTTTGCCACGCGCCACGGCCAGGCTGCCGGCTTCGACGTCCTTGGTGATGGTCGAGCCGCCGCCGATGGTGGCGCCATTGCCCAGCGTGACGGGCGCGACGATGACGCAGTTGGAGCCCACGTGGACGTCGTCGCCGATGGTCGTGCGGTGCTTGTTGGCGCCGTCGTAGTTGGCCGTGATGGCGCCAGCGCCGTAGTTGACGCGCTCGCCGATGGTGGCGTCGCCGAGATAGGCCAGGTGGTTGGCCTTGGCCCCCTTGGCCAGCGTCGAGTTCTTGACCTCGACGAAGTTGCCGATGTGCACCTCGGCACCGAGCTGGGCGCCGGGGCGCAGGCGCGCGAAGGGGCCGATCAGCGCGCCTTCGCCAACGCTGGCGCCGGCCGCTTCGCCGTCAATGTGGGTGAACTCGTGGATGCGTGCGCCGGCGGCGATGGTCACATTGCGGATGACGCAGTGGGCGCCGATGCGCACGCCGTCGCCCAGCGTCACATCGCCCTCGAAGACGCAGTTCACGTCGATCTCGACGTCCTGGCCATGGGCCAGCGTGCCGCGCAGGTCGAAACGGCCCGGGTCGGCCAGGCGCACGCCGGCGCGCATCAGGTTTTCGGCTTGGCGGCCTTGGAAGGCGCGCTCGAGCTGGGCGAGCTGCACGGGGTCGTTGACGCCCAGCACCTCGATCTCGCTGCTCGCCTTGATGCCCAGCACGGGCAGGCCCTCGGCGACGGCCATCGCGACGATGTCGGTCAGGTAGTACTCGCCCTGGGCGTTGTTGTTGGTCAGCTGGCCGACCCAGCGCTTGAGGGCACCGGTGGGGGCGGCCATCATGCCGCTGTAGCCCTCGTGGATGAGGCGCTGTTCGGGCGTGGCGTCCTTGTGCTCGACGATGGCGAGCACGCCGCCGTCGTCGGGATCGCGAATGATGCGGCCATAGCCGGTCGGGTCGGCGAGGTCGACGGTCAGCAGCACCAGGGCGTGGCCGGCGCAGGTGTCGATGAGGGCCTTGGCCGTCGCCGTCTCGATGAGGGGCACGTCGCCGTTGAGGATCAGCGTCGTGCCTTCGCCCACCAGGGCCGGCACGACCTGCTGGATGGCGTGGCCGGTGCCCAGCTGGGGCATCTGGCGCACGAAGCCTATGCCGTCGGCGCCGGCCGCCGCTTCGACCTGGTCGGCGCCATGGCCGGTGATGATGAGGCGGGCCTCGGCGGCGAGCGGCTCGCAACTTTTGAGCACATGGGCCAGCAGCGAGCGGCCGGCGAGTTTGTGCAACACCTTGGGCGTTGCGGACTTCATGCGGGTGCCCTTGCCCGCCGCCATGATCACGATATTCAGCGCCATGCCTGCCTTGCGACTACGTTTCAACGAAGTCGCGATTATGGGCAGGCTATCGCGGCGCGAGGACACGTCTGGCGTCGTGCCTTACCCAGGCGACCACCGCGGAACCGGCTTTGCCGGGCCGCTGGTGGTGCCCCCTTGAGGGGGCCGGCGAAGCCGGTACGGGGTGGGCTATCTCACGGCCTGCACGGACACGCGGTGCGATTTCGGGTTGACCTTGGGGAACTCGGCCAGAGAAGCGTCGAAGAGGCTGCCGATGACGGCTTCGCTGCCCATGGTCATGCCTTCGTTGCTGGCATGGGTCTCGAACAGCGCCTCGCCGCTGGCGCGATCGCGCATCAGCACGGCCACGGCGCGGTCGTAGCGGCGGTCAAAGAAGGGATCCTGGCGCCAGCCCCAGCCACCCCAGCCAGCGGCGTAGCCGTAGCGGGGCGAGAACATGCGGCCGCGCCAGCGCCACCACAGCGGGTCATCCCAGGGCACGGGGTCGTAGGCGGTGACGCGGGCGCCCAGCGTGACGAGTACGTCGGCGCTCTTGGCATCGGCGGCGGGCTTGAAGCCGGCCCTTTCCAGTGCGGCCTTGGCGGCTTCTTCCAGCGTGTTCTGGCGCTTGGCGGCTTCCTCGCTCTGCTGCTGCGAGGGCAGGCGGTCGAAGGCATAGCTGCCGGGCTTGCGGTCGGCCGGCCAGTTGCCATAACTGGAGACATCAGCGGAGACCGTGTAGGGGCCCGCGCAGCCGGTGACGGCAACGACCGAGGCGGCGGCAAGCGCGGTGAGGATCAGGCGGCGGTTCATGGAACACCTCCATCTTGGTGATGGCGGCATTCTGACCCGGCTAGATTGCCCTTATGTAAATCAGCGTTGCAGTGTGATGACCGAGCTGGCTGGCGACGGCGTGGCGCAAGACTCATCGTCGTCGAAGGCGATGTCGCCGTCGGGCTCGGCCTGGCCGGTGGCACGCATGGTCTCGAAGGGGAAGAGCTTCTTGTCCATCATGTGCGAAGGCACGATGTTGCCCATGGCCGTGAAGATGTTGTCGATGCGGCCGGGGTAGCGCTTCTCCCACTCGTTGATCATGGCCTTGACCTGCACGCGCTGCAGGTTCTCCTGGCTGCCGCAGAGGTTGCAAGGAATGATGGGGAACTCGCGGTGCTCGGCCCAGCGCACCAGGTCGGGCTCCTTCACATAGGCCAGCGGGCGGATGACGACGTTCTTGCCGTCGTCGCTGACCAGCTTGGCCGGCATGCCCTTCATGCGGCTGCCGAAGAACATGTTCAGGAACAGCGTCGTGACCATGTCGTCGCGATGGTGGCCCAGCGCGATCTTGGTGGCACCCAGTTCGCCGGCCACGCGGTAGAGGATGCCGCGGCGCAGGCGCGAGCACAGGCTGCACGTCGTCTTGCCCTCGGGGATGAGCTTCTTGACGATGGAATAGGTGTCCTGGTTCTCGATGTGGAAGTCCACGCCGCGCGAACGCAGGTAGTTGGGCAGCACCTCCTCGGGGAAGCCGGGCTGCTTCTGGTCGAGGTTGACGGCGACGAGGCTGAACTTGATCGGCGCGCGCTGCTGCATGTTCAGCAGGATGTCCAGCATCGCGTAGCTGTCCTTGCCGCCCGACAGGCAGACCATGACCTTGTCGCCTTCTTCAATCATGTTGAAGTCGGTGACGGCCTGGCCCACCTGGCGGTGCAGGCGCTTGGACAGTTTGTTGATCTCGTAGGCGGCCTTCTTGTCGGCGGCGGCTTGTTCGGCGAAATCGAGGACGTCAGCGGTGCCCGGCCGCCCGAAACCGCTGACAGCCCCCTCGGGGGGCAGCTCGCCATGCGAGCGTGGGGGCAAATCAAGTTCAGACATGTTGTTCACCATGCACCCAGTTCGGTGCTGATTGCGACTTCGCAGTCGGGAAAGATTTCGAGCTTGGTCAGCTTCAGGCGCACGCCGACGACGCCGGGCAGGCTCATCAGGCGGTTGCAGAGCTTGCCCAGCAGGGCTTCGACGAGGTCGGTGTGCTCGGCCGTGCACTCGTCGATGATGGCCGTGCGCACACGGCGGTAGTCCAGCACGTGGCCGATGTCGGCGTCGCGGGCGACGACAGGCATGGCGCCGAGGTTCACTTCGGCATCGACCTGGATGGGCTGGGGCCCGGTGCGCTCGAAGTCGAGCACGCCCAGGTTGGCGCGAAAGCGCAGGCCCTGCAGATGGATGACCTGACGGTTGTTATAGCGCTGCGGCGCGGCGGCGACCTGAGGGCGCAGGGCCAGCTCGATCTGCTTGGCCGCCTGCACGCCGTCGGCCAGGGCCGTCTGCACGCAGGGGTGCCAGCGGCGGCTGGCGTCGCCGGCGACGAAGGCGCGCTGGCGAGAGGCTTCGTCCAGCAGCGCGAAGGCCGAGGGCTCGGGCTCGAATCCCAGCAGCGCGGCGACAAAGTCGAAGCGCTCGCTGCCGACCGTGACGCCGCTGTCGTCGGGCAGCAGGGCCTCGGGCAGCGGCGTGGCCAGGCGCACGCTGATGCGCGGGTGGGCGGTGGCGCGCTCGGCCAGGTGGATCTGGGCGCGCCAGCTGCCGCGCGACCAGAGCGTCACGTCATGGCCGCGCTCGGCCAGGAAGAGGGCGTTCTCGGCCGCGTTGTCGCCGGCACCCAGCAGCAGCACGCGGCCCGGGGGCAGTGCCTCGCGGCGGGTGGTCAATTGGGAGGCGTCCAGCACGCGGTCGTGCGGCACGGCGAAATAGCGAGCCGGTCGCAGCAGGCGCAGGCCGGTGGCGACGAGCAGGGCGCGGGCCTGCACATGCTCGCCGGTGGCCAGTTGCAGCGTCCAGCCCGCGGGCGTGTGGCGGGCGGATTCGGCCCGCGTGCCCAGGCGCAGCGTCATGCCCGGCGTGGCCTGGGCCTGGGCGGCGTAGTGCTCGCCCAGGGCAGCCAGGCGGGCGGCGGGCTCGCCCAGCACCCAGTCCTGGGCGAAGTTGAGGCCGGCCAGCGCCGCGCACAAACGCGGCTCGCGCTCGACGAGCAGGGCCGTCATGCCCATCTGGCCCAGCCAGGACGCGGCGCTGCAGCCGGCAGGGCCGCCGCCGAGGATGGCTACGTCGATGGAAGTGGGGCTGGGCATGGGGCGGCCGGAGCAAAGCCGCGAATTATCCCCGCCACGACTATTTCCTGCCGACCCGTTTCCAGAGCCGCCACCCCAGCAGCGCCGCCAGGATCACGCCGTAGACGGCCGGCTCGGCGAAGTTGTGCTTGCCGGCGCGCATCCAGATGAAGTGCATCAGGGCGATGACGGAGATGGCGTAGATGGCCTTGTGCAGGGTCTGCCAGCGCTTGGCGCCCAGCCTCTTGATGGCCTTGTTGAAGCTGGTGGCGGCCAGCGGCAGCATCAGCGCCCAGGCCGTGAAGCCCATCAGGATGAAGGGCCGCTTGGCGATGTCGGTGGCGATGACGGCGAGGTCCAGGCCCTGGTCCAGCCAGCCATAGGCCAGCAGGTGCAGCGTCGCATAGCTGAAGGTGAACACGCCCAGCATGCGCCGAAAGCGCGCCAGCGCCGCGAGGCCGGTCAGCTCGCGCAGCGGTGTGATGGCCAGCGTCAGCCACAGGCCACGCAGCGTCCAGTCGCCCAGGCGGCGGATCAGCGCCTCAGCGGGGTTGGCGCCGAGCTGGTTGGCGATAGCGCCGTAGACCAGCCAGGCCAGCGGGCCCAAGCAAAGCAGAAACAGCACCACCTTCGCCGCTGGGTGCAGCAGCGCGCGCGTCAACGCCGCCTTCATCAGTAGTTGCGCTTCAGGTCCATGCCTGCGTAGAGCTGTCCGACCTGGGCTTCGTAACCGTTGAACATCAGCGTCGGGCGCTTCTTGGCAAACAGCCCGTCCTCGCCGATGCGTCTCTCGGTGGCCTGGCTCCAGCGCGGGTGGGCCACGTTGGGGTTCACATTGGAATAGAAGCCGTATTCCTGCTGGGCGGCCTTGGTCCAGCTGGACACGGGCTCCTTCTCGACGAAGCGGATCTTGACGATGCTCTTGGCCGACTTGAAGCCGTACTTCCAGGGCAGCACCAGGCGCAGCGGCGCGCCGTTCTGGTTGGGCAGCACCTCGCCGTACATGCCGAAGGCGAGCAGAGCCAGGGGGTGCATGGCCTCGTCGATGCGCAGGCCTTCGACATAGGGCCAGTCCAGCACACCGGAGCGCACGCCGGGCATCTGGGTCTTGTCGGCCAGGCTGGTGAACTCGACGTATTTGGCCTTGGACGTCGGCTGGGCCTGCTTGAGCAGCTCACCCAGCGAGTAGCCCTCCCAGGGGATGACCATGCTCCAGCCTTCGACGCAGCGCAGGCGGTAGACGCGCTCTTCGATGGCGCTGAGCTTGAGCAGGGCGTCGAGGTCATAGCGGCCAGGCTTGGCGCATTCGCCTTCGATGCTGACCGTCCAGGGCCGCGGCTTCAGCGTATGGGCGTTGGCGGCCGGGTCGGACTTGTCGGTGCCGAACTCGTAGAAGTTGTTGTACGAGGTCGCGTCCGTGTAGCTGGTGATCTTGTCCATGACCAGGGCGCCGGCCACGGCCGAGCGGGCGCCCGGCAACTTGGGCAACTTGCCGCCGCCGGGTGCGGCCTGGGACAGCGCCAGCGGCGACGCGGCCGCCAGGCCCAGGCCGGCCAGGGCCGTGCGGCGGTTCAGGTAGACACGGCGGGGCGTGATCTCGCTGGAAAGGGGCTCGTGGGCGGCGGGGGTCTTGATCAGCATGGGGTGTGCGATTCGGTGAGTCTGGCGGTTCGGTCGGCCAGGGATAGTCGGAACTTACACCGGCAGGCGCCGGCCCGTACGAGGTCATGTGTAAACCCGAGCGCCGCTGTCCTTGACTGCCGCAGCCCGGCCGCCGAGCATGCCGCCATGCCTGTCTCCCTGTCGGCCCCCGCTCCCGCGCCTGCCCCCACGCGATGGCGCGACGCCAAGCGTTACGCCTGGCTGCTGTCGGGCCTGTTCCCGGGGCTGGCCTGGCTCAACGTCTGGCAGGCCGACCGCAGCGGCCAGGCGTTCTGGCTGTGGCTGATGCCGGGCGTCATGTACACGCTGATCCCGCTGCTGGACACGCTGCTGGGCGAGGACCGCAGCAACCCGCCCGAGGCCCAGGTGCCCGTGCTCGAGGCTGACCGCTGGTATCTGGTCGTGCTGCTGCTCTTCGTGCCGCTGCAGTTCGGGTTGACGCTGCACGGCGCCTGGCTGGCGGTGCATGGCGGGCTGGGCGCGGTGGGATTCGTGGGCCTGGTGCTGACGGTAGGCGGCATCAACGGCGTGGCCATCAACACGGCTCACGAGCTGGGCCACAAGCACGCTGCCTGGGAGCGCTGGCTGTCGCGTCTGGTGCTGGCACCGGTGGCCTATGGCCACTTCTTCGTCGAGCACAACCGCGGCCATCACCGGCGCGTCGCCACGCCCGAGGACCCGGCCAGCGCGCGCCTGGGTGAAAGCTTCTGGGCCTTCCTGCCGCGCACCACGTGGGGCAGCTTGCTCTCAGCCTGGCAGCTCGAACGCGAGCGCCTGGCTGGCCGCGGTCACGGCCCCTGGCACTGGCGCAACCAATGCCTGCAGGCCTGGGCCATGACGGTGGTGCTCTATGCCGGCTTGGTGATCTGGCTGGGTTGGGCGGTGCTTCCCTTCCTGCTCGTGCAGGCGGCCTACGGCGCCCAGTTGCTGGAGGTGGTGAACTACATCGAGCACTACGGCCTGTTGCGCCAGCGCGGGCCCGACGGCCGCTACGAGCGCTGCGCGCCCGAGCACTCATGGAACAGCAACCACCGCATGTCCAACCTCTTCCTGTACCACCTGCAACGCCACAGCGACCACCACGCCCACCCCGCGCGCCGCTACCAGGCGCTGCGGCATTTCGAGCAGGCGCCGCAACTGCCCAGCGGCTATGCCGGCCTGCTGCTGGTGGCCTATGTGCCGCCGCTGTGGTTCCGGTTGATGGACCGGAGGGTGATGGCGCATTACGGCGGGGAGCTGCAAAGGGCGAATGTGCAGCCGGGGGCGCGGGCGAAGTTGGAGCGACGGTGGAGCGGGCAGGTGGGGTTTTGATTGCGGGGACAGTCAACCTGTCTGCGATCCGAGGTATCCGCATGCCGATGTGGCACAACTGTTGGGCCGATGCTCACTCGCGTTCGAGCCGGAGCGCTGTTGATGGATTGCAGTTTTGGCTGGGTGTCTTCAAGGGGCCGCAATCGGCCACAAGCGCTCCGCCGCGATAGATTGCTCCAGAGCAGTTCCATCGCGCCACGGTGTTTTGGGGCCTTCGGCGTGCTCGGCGACAGAGGGCCCGTGAAGGCTCAGACCATGCCCCGCACGGTCCATGACGTCTGCAAGAATGACCGGAATCAAAGGCGCCATCCAGGACCGTCATGAAGTCGATCTGCATCAGTTTCCTGCTCATGGCCGCGTCAGGCCTGGGCGCGCCTGCGCTCGCGGCCGATACACCAGCGCAGGCAGGCACGCCCCTGATCTCGGGCGTCGACGTCAAGTCCTTCGATCCGGCCGTGCGGCTGCAGGACGACTTCTACGCCTACGTCAACGGCCGCTGGGCGAGCAGCACGAAGATCCCCGCCAGCAAGGCGCGCTGGGGTACCTACGACGAACTGCGCGAGACGGCAGCCTTGCAGGTGCGGGCGATCCTGGAAGACGTGCTGAAGAACCCGGGCGCGGCCGGCAGCGAGACCCGAAAAATCGCCGACCTGTACACCACCTTCATCGACGAGGCGGCGCGCAATGCGCGCGGCCTCGCGCCGCTGGCACCCGAATTCAAACGCATCGCCGCCGTCACCCGCCACCAGGACCTGGCCGCCTTGATGGCCGAACTGGAACGCCAGGGCGTGACCGTGCCCTTCGCTGTCTTCGTCGGGCAGGACGCCCAGAACGCTGAGCGCTACGTCGTCTATGCGGCCCAGGCCGGGCTGGGCCTGCCCGATCGCGATTACTACCTCAACGACACGGACCAGAAGCTGACGGCCGTGCGGCAGGCCTATGTGCAGCACATCACCCGGCTGTTCACGATGCAGGGCGACGCGCAGGCCGAGCGCCATGCGGCCAACGTGCTGGCCCTGGAGACCCGGCTGGCGCAGTTGCAATGGACCCGCGTGGAGAGCCGCGAAGCCCTGAAGACCTACAACCCACGCACCTTCGCACAACTGGCCGAAGAGGCGCCCGGACTGGACTGGTCGGCGTACCTGCGGACCGCAGGCATCGCGGGCAAGGCCACGTCGCTGGTGGTGCGCCAGCCCAGCTACTTCGTGGGCTTGGCGAAGCTGGTGGCCGAGGTGCCGTTGGAGCAGTGGCACAGCTACTTCAAGTGGCACGTGCTGGAGGCCTACGCACCCTACCTCGCGCGCGCCGTGGCCGATGAGCGCTTCGCATTCACCGGCACGGTGCTGCGCGGCGTGCCCGAGAACGAACCGCCCTGGCGCCAGGCCCAGCAGTTCGTCGATTCCATCATGGGCGAGGCGGTGGGCAAGCTCTACGTGGCTCGGCACTTCCCGCCCGAGAACAAGGCGCGCGTGCTGGCCATGGTGAACAATTTCCTCGCCACGTTCCGCGAAGGCATCGATGAACTGGAGTGGATGAGCCCGGCGACAAAGAAGGAGGCACAGGCCAAGCTGGCTCTGTTCACCCCCAAGATCGGCTATCCCGATGTCTGGCGCGACTACACGGCCCTGGCCACCAGCAGCACCGACCTGATCGCCAATGTGCGCGCTGGCCGCCGTCATGCCTTCGACCGCGGCATCGCCAAGCTGGGCAAGCCGGTGGACCGTGGCGAATGGGGCTTCACGCCGCAGACCGTCAACGCCAGCTACAGCCCGCTGCAGAACGCCATCACCTTTCCGGCCGCGCTGCTGCAGCCGCCCTTCTTCGACGTGAGGGCCGAGGACGCCATCAACTACGGCACCGTCGGCACCAGCATCGGCCACGAGATCAGCCATGGCTTCGACGACCAGGGCAGCCGCTACGACGGCCATGGCAACCTGCGCAACTGGTGGACGGAGGCGGACCGCGCCGCCTTCACCGCGCGCGCCAACGGCCTGGTGCAGCAGTACAGCGCCTTCAGCCCGGTGCCGGGCTACCACGTCAACGGCCAGTTCACGCTCGGCGAGAACATCGGCGACAACTCCGGCGTCACCATCGCCTACAAGGCCTACCGCAAGTCCCTGGGCGGCAAACCTGCGCCCCTGATCGACGGCCTGACCGGCGAGCAGCGGCTGTACATCGGCTGGGCGGTCAAGTTCCGCACGCTGCAGCGCGAAGAGGCCGCCATCGTCCAGCTCAAGAGCGATCCGCATTCGCCGGGCGAATTCCGCGTCAAGGGCACGCTGGCCAACCAGGCCGGCTTCTACGAGGCCTTCGACATCAAGCCGGGCGACAAGATGTACCGGCCACCTGAGCAGCGCGTGAAACTGTGGTGAGCAGCCACGGGCCCCGCGGTGACAGCCTCAGTCGCCTTGACTGCTGCCATCAACCTGTGACGTCGTCCGCGGGACTTCCGATGGGTGACTGCGAAGGTGTTCGACCGGCTGCTTCAGGGCGGTGAGATCGGGGCCGTGGATGTCGGTTCAGGGTCGATAGCCGCCGCATGACTGGCACCCTCACCTGAAATCCCGGCTCTCCGTCGGCAACCTCCCCAGCAGCGGATTGAGGTTCTTGAACCCCTGCGCCAGCAGGTGCCGCACATCGCCATCCCCGCGCTGCCAGACGCCTTCGACGGCCAACAGCCGTGCGCCGAGGATGGTGCTGCGGTGTTCCTCGTAGACCTTGGGCCAGACGATGACCTGGACGTTGCCGGTCTCGTCCTCCAGCGTGACGAAGAGGGTGCCCTTGGCCGTCTGCGGTTTCTGGCGCCCGGTGACGATGCCGCAGGCCTTGGCGCGGCGGCCGCTCTTGACGCCGTCGAGCTGCTGGGCGCTCAGCAGGCCTTGTTGGGCCAGGCGTGGGCGCAGCAGGGCCAGCGGGTGGCGGCGCAGCGTCAGGCCTGTGGCGGCGTAGTCCCACAGCACCTCCTCGCCCTCGGCGGCGGCGGGCAGTTCGAGGTCGTCCTCGGGCAGCAGGCTGCCCTGCAGCAGCTCGGGCATGGCGTGCAGGGCCGAGGCCTGCCAGACCTGCTGGCGACGGTGGCCGGCGAGTGAGGTGAGTGCGTCGGCGGCGGCGAGCTGCTGCATGTCCTGCTGCGTCAGGCGGGCGCGGAAGGCGAGGTCCTGAGGGTGGGCGAAATCGCCGTCGCGGGCGCGGGCCTGCTCGATGCGGTCGGCCGCCTCCTCGCCGAGGCCGCTGACCAGGCGCAGGCCCAGGCGTACCGCCGGTTGGTGCTCGCCGTCGCGGTGTTCGAGGCTGCTGTCCTTGTGGCTGTGGTTGACGTCGATGGCGCGCACCTCGACGTGATGCCGGCGCGCGTCCTGAATGAGCTGGCTGGGCGTGTAGAAGCCCAGCGGCTGGGAGTTCAGCAGCGCACACAGGAAGGCTGCGGGTTCATGGCATTTGAGCCAGGAGCTGACGTAGGTCAGCAGCGCGAAGCTGGCGGCGTGGGACTCGGGGAAGCCGTAGGAGGAGAAGCCCTTGATCTGGCTGAAGATGCGCTCGGCAAATGCGTCCTCGTAGCCCCGTTCGCGCATGCCCTTGACGACCTTGTCGTAGTACTTCTCCAGCACACCGGGGCGCTTCCACGCCGCCATCGCGCGGCGCAGCTGGTCGGCCTCGCCGGCACTGAAGCCCGCGGCGATCATGGCCACCTGCATGACCTGCTCCTGGAAGATGGGCACGCCGCGGGTGCGCCACAGGGCTTCCTTCAAGGCCTCGCTGGGGTACTCGACCTGGTCTTCGGGCAGGGCGCGGTTCTTCAGATAGGGATGCACCATGCCGCCTTCGATGGGCCCCGGCCTCACGATGGCGACTTCGACAACCAGGTCGTAGTAGGTGCGTGGCCGCAAGCGCGGCAGCATCGACATCTGGGCGCGCGACTCGATCTGGAAGACGCCGATGGTGTCGGCCTTGCAGATCATGTCGTAGGTGGCGGTGTCGTTATCCGGGATGGTCAGGTCGATGGCCGTGCCGCGCATCGGGTTGACGAGATCGAAGCAGCGCCGGATGGCGCTGAGCATGCCCAGGGCGAGCACGTCGACCTTCATCATCTTCAGCTCGTCGATGTCGTCCTTGTCCCATTCGATGACGCTGCGGTCCTTCATCGTTGCGTTCTCGATGGGTACGAGGCGTTCCAGCGTGCCCTCTGTCAGCACGAAACCGCCTACGTGCTGGCTGAGGTGGCGAGGCAGGCCGTTGAGCTGGCGGCCGAGCGTGATGAGCTGTTGCAGGCGCGGGTCGTCCGCCTGCAGGCCGAGTTTCTGCAGCAACTCGAGGCGGTGCTCCTCGGGCAGCACCTGGGTGGACCAGCCGCTGTGGTCCTGGCTCATCACATCCAGCTGCTCTTCGCTGAAACCCAGCGCCTTGCCCACGTCGCGGATGGCGCTCTTGGGGCGGTGGCAGATGACGACGGCGGTCAGCGCAGCGCGATCGCGGCCATATTTTCCGTAGAGGTACTGGATCACCTCTTCGCGACGTTCATGCTCGAAGTCGACGTCGATATCAGGCGGCTCGTTGCGCTCGCGGCTGATGAAGCGCTCGAACAGCAAGGTGCTGCGGTCCGGGTCTACCGAGGTGACGTGCAGGCAGTAGCAGACCACGCTGTTGGCGGCCGAGCCACGCCCCTGGCAGAGGATCTGGATGCCGCGCGCGAACTGCACGACATCGGCGACGGTCAGGAAGTAGTGCTCGTAGCCCAGTTCCTCGATGAGTTCGAGTTCRTSCTCGATGCGGCGCTTGAACTTGTCAGGCACACCGCCTTTGGATTGGGGCCAACGCAGGTAGGCGCCTGCATAGGTGAGGTCGCGCAGATGCTGTCGCGGCGTGCGGTCGGCTGGCACGACCTCGCTTGGATACTGATAGCTGATCTCGTTGAGACTGAAGCTGCAGCGCGCCGCCACCTGCAGCGTCTCTCGCATCAGAGCTTCCGGATAGATGCGCGAAATCCGGTAGCTGCTGCGCAGATGTCGCTCCGCATTGGGCTGCAGGTCGAAGCCGCATTCCGCTACCGTGCGGCCCAGGCGGGTGGCCGTCATCACGTCCTGCAGGGCCTTGCGCGAGCGCACGTGGAAGTGCACATCGCCGGCCGCCACCAGCGGCAGGGCCGTCTGCTTGGACAGCGCCTGCAGACGCTGCAGCCACAGCGCGTCGCTGGCCTCGCGCATCAGCTCGACGGCGATCCAGGCGCGGCCGGCGAAATGGCGCAGCACCCAATGCGCGGCCGGCGCAAGCTCGACATCGGGGGCCTCGCGCGGCAGCACGAGCAGGGCCAGGCAGTCGGTCAGCTTCTCGGGCGCGATCTGGCGCCAGGGCAGCGTGTATTCACCCTTGACCGGGCTGGCGCGCCGCAGCCGGGTGATGAACTGGCTGAGGTTGCCGTAGCCATTCAGGTTCTGCGCGATCAGCACGAGCTTGAAGCGCGGCGTGCCGGCGTCGTCGCGGACGAGGAATTCGCTGCCGATCAGCAGCTTCATCAGCTGCGGTTGCTCGATGTCCTCGTCAGGCAGGCCGGCCTTTTGCGCCTCCTCCTTCAGCGCGTGATGTGCCGCCTCGCGCATTTCCCGCAATTGCTTGTGTGCGCGCACGACGCCGGCCAGTGAGCATTCGTCGGTGATGGCCAGGGCCTCATAGCCCAGCTCGCAGGCGCGCTCCACCAACTCGGTCGGCTCCGAGGCCCCGCGCAGAAAGCTGAAGGCCGACAGGCAGTGCAGTTCGGCGTAGCGCGGCAGGCCATCGCCCGCGCCGGGCAACGCGGACGAGGGTGGCCAGCCATCCGCCGCACGTCGTAGCTCGGCTTCCGAGTCAATGCCTTGCTGGCGCAGCATCGCCAGCCTCTCGTCGCGGTCTGACATGGGAGGCGTCATTGATGCACCCTTCGGCCTGCGGCCTGTCCCGCCAAGCGGGAGCGAGCTTGCTTGGGGCGGCCCTGCGCTGCGCTCATGCAAACACTCCGTGCAGGAACCAGCCGGGGACGGCGGATGCGGTCGATGAAGGCCGCTCGTGATAGACCCACAGCAGCCCGCGCGCGGCGCTGCGGTAGACGAAGTAGTCGCGCGCCTGCATGCCGCCGTGCCCCTCCCACCAGCCGGCTTCGACGCGGTGCGGCCCGCTGACCAGCGCCAAGGGGCCGCAGTAGATCGGCTGCTCGCGCGCATCGGAGCGCAGCGGCTGTGGTGGCTGGACGAGCCAGGTGGGTTGGGGGCCGGATGGGCGACGCTTGGGCGTGGGCGCTGGCGCAGGCCAGGCCCGCCAGCTCTGCATATGGTCCAGGCGATGGTCCTCGCGCAGCCGGCCTTCGCGCACATGAGCTGCGCCCAGGCGCACCGACAGCCGCTCCAGCAGCGCATTCGTCGTCGTGCGCTCGGCCGGGTCGGTGGGCCCGGGCAGCAGGCTGGCGCTGCTTTCCTCCAACGGCAGCACGGTGTCGGCGCTGAGGCTGATCTCGCCGGCTGGGGCGGCCAGTTCGGTGCGGGCCAGGTGCTCGCCCAGCAGGCGCGTCAGGCGGGTCAGGTCGCGTGTCGTGTCGGCGGTGGCGATGCTCAGCTCACCGCCGTCGGCCACATCCCGCGCGCGCATCGCGTCGTGCTGCCAGGCCAGGCGCAGCGTCCGCACGCCGGCGTGGTGAGCGGCGAGGAAGGCACAGAGCTGGCGCAGCAGGGTCTCGGCGAAATGCAGCAGCACGGGCGCATGCTCGACGCGGTAGGGCAGCTCCAACCGCGCGTCGAAGCGGTCGGGCAGGGTCAGCCACTCGTGCACTTCGGGCAGGTCGCCATAGGCCCGGTCCAGCGCCGTCAGCAGGGCCGGGCCGAAGCGCCGGGCCAGGGCCGGGCGCGGCAGCCGGCGCAGCTCGCCCAGGCGCGTGCAGCCCAGGCGGGCCAGCATGGCGTGATGGGCCTGGGCGGCGCTCAGGGCCGACAGTGGCAAGGCATCCAGGCGTTCGCTGTGGCGGCCCGGGTTGATGTCGGCGTTGCGAGCCAGGGCCAGCGCGCCCAGCGCTGTTGGCGCCCAGGCCATGGGGCCCAGGGCGAGCCCTGCCTCGGCCGCCTGCGCCTGCAGCCGCTGGCGCAGCGCCCGTGCGCCGCGGAACAGCTTCAGGCTGGAGGACACCTCGGCCACGACCGCCTCTTCCAGCCGCGCGACGCGCGGCGTGAAGCTCAGCGCCAGCCAGCCCAGGGCGTCGACATCGCCAGCCGGCGCATCAGACGTGCAGCACAGGGCGAGCCAGCGCATGCGCGTGCTCCGTTGGTGGGCTGACCGGGATCGGGGACGGCTGTGGTGCAGGCAGAGGCTTGCGCTTCGCCGCCGTCAGCAGAGGCTCCACAGCGCCCGGCACGGCGGGCAGTTGCAGCCAGCCCTCGTGCGCTGGCCCGCGGCGCTTGAGCAGATGCACGGCCAGCTCCCAGCCATCGCCGGGTTGCACGAGCAGGCGCAGCGGCGCGGCCGAGGACTGCTGCTGCGCGCGCTCCGGCCGCATCAGGAAGGCCGGCGCATCGGAGCTCAGCGCATTGACCTGCAGCCGCCGGATCTGCTCGGGCCTGGCCTCGGGTAGCCAGGCCAGCACGGCCACGCGCGACTTGATGGCCTGCTCGGCGGCCCAGAGTGCTTGAGCCGGCGTGCCGGCCTCCACCCAGATCAGCGCCGAGGGCGGCAGGCCCAGGGCCTGCAGGCCCGGCAGATGCGGCGTGTGCGGTGGATTGATGAGCAGCAGCGAACGCAGCGCCGGCGTGGCCGCACGCCCGCGACGGCCCGGGGCAGCCGCCGGCAAGGCCTGGGCGGCCCACCAGCCGCGCAGGGCCGGCGCCAGCAGCCGCCACTCCAGCACGCCGGGTTGTGGCGTCAGCAGCTCGGTGACGGCCTGCAGCGGCCAGCCGCCTCCCGGCAACTCCGCGTCCAGCGCTGCGAAGCCGCTGGCCAGCGTCGGGTCGGCGGTGGTGCTCAGGCTGCTGCCGCGCCACAGCCGCCCCTGCAGCCGCGCGTCATCCAGCGGCAGGCGACCGAGAGGCGGCGGAACAGTGGGGGTGGACGTGGCGACGGCGGCGGGCAACATGGCCGGAAGACAGATGGGGCGGAGGGAAGAAACCGGAGCTTGAATGAGACCACAATACTGTATGGACATCCAGTATTTTCCGCCTATCGATCGGGCCCAGCCGCTAGCATTTCACGTCTTCTCGGGAGAGCCACCATGCAACTTGCCCCGTTGATCTGTGTCCAGGATGTGGCCGCCAGCAGCCTTTGGTATCAACGCCTGCTGGGCGCCCAGAGTGGTCATGGCGGCGCCGAATATGAGCGCCTGAACGACGCCGACGGGCGCCTGCTGCTGCAACTGCACCGCTGGGACGTCGACCACGACCACGGGCCGCTGGGTGACCCGGCGCTGCCCCATGGCAACGGCGTGCTGCTGTGGTTCGAGCTGCCGGGCTTCGATGCCGCCGTGGCGCGTGCTGAAGGCCTGAACGTCGACGTCGTCAGGCCCAAGCGCTGGAGCGAGAACGGCAACTGGGAGTTCTGGCTGCGTGACCCCGACGGCTACGCAGTGGTGCTGACCAGCCCCTTGCCCTGATGATGCGCCCCAGCTTGCAGGAGATTTCTCGATGCCGATGAACGACTACCTGGTGCTCTCCCGTGGCCAGTGGGATGCCGACGCCCGCCCCCAGGCCGTGCAGGGCGCCATCGACGCCTTCTACGTCTGGTACGAGCAAGGCCTGGCCGCGGGCCGTCTCAAGCCGGGCAGCCGCCTGGAACCCGGCATTCGCGTCGTGGCCAAGAGCGGCCTCATCACCGACGGCCCCTTTGCCGAGACCAAGGAATGGGTCGGCGGCTACTGGTTCATCGTCGCCGAGACGCTGGAGCAGGCCGCGGCGATTGCGGCCGAGAACCCCTGCCTGCAGTTTGGCCTGACCATGGAAATCCGCCCGCTGGATGCCTCCCGCGCCGATGTGGCGGTGGCCACCAACGAGACACCTTCGACGTGGCGTTAGGCGAAGCCGTCGCCGTCGAAGTTCACCGCGTCTTCGTCCCGCGTCAGCGTCGGCGCCGCGTCCTTGGGCTTCATCGCCTCCAGCTGCTCGCGCAGCTTGGCGACCTGGTCCAGCCAGTAGTTGGGCGTGCCGAACCAGGGGAAGGCGAGCGGGAAGGCCGGGTCGCCCCAGCGGCGCGCCAGCCAGGCGCTGTGGTGGATCATGCGCATGGTGCGCAGCGGCTCGATGAGGCGCAGTTCGCGGTCGTCGAATTCGGCGATCTGCTCGTAGCCATCCAGCACGGCATTGAGCAACTGGCGTGAGGCCTCCGGCTCGCCGGGCAGCAGCATCCACAAATCCTGCACGACCGGGCCGGTGACGGCGTCGTCCAGGTCGACGAAATGCGGTCCGCGGTCGGGTGTCCACAGGATGTTGCCGGGGTGGCAGTCGCCGTGCAGGCGCGTGAGTTGCAGGTCGGGCAGGCTGTCGAAGGCGGCCTGGATGGCATCGATGCAGCGACGCGCGGCCTCGTCCCAGGAGGGGGCGATCTCGGGTGGGATGGCGTCGTTGTTGATGAGCCAGTCGCGCGCCGCCTGGGCGGGCGCCGCACTGGCCCAGGCCAGGCGCTCGGCAAAGGGCTTCTGGCGGCCCACGCCGTGCAGGCGGGCCAGCAAGCGGCCGATCCAGCGCAGTACGTCGGGGTCTTCCAGCTCGGGGCCGCGGCCGCCCTGGCGGGGCGTGACGGCCAGGCGCTGTCCTTGGTAGTGGAAGAGGGTGGAGCCACCCTCCAGCGTCCATGGCGCCGCCAAGGGCACCTCGGCGGCGGCGAGCTCGGTGGCGAAGGCGTGCTCCTCCAGGATCTGCGCATCGCTCCAGCGCGCTGGCCGGTAGAACTTGGCTACGGCCGCACCGCCGTCCTCCAGATGCAGCATCAGCACGCGGTTCTCGAAGGAGTTGAGCTGCAGCAGCCGGCCGTCGGCGCGCAGGCCGGCGGCGTCCAGGGCATCCAGCATGAACTCCGGCGTCAGGTCGCCGAAACTGAGATCAGGGGTCGTGTCATGCATCCGGCGAGTGTCGCCGGACTGCGCCAACCCTAGCTGCGGCGCGGACGCTGGGTCGCGTAGCGCGGGGCATCGACGACGACACCGACGACATCGTCCATCATGGCCTCCTCGTCGGCGTCATCCAGCACCGGCAGGCTGCGCGGGTTGTAGCGCGCCGGATCGAGGTTGCGCGAGGGCAGGCGGCGCTGCGACTGCGGTGCCGCCGGGTGGCTCGGCATGCGCCCATGGCGAGGCTCGCGGTCGCGGTCGCGCTCCCCATAGCCGTCGGTGTTGCCGCCGAAGACGCCGGCGTCCTGCCACAGCGGCAGGGGTTGGGAGAACTGGCCCCAGTCGCTGCCGAACTCGTCCTCGCTGCTGCTCGAGCGGCGCCGTGACAGGCCCGACGAGGCGGCTGGTGCCGGCAGCGGGCCGCGCGAATTGCTGCTCTGGGGCACGAGGAGCTGGAGTTCGGCGACGCTGGGCAACTGGTCCATGGCGCAGCGCAGATAGCGCACGCGGCAGGCGGACAGCACGGCGTGCTTGATCTGCAGGCTGCGTGGCGTGACGCCGCGCTCACCTTCGAGGTCGATGGCGGCCAGCACGCGACCGTTGGGGCTGCAAATGGCGAAGGTCACATGGGAAGCGCCAAGCAGATCGAACCAGTAGCGGACCTCTTTGGCCTCGGTCGGCTGGCAAAACCGCACCAGCGGCAGCTTGGACAGCACGACGTGGTGGGGCAGGGCCTCGCGCAGCAGGCGGAAGACGCGGCGCTCGTCGGTCGTGAACACCGGCCGTGCCGTGAGTGACCACTCCGCCGGCAGGCCTTTATTGGCGTACGCAGGCCGACGCAGCGCCCAGATCAGGCTGATGGCCAGACCCAGGACGCAAACAGCCAGCGCGGCGATCCAATAGATGGCGTACGGCATATCCCTCAGGGATTTCGGCGGGGAGACGCCAGCGTTGTTTTCTCGCGGCGCAATGGTCGGGCAATGTAGCGCAACGTCCCTAAAAGACATTACTCGCTAGTCCCGATTCCCCCGGGCCTGAGGGGGAGCAGGCCTGGGAAAACGGTCGTTATCCGTCATTTATTCCTTGGCGGCGCGACCCGGGGATTCGAAATGGGCTTTGACCTCGGCAACGCTGTCGACGAACTCGCTCAGCACCTGAGCCTGGCGCTTGAACTGGAAATCCAGTTCGCCCAGATGACGCTCCAGCGCCTGTTCGACCTGGGAGGTGAACGAATCGGGCGGCAGGCGCAGATAGGCCGCCGATTCGCCGCCATCCCGCTCGACGATGGCACCGGCCGCCGCGGCGATGCGCAGCATGGGACGGTTTTCGCTGAGGGCGTGGATGAAGAGGGTGTCGACGCCGCGATTGCGGGCGTGCAGGCCGGCGGCATCGAAAAGGCGCCGGCCCAGGCCGCGGCTGCGCGACTGCGGCAGCACGGAGACGCCGAATTCGGCCATCGCGCGGTCGGGCTCGCCGCCGATCAGTGGCTGGGCATAGGCCAGATGGGCCAGGGCGATCAGTTGCAGGCGGCGGTTGAAGATGCCTAGCACTTCGTCACGGGCAAAGTCGATGCTGAGGGCGTACTTGCGGATCTGCTCGTCCGAAGCCGGATAGCCGAAGCGCAGATAGCGGTCCTGCGGCTCCAGCGCCAGCAGGTGGTCGATGATGCGGCGGCGATGGCGGCGAGCCAGGGAGCGGATGGGCACCCAGGTCGACAAGCGCTCCAGCGCGGCGCGCGCATTGGCCAGCGGGCCAGCCGATTCGGGCGGGGGCGCGGCCGGCACATTCGGGTCGGGGCCAAAAGCCGACAACTCATGATCCCAGTCCGCTGCGGGCTCGGCGGGCGGGTTGTCAGGGGCGATGGGCGGGGTTTTGGGCATGAGGTGGCCTTGCATGGCCTGTGCCAAGGTTAACGCCCTGCGCGCTTTCAAACCAAGGGCTTCGCTGCTACACTCGTGGGCTTTTCCGTCAAAGGCTGCGGGAAAGAGCCGTGTTGAGAGGCTGTGCATCAGACACAAGCACCGAGACCGGTCGAAGTTCAGCCATCTATTGCCGGTTTCAGCAGTTTGAGACCGGCGCAGCGAAAGCACTCTCATGAAGACCTTCAGCGCCAAGCCGGCCGAAGTGACGCACGAGTGGTTTGTGATTGACGCCACCGACAAGGTGCTCGGACGTGTTGCCAGCGAAGTGGCACTCCGTTTGCGCGGCAAGCACAAGGCCATTTACACGCCTCACGTGGATACCGGTGATTTCATCGTCATCGTCAATGCCGAAAAGCTCCGTGTCACGGGCAACAAGGCCACCGACAAGGTGTACTACCGTCACAGCGGCTTCCCCGGCGGCATCTACGCCACGAAGTTCAAGGACATGCAAGCCAAGCACCCCGGCCGCGCGCTGGAAAAGGCCGTCAAGGGCATGCTGCCCAAGGGCCCGCTCGGTTACGCCATGGTCAAGAAGCTGAAGGTCTACGCAGGCCCGACGCACCCGCATACCGCCCAGCAGCCCAAGGCTCTCGAGATCTAAGGAACGGCCATGATCGGAAACTGGAATTACGGTACGGGCCGTCGCAAGTCGTCGGTCGCTCGCGTCTTCATGAAGAAGGGCACGGGCCAGATCATCGTCAACGGCAAGTCCATCGACACCTACTTTGGTCGTCAGACCTCGATCATGATCGCCAAGCAGCCCCTGCTGCTGACGAACAATGGCGAAGCCTTCGACATCAAGGTGAACGTGCACGGTGGTGGCGAATCGGGTCAAGCCGGCGCGCTGCGCCTGGGCATCACCCGCGCGCTGATCGACTACGACGCAACCCTGAAGCCCGACCTGAGCCGCGCCGGCTTCGTCACGCGTGACGCGCGTGAAGTCGAGCGTAAGAAGGTCGGCCTGCACGGCGCTCGCCGCAGGAAGCAGTTCAGCAAGCGTTAATTTCTACGCTGCTCCAGCAAAAGGCCGCTCCAAGCGGCCTTTTGTTTTTGGGCCGACAATCCCCATATCCCTCTCTGGACAGATTCACAGGAGCCCGCCATGAGCGCCGTGCTTGATACCCCCGTCACTGACATCCCCGTGCCCCTGGTGTTCACCGACAGCGCCGCCGACAAGGTGCGCGATCTGGTGGCCGAGGAAGGCAACCCGGACCTGAAGCTGCGTGTCTTCGTGCAGGGCGGCGGTTGCTCCGGCTTCCAGTACGGCTTCACCTTCGACGAGGCCGTCAACGAAGACGACACGCAGATGCAGAAGAATGGCGTGACGCTGCTGATCGATTCGATGAGCCTGCAATACCTGATGGGCGCCGAGATCGACTACAAGGAAGACCTGCAGGGCGCCCAGTTCGTCATCAAGAACCCGAACGCCACGACGACCTGCGGCTGCGGCTCCAGCTTCTCGGTCTGAGCGTGCACTGACCGCCTTTACGAAAACCGCCTCCGGGCGGTTTTTTGCTTTCTGAGCCATGGCATCTCCCTTGCTCACGCCCGACCTCCAGCAAGACCGCGACCAGCGCATGCTGTTGTGGCTGGTGGCCCTGGGCTTCTTCATGCAGACGCTGGACGCCACCATCGTCAACACCGCCCTGCCGGCGATGGCGGCCAGCCTGGGCGAGAGCCCGCTGCGCATGCAGTCCGTCGTCGTCGCCTATTCGCTGACGATGGCCATGCTGATCCCGGCCTCGGGATGGATGGCCGACCGCTTCGGCACGCGCCGCATCTATGTCGGCGCGATCGCGCTGTTCGTGCTGGGCTCGGTGCTGTGCGCGGTTGCCGGCAATCTGACCGGTCTGGTCGCCGCGCGTGTCGTCCAGGGCATGGGTGGCGCGCTGCTGCTGCCAGTCGGGCGCCTCGTCGTGCTGAGGACCTTCCCGCGCGAGCGCTTCCTGCAGGCGATGAGCTTCGTCGCCGTCCCCGGCCTCGTCGGCCCGCTCATCGGGCCGACCCTGGGCGGCTGGCTCGTCGAGGTGGCGTCCTGGCACTGGATCTTCCTCATCAATGTGCCGGTCGGCGTCGTCGGGGCCCTGGCGACGCTGCGCTACATGCCCGTGCCGGCGCCGGTCTCCACGGGGCGCTTCGACCTGCCGGGATACCTGATGCTCGCCTTCGGCATGATGGCGCTGTCGCTGGCCCTGGACGGACTGTCCGGCCTGGGCCTGCGCCAGGCCTCCGTCCTCGTGCTGATGATCTTCGGTCTCGCCAGCCTGACGGCCTACTGGCTGCATGCGCTGCGCCGACCGGACCCGCTGTTCTCGCCAAGACTCTTTCAGGTCGGCTCCCTGCGCATCGGCCTGCTGGGCAATCTGTTCTCGCGCCTGGGCAGCTCCTGCATGCCCTTCCTGATCCCGCTGCTGCTGCAGGTGACCATGGGCTACTCGCCCGCCCAGGCCGGCATGATGATGTTGCCCGTCGCCCTCGCCAGCATGTCGATGAAGAAGCTGACGACGCCTTTGATCACGCGCCACGGTTACCGCCGCGTGCTGACCGTCAACACGCTGCTGGTGGGCCTGACCATGGCCAGCTTCGTGTTTTCGTCACCGGATCAGCCCCTGGCCGTGCGCCTCGTGCAGCTGGCCCTGTTCGGCGCGGTGAACTCCATGCAGTTCACGGCGATGAACACGCTGACGCTGAAGGACCTGGAGCCCACCATGGCCAGCAGCGGCAACAGCCTGCTGTCCATGGTGCAGATGCTGGCCATGGGCATGGGTGTCGCGGCGGCGGGCGCGGTGCTGGCGGCCTTCACGGCCCACTTCGGCATGGATGGTGTGCAGACCTTGCAAACCTTCCGCGCCACCTTCGCCTGCATGGCCTTGATCACCATCGCCTCGGCCGGCATCTTCTGGCAGCTGGCGCCCGCCGACAGCGGGCCCGGAAAATCCGTGACGTCGCCGCCTGAAGCCTAGCCAGGCGAGTGCCGCCCGGCCGGATTCATTTGGCCACGTCGTTGGGCGAGGCCGGCAGGATGGGCCTCAGCCAGCCGAACAGCGGCGGCTCGCCGTGCCGGAACTCGTTGATCATGTTGAGGTCCGTGATGACGCCAGGCGGATCACCGGCAGGCTGGCGGCGCAGATAGTCGCGCGCTTCGATCAGCGGCGTGTCCAGCAGGCGCCGCGCGACGGCCGACTCGGCGAACAAGGCGTCGGGGAACGTCGGCTGGCCCAGCGTGCGGCAGGCGCGCAGCACCGCTTCGGCATCGGGCCTGCGCTGCAGCGGCCGGTCGCTCATGTAGGCGAAGTTGACGTAGCGCGCCACATGCTGGAAGACATCGAGGGCGGTGGCGTAGGCGTCCAGGCTGTCGGTCGTGTTCATGGCCACGATGCCGCCGGGGGCCAGATGCCGTGACATCTCCTGCAGGTATTCGCGTGACATCAGCAGGCTGGTATAGGCCCGCCAGTGGAAGGTGGTGTTCTGGAAGATCAGGTCGTAGCGGGCCTCCCGGTGGGCCCGCAACCAGCGCCGGCCGTCGTCGAAATGCAGCTTGACGCGCGGATCGTTCAGCAGTGGCGCCACGTTGGGGTGGCTGGCGATGAGGTCCCGGTAGCCGGGGTTGATCTCGACGACGTCAACCTGCTCGATGCCTGGGACGCCCAGGATCGCCTGCGTCCAGGCGCCTGTGGACAGGCCGATCACCAGCACGCGCTTCGGCCCGGGGTGCAGCACCGCCATCAGATAGGCCCGGTCTAGCATGTTGGAGTTCAGGGTCATGTCCACGTTCACGCGGCCGTCGTAGGCGTTGCCCCCGTAGGTGATGTCGCCGTCCTCGTGCACGAGGGTGTGCAGGATGCCGTGCTTGTTCTGGATCAGCTGGCGGATCGGTCGCGTGTCCTCCACATCGGTGGCGGCCTTCTGGATGACCGGCAGGGGCAGGATCACCAGCACGGCGCCCAGGCTCAGCAGCAGCGCCGGCAGCGTGAACCAGCTGCGCTGGCGCTGCGGTGCGGCGCTCAGGCAGACCAGGGCCAGCGCGGCGGTGCCGGTGGCCACGACGGCCCAGGCACTCTCGACAGTCAGCAGGTCCAGCAGCCAGAAGCCCGTGATCAGCGGCCCCAGGGCCGACCCCATCACATTGGCCAGATAGACCTTGGACACCGAGCGCCCCAGCGCTTCTCGCGAGGTGTTGGAGCCGAGGTGGTGCACGATGGGAAAAAGCACGCCTTTGGCGCCGGCCGTCAGCGCGATCAGCAGCAGCAGCGCAGCCAGGCGCAGCGGCGTGTAGCCCAGCAAGGGCGCGGCCAGTTGCAGCGCGATGATGTCCAGGGCCGCGGCCCAGCTCAGCACGCGGGCCGCGGACGCCAGCAACTGCGTGCTGCGTTCGCAGATGCGCCGCCCGATGACGGAGCCGGCAGAGATGCCCACCAGGAAGGCCACGAGCACCAGCGCGAAAGCCTGGGGCCGCCCCTGCTGGCCGAAGCTCAGCAGGCGCACCCAGAGGATCTCCTGGCTCAGCGACAGCAGGCCGACGCTGAAGGACAGCAGCAGGGCGAGGCGGCGCATCAGGCAGCCTTTCCGCGCAGGTTCAGCGCCACCACCGCGCTGGCCGCTGCGTTCAGCCCCGCCGCGAGCCAGACGACCTGGCGCAGGTCCAGCCAATACAGCAGCACGAAGCCGATCGCAAAGGCGCCGCAGGCCGCGCCCAGCGTGTTGATGAAGTACAGCGTGCCGGTGGACACGCCGACATTGCCCGAGCGCTGCCAGCCGTGGGCGACCAGCATGGGCAGCGTCGCGCCCATGCAGACGGTGGGCAGGATCAGCAGCGCAAAGCTCAGCGCGGCGGCCGCCGGGCGCGACAGTCCGGCGAACAGCGTGGCACAGGCCTGCAGCAGGTCCACGCTGGCCAGGCCATACAAGGCGATCAAGGCCTCGAAGACGCAGAAGGCGGCCAGGATGCGGTGGGGCCAGCGGTCGGCCAACTGCCCCCCCAGCACCGCGCCCACGCCCAGGCCCAGCATGAAGGTCGAGACGATGATGGTGACCGACTCGATGTCGACCCCGACGACGACGAACAGCAGGCGCTGCCAGGCCAGTTGGTAGACCAGGGCGGCAAAGCCGGACAGGAAGAACGCGGCCGCGACCGGTGCTGTCGTGGCACGGAAACTGGGGCTCAAGCGCGTACTCCGTGAGGTGGGGCGCGCATGCTAGCGCGACGGTGAGCCCCGGCTCAGGCTGGGTGCAGCGCGCCGAGCACGCGCAGCCCGGCTGCACCGGTAACACTTGGCAGATTGCCGGGCAGGCGTGCGATGAATCGATTCGCCAGCCAGGCAAAGGCGGCGGCCTCGACCTGGTCGACCGGCAGGCCGCGGTCGGCACTGCTCTGCACGGCCACACCGGGCAGCAGGGCCGCCAGGCGCTGCATCAGCCGGCCATTCAAGGCGCCGCCGCCGCAGGCGATCAAGGTCTGGGCCTTTGGCATGCTGGCTTGCAAGGCGYCGGCGACGCAGCGGGCGCTGAGTTCCAGCAGCGTGGCCTGCACATCCTCCGGCGCGAGGCCGGGCGTGAGCTTCGCGTCCAGCCAGCGCAGATGGAAGAGATCCCGTCCCGTGCTCTTGGGCGGCGGCAGCGCGAACCAGGGCTCGGCCCGCAATGCCGCAAGCAGTTCGGGCAGTACCCGGCCGGTTGCTGCCCAGGCGCCATCGGCGTCATAGGCCAGGCCGCGGTGGCGGGCGATCCAGCCGTCCATCAGGCAGTTGGCCGGGCCGCAGTCGAAGCCACCGGTGCGACCATCGGCAAAGAGCAGGCTGAGGTTGCTGATGCCGCCGAGATTGAGCGCCGCCGTGTCCCGGCCCGCGGCGCCGAAGACAGCGCGGTGGAAGGCCGGTACCAGCGGCGCACCCTGGCCGCCGGCGGCCACGTCGCGGCTGCGCAGGTCGCAGATGACGGCGATACCGGCCTGCTCGGCCAGCAGGGCGCCGTTCAGCAACTGGCTGGTGTAGCCGTCGAAACCGTCGGGGCGGTGGCGCACCGTCTGGCCATGGGCGCCGATCGCGCAAACCTGTTCGCGCGGCGTGCGGGTGGCCTCCAGCAGTTGGGAGACGACATCGGCGTAGGCGCGGGCGACGGCGTTGGCCGCCAGCGCGGCGCGGTGCAGTTCGTTGTCGCCGGGCGTGTTCAGCGCCAGCAGTTCGTCGCGCAGCGCGTGGCTGAAGGGAGCATGCACATGGCCGGTGACGACCAGGGCCTCGGCGTCGAAGAGAACGCCATCAACGCCGTCGAGCGAGGTGCCCGACATCAGCCCGATGTAGAGCTGGCGGGCGTCAGTCGGCGGCAGAGACGCCATCCATCGTTTCGGCGACGGCCAGCTGGGTCTTGACGCTGGCGACGGTCTGCAGGAACTGCGACTTGGCGTAGCCCGGCAGAGTGACGGCCTCGGAGGCTTTCGCGATGGTGCGCGGGTCCATGTGGCGGCCACCGACGCGGAACTCGAAGTGCAGATGCGGGCCTGTGGCCCAGCCAGTGGAGCCGACGGCGCCCAACTTCATGCCCTGTTCGATGCGCTGGCCCTTCTTGACATCGATGCGGCTCAGGTGGGCGTAGACCGTGCTGCGGTCGCCGCTGTGGCGCACCTGCACGACATTGCCGAAGCCGTTCTGCCAGCCGGCCATCTCGACGGTGCCGTCACCCACCGAGCGCACGGCCGTGCCGGTCGGCGCGCCGTAGTCGACGCCGTTGTGCTGGCGCCAGGTGTTCATGATGGGGTGCAGGCGCATCGCGAAGCCGCTGGTGATGCGCGAGAACTCCATCGGGCTGGCCAGGAAGGCGCGGCGCTTGCTCGTGCCGTCAAAGCCGAAGAAGCTGCTCTTGCCGGTGGCGTTGTCCTTGAAATAGACGGCCGAGTAGGTGCGGCCGTTGTTCGTGAACTCGCCGGCCAGCAGGCGGCCGACGCCGCCGTCCCAGGTGATGGCTTCGCCGTCGGCCGTCAGCGTCTCGTAGACGATGCTGAAGCGGTCGCCCTTGCGCAGCTCGCGGTGGAAGTCGATGTCGCCGGAGAACATGTCGGCCATCTGCGAAGCGATGGCGTCGGGGATGTTGGCGTCATCCGTCGCGGCGAACAGCGAGGTGCGGATCGTGCCGCTGCCCAGGGCCACCTGGGCCTGCAGAGGTGCCGTCTCGGTGCGCGCGGTGAAGCGGTTGCCCACGCGCTCGATGGTCAGGCGGGTGAAATGACTTCCCTGCTGCTCGGCCTTCTCGGCGGGCGAGCGCACGACGATCTTCTCCACCTGGCCCGAAGCATCGGCCGTCAGGTGGACCATCTTGCCAGCGCGGCCCTGCAGCACGCGGCGGCCCAGCGGGTCGGCGCGCAGGAAGGCGGCAGCCGCGGGGTCGAAGGCGCCGGCGCGCTTGAGCAGGCTGTCGGGGGTGTCGCTGGAGCGGGTGGCTTCGGCGCGGGTCAGGCCGATGGCGTGGGCGGCCAGCTCATCGAGTTGACTCTCGATGTCGGGCGTGGCGAGGGTTTCGACCAAGGTGCGCTTGGGCAGCTCGGCGGCATCGGGGGCCAGCGGCGCAATGCCGAAGGCGGTCACGGCAAAGCAGCTCAGCAGACCGACGACGGTGGCCGTCAGTGCGCGCGGGTGCCGGGCGGCAAAGGCCTCGGCGCGCTGCAGGCTGGCTTGGACTTGCTGAAGACGATTCTGAACGGTCACTCTCAGTTTCCCGGGGTTGTCGCTGGGGCAATCCCGGCCGAGCCGGTTCCGCGCGCAGGCCGCTCGTGGGCGGCCCTTAAAATCCCTGGATTGGTTGTGTTGAAACAACACCCCCAAAACGAAGGGTGAATTCTAACGGCTTTGTCCTACCTGGCATGCCGGTTAACCCCGATGGATCAATAACTTAACGTTTCGTCTGGTTAGCTGCCAGGCGCCGATGCGCCATGTCCGACGCTCCGCAATTCCCCATCACCGATGCCGTTCTCGAAGCCCTGGCCGTCACGCGCCGCGGCGTGGACGAGCTGCTGCCAGAGGCGGAGTGGACCAAGAAGCTGGCCCGCTCGGCCGCCACCGGCGTGCCGCTGCGCATCAAGCTGGGCCTGGACCCGACGGCCCCCGACATCCACGTCGGTCACACGGTGGTCTTGAACAAGATGCGCCAATTGCAGGACCTGGGCCACCAGGTCATCTTCCTGATCGGCGACTTCACCTCGCTGATCGGCGACCCGTCCGGCCGCAACGCCACCCGCCCGCCGCTGACCAAGGAGCAGATCCAGGCCAACGCCGAGACCTACTACGCCCAGGCCAAGCTGGTGCTGGACCCGGCGCGCACCGAGATTCGCTACAACTCCGAGTGGAGTGAGCCGCTGGGCGCGGCCGGTATGATCCAGCTGGCCAGCAAGTACACCGTGGCCCGCATGATGGAGCGCGACGACTTCACCAAGCGCTTCGCGGCCCAGACGCCGATCTCGGTGCACGAGTTCCTCTACCCGCTGATGCAGGGCTATGACTCGGTGGCGCTGAAGAGCGACCTGGAGCTGGGCGGCACCGACCAGAAGTTCAACCTGCTGATGGGCCGCCACCTGCAGCAGGAATACGGCCAGGAGCCGCAGTGCATCCTGACCATGCCGCTGCTGGAGGGCCTGGACGGCGTCGAGAAGATGTCCAAGTCCAAGAACAACTACATCGGCATCACGGAAGCGCCGAACACCATGTTCGCCAAGATCCTGTCGATCAGCGACGTGCAGATGTGGAAGTGGTTCGAGCTGCTGTCCTTCAAGTCGCTGGCCGAGATCGCTGCGCTGAAGGCTGAAGTGAGCGGTGGCCGCAACCCGAAGGACGCCAAGGTCATGCTGGCCAAGGAGATCACGGCGCGCTTCCACAGTGCCGCGGCGGCGGATGCAGCCGAGGCCGACTTCAACAACCGCGCCAAGGGCGGCATTCCGGACGACATCCCCGAGGTGCAGCTCAGCGGCGCGCCGATGGGCCTTGCCCAGGTACTGAAGGCGGCCGGCCTCGTCGCTTCGACCGGCGAAGGCCTGCGCATGGTGGAGCAGGGTGGCGTGCGCCGTTCGGGTGAAGTGATCTCCGACAAGGGGCTGAAGCTCGATGCTGGCGAGCATGTGCTGCAGGTCGGCAAGCGCAAGTTCGCGCGGGTCGTGCTGAGCTGAGCATCCGGCAGACAGCCTTTCGCCGCCACCCGCTGGCGATTCCCGCCACGGGCTGTCCATTCGTCGCAAGCCGTTCGCCCCGAGGGCGAGGTATCCGCACAGTCCAGGCATCGCAACACCCACCGGATGCCGCCCATGACTGCCTCTTCCATCCCCTTCTGGCCCTTCGCTGTGCTTGCCGGTCTCGTCATGCTGGGCTATCGCCAGTCGCGTGACCGTGTCGTCCGACCCGGCATGCTCGCCAAGATCGCCCTGGCCATGCTGGCCCTGTCGCTGTATGGCGTCACGACGGCCTTCGGCGCGCACATGGTGCCCGTGCTCGCCTGGGCCACGGCCTTTGCGGCCGCCGTCTTCATTGGCGGCCCGCTGTTGGCACCGCGCGGCCTGGCCAAGGAAGGCGCCGCCGTGCGCATGCCCGGCAGCTGGGTGCCGATGGGCCTGATGCTCGGCATCTTCATGACCAAGTTCGGCCTGGGCTTCGCTACCGGCATGGGCGCCCATGTGCTGCAGGAAGTCTGGTTCATCGCCATGGTGAGCGCGGCCCTGGGGCTGTTCAGCGGCGCCTTCGCGGCCCGGGCCACGGCGGTGCACCGCTTCGTCCGCGCGGCCTGACTTCCCCGGCGCATCAAAAAAGGGAGGCCGCGGCCTCCCTTTTTGTCTTACGGCTTGACCGGCCGCAGATACGGCCCCGGCTTCACCTCCCTGACCGGCTCCGCGGCGATGCGCCGCTTCAGCTCGGCGATGGCGGCATCGAGCTGCGCGTCGTGCCCCATCGCCGTCGCCCGTGGCAGGTTGTCGACCTCGATGTCCGGCGTCACGCCGACGCCCTCGACGAGGAAGCGCCCCTCGGCGTCCATCTGCCCCGTCTCGGCGGCACGCATGATGCCGTTGTCGATGAGGCGGTTCTGGTCGGACAGCCACACGCCCGCGCCCGAGCTGCGCTTGCCGATGACGGGGCCGAGCTTGAGGCGCTTGAAGCCTTCGGCGAAGGTCTCGCCGTCGCTGTAGGTGTCCTCGTTCATCAGCACCACCGTGTGGCCGCGGTAGACGTTCTGCATATTGGCGTAGACCGGTGCGCCGCCGGGTGAACGCGGCTGCCAGAAGGCCCAGGCGCGGCGCAGCAGCTTCTCCAGGATCCAGCTGTCGATGTTGCCGCCGTTGTTGTAGCGCACGTCGATGATGAGGCCGTCGCGGTCGCTGGCGGCGTAGAACTCGCGCACGAAGTCGGCGATGTCGGCCGCGCCCATGGCGCGCAGATGCACATAGCCGATGCGGCTCTGGCCGGCCTGCTCGACGGCCTTGGCGCGGCTGACGCGCCAGTCGTTGTAGCGCAGCTGGTTCTCGCGCGTCTGGGCCACCGGCGTGACGATGCGCTGCACGGTCTTGTCGCCCTGCTTGACCTCGATCAGCACCTGGCGGCCGGCCTGGCCGCGCAGCAGCTCCAGGAGGTGCGGTGCGGCGGCCGTCGGGCGGCCGTTCACGCTCGTGATGACGTCGCCGACCTTCAGGCCCAGACCCGGCGCGGCCAGCGGCGGTGCCTCGGCGGGCAGTTCGGCTTCATGCGCGTAGATCGCCTCGATGCGCCAGCCATCGGGCCCGCGCGCGAAGCGGCCGCCGAGGCCGGCAAGACCCGGTTCGTCCGGCGCCGGGCGGGTGTCGCCGGCGCCGACCTGGCTGTGCAGGGCGCCCAGCTCGCTGACCATCTGCGCCATCAGCTCGGCCAGTTCGAAACGGTCCGTCACGCGGTCCACCAGCGGCTCGTACTTGGCGCGCACGGCCGTCCAATCGACGCCGTGCATCTTGACGTCGTAGAAGTGGTCGCGGTGCAGGCGCCAGGCGTCGGCAAACATCTGCTTCCACTCCGCGCGTGGCTGGGTGGCGATCTGCCAGTCGCTCCAGCGCACCTGCAGCTTGGCGGTTTCGGCCGGCAGCTTGGGCGCCGCCTCGACGATGAGCACCTCGGGCGCGCCCTGACCCTGGTTGCGCACCAGCATCAGCTTCTTGCCGTCGGCACTGATGTCGTAGGCGCGCACATCGTGGGCCAGGATCTCGGCCGGGCCGCCCTGGTTGTCGACGGCGATGGACTTGAGCTGGGTCTTGCGGTCCAGGTCCTGGTCCAGGAACCACAGACGCTTGCCGTCCGCGCGCAGCGCCCGGTAGCTCCCGGCCGGCGTGGGCAGCTCGTACAGGCGCGCCGCCAGGCCTTCATAGACGATGGCTGGCTTGCCCTTCTTGTCGGCCGCCGGCTTCTTGTCGTCCTTGGCGTCCTTGGTGTCCTTTGCATCAGGCTTGCGCTCGGTCGGATCCTTGTCGGTGGCCTTCTTGTCCTCGGCGCGCTGCTCGTCGGCCTTCTTCTCGGTGACCGATTCGAGTTCGTCCTTGGCCGCGAACGGCGAGCGCAGGCCCGGCTGCAGGGCCAGCGCATAGAGCTTGCTGCGGAAACCGAAGAACGGTCCCGTGTTGCGGTCGCCCCAGGGGCTGCCATTGCCGGTCGTCGCGAAGTTGCGGTTGGACGCGAAGTACAGCCATTGCCCGTCCGGGCTGAAGGTGGCGCTGTCGCTGTCGTAGCGGTCGCTGGTCAGCGTGTGGGTGCGGCCGTCGGCGGTGCTGTAGAGCTGCAGCTGGCTGCGGTCGGCATGGCGCAGCGACAGCGTCCAGGCCAGGGCCTGGCCATCGGGGCTCCAGCCCTGCAGCTGGGGCGTCTCGCCGAGGCCGCTGCGGGCGACTTCCTTGGTGGCTGATTTGTCCTTGGGGGCCTTCAGGTCGGTCAGCCAGATGCGGCCTTCCTTGTCCGTGTGCGCCAGCCAGCGGCCGTCGGGCGAGGGCAGCAGGTCGCGGCGCTGGGTCGTGGCGCCACTGGTGATGCGCTCGGGCTGGCCGTTGCCATTGGCGGCGAAGCGCCAGATCTCGGTCTCGCCGCTGAAGTCGCAGGTGGCGAAGACGCTCTTGCTGTCGCTGCTGAACTCGCCCTTCTTGCAGCGGCCATCGACGGGCTGCTGCAGCTCGGCGCGGCGCAGCTGCTGCACGCCCTGCGTCGCGAGATGGCCGCGCGCGGCCAGCAGCACGCGCTCGCCGTTCGGCGCGAAGGACGTATCGGTCAGGAAGTCCTGCGGCTTCTTGATCCAGCGCTCGCGCTGCTGGTCGAAGTCGCCGCCCAGGCCGATGTCGAGTTTCCTGGCGGCGGCGTTCTGCGCCAGGTCGACGAGAAAGAGGTCGGCCCCCAGCGCGTAGACGACGCGTGTGCCGTCGATGGAGGCGTGGCGGATGTCCCAGCCCTTGTGCGTGGTGTGCTGTCGCAGGTCGCCACCTTGCGCATTGGCCGACCAGAGGTTGACGCTGCCGTCGCGGTCCGACAGGAAGGCGATGCGCTCGCCGCCTGCCGCGCGGTAGGGCAGGGGGCGGCGGTCGTTGTTGCCTTCGGCGATCAGCGGCTTGGCCTCGGCCCGGTCCGTCAGGTCCAGCGACCACAGCCGCGCGATGGCGCCGCCGCGGTACTGGCGGGCGTTGTCGCCGCGCAGGCCGCTGCGCGTGAAGTACAGGGTCTTGCCATCGGCGCTCAGGGCCGCATCGCTGGCCTGGCCGACGGGCAGTTGGCGGCGCTGGCCGGTCTTCACGTCGATGGCGAAGAGCTGGCTGCCGGGGCGGGCGTCCAGGCTGGTGTAGAGCACTTCACCCGCCGCCGTGAAACCCCAGACGCGCATGCCGCCGCCTTCCCAGGTCAAACGCCTGGGCGGGCCGCCGGCGACGGGCATCAGATAGATCTCGGTGCCGCCGTCGTACTGGCCGGTGAAGGCCAGCCATTGCCCGTCGGGCGACACGGCGGGCTGGGTCTCCTGGCCGTTGTGCGTCGTCAGCCGCTGGGCTTCGCCGCCTTGCGAATTGACTCGCCAGAGGTCGCCCTCGGCGACAAGATAGACGACATCGCCACGCAGTGTGGGCTGGCGATAGAAGCCGCTGGTGCCGGCCCAGGCGCTGGTGGCGCACAGGGCCGCGGCGAGCGCGGCGAGACGGTAGCGGGGCATGGGGCTCTCCTGATCAGGGCTGCCATTGTGTTGCTAGGGGGAAGGGGGGCGATTCGTCACATCGGGTGAATCCGGAGGGCGACTGGGCGCGTAACACCGCCCAGATGCCATGCCGGCATTGCCATACAGGATGCCCTCGATGAAAGCTCGTCTCACCCGCAGCGCCCTGGGCGTTGCCCTGCTCTGCCTGGCCGCTGCGGCCCAGGCCTCCAGCCACCGCGAAGCCCCCTTCATCACGACCGTGCCCAAGGTCGACGCGACGGACTTCTACATGTTCAACAGCTACGAGACCGGCCGCGCCGGCTACGTGACGCTGATCGCCAACTACCAGCCGCTGCAGGACGGCTACGGCGGCCCGAACTATTTCTCGATGGACCCGAATGCGCTCTACGAGATCCATGTCGACAACGTCGGTGATGCCAAGGAACACATCACCTTCCAGTTCCGCTTCAAGAACACCCTGTCCAACAGCGGTGCCGGCACGTCCTTGAGCGTCGGCGGCAAGATGGTCGGCATTCCGCTGATCCAGTCGGGCGTGGTGGCCAATGTCAAGGACGCCAGCCTGCAGCTCAACGAGAGCTACACGGTCACGGTGGTGCGCGGCGACCGCCGCAGCGGCACGGCCCAGGCGGTTGCGCACGCCACCAGCGGCGCGACGACCTTCGACAAGCCGGTCGACAACATCGGCAAGAAGACCATCGCCGACTACGCGGCCTACGCGGCCAAGCATGTCTACCCGGTCAACATCCCCGGYTGCAGCACGCCGGCCAAGGTCTTCGTCGGCCAGCGCCAGGACCCGTTTGCCGTCAACCTCGGCACCATCTTCGACCTGGTCAACGCGCCGGTCTCGGTCATCACCGACCCCAGCCTCATCAATGCGGCGCCCAACGTCATCGGCGACAAGAACGTCACGACGCTGGCGCTGGAAGTGCACAAGGACTGCCTGAAGACGGCCACCGACGACGTCATCGGCGGCTGGACGACGGCCAGCCTGCGCCAGGGCCGCCTGCTCGATCCCAAGCCGGGCAGTGGCCACCAGGCCAGCGAGAAGGCCGGCGGCGCCTGGGTGCAGGTCTCGCGCCTGGGCATGCCCCTGGTCAACGAGGTCGTCATCGGCCTGAAGGACAAGGACAAGTTCAACTCGTCCAAGCCCTCGGGCGACGGCCAGTTCGCCGACTACGTGACCAACCCGACGCTGCCGGCCCTGCTGGAGATCGCGCTGGCCCTGCCCAACACGGCGCCGACCAACTTCCCGCGCAACGACCTGGTCACGACCTTCCTGACCGGCATCAAGGGCGTCAACCAGCAGAAGACGGTCACGGCCTCGGAGATGCTGCGCCTGAACACGGCCATCGCCGCCGTGCCCTTCGCCCAGCAGAACCGCCTGGGCATCGTCGGCAACATCCTGGCCGCGGGCAATGACAACGCCGGCTTCCCCAATGGCCGTCGACCCAAGGACGACGTCGTCGACATCTCGCTGGTGGCCGTCATGGGCGGCCTGTGCGTGGCCAATGGCGACACCGACAAGCTCGGCTTCGGCGCGGCCTGCAAGCCCAGCGCCGTGCCCCTGGGCGCCACCAGCTTCAAGCTGCATGACGCGGTCGACCAGGCCGTCGTGCCGCTGCTGAGCGGCTTCCCCTATCTCAACACGCCCATTCCGGGCACCAAGTGAAAGGGGCCGCCATGTTGACCCGCAAGACTGCCGCGGTTGCCGTCGGTGCCGTGATCGTGCTCGCCGCCTGTGGCGGCAGTGACAGCGACACCGAAATCATCGGCCCGCCGCCCCCGCCGCCGCCGGCTCCCACCGCGGTGCCCGACAGCGCGGTGGCTTCGTCGACGGCCCTGGTGAGCTATCTGAAGGCGCAGAAGGCCGACGACGAGACCACGGAGGCGCTGACACTGCCGACGGTGGCGGTGTCGGTCAGCGAAACCGAAGAGCCCGTGAGCTTGTGAGGCGCCTGATCGCGCTGTTGCTGGCGGCATTCCCGCTGGCGGTCTCGGCTGAACCCTTCGTGCCGAAGGGCGACGCCGAGATCGTGCAGCGCCTGCCCTACCGCATTGACGCCGCCGAGCGCGCGCGTCGTGCGGCCTTGGCGCGCGACCCGGCGCAATTGCCGCTGGCCGTCGCCACCGCGCGGGCGGCCCTGCAACGCGCCCGCGTGCATGGCGACCCTCGCGAGCTCGGTGCCGCGCAGGCGGCGCTCGCGCCCTGGTGGACACAGGCCGAGGCGCCCGCCGAGGCCGTGCTGCTGCGCGCCCGTGTGCTGCAGGCGCGGCACGAGTTCGAGCCTGCCCTGGCCGAGCTGAAGCGCCTGCTGGCGCGCGCCGACCTGGCGCCCGACCACCGCGCCCAGGCCCTGCTCGATGCGGCCGCGCTGCACCAGCTGCGCGCCGAACTGCCGCAGGCGCGCGCCCTGTGCGAGCAGCTGCAACCCCTGGCGACGCTGCCTGCCACCGCCTGCCTGGCCGAGCTGGCCAGCCTGTCCGGCCAGGGCCCCAGTGCCGAGCAAACTCTGGCTCAGCTGAACCCGGGCCGATCGATGGCGCCGTGGCTGGCGCTGATGCGTGCCGAGCTGGCCGAACGCCTCGGCAACGAGGCCACGGCCCCGGTCCTCTACCGCACCGCGCTGGCCGGCGAGGATGAGGTCTACACGCGCGCCGCGCTGGCCGACTGGCTGCTGGCACGCCAGCGCGCGGCCGAGGCCTTGGTGCTGGTTGAGCGCAGCCCCGATGCCGAGGCCGACGCGCTGCTGCTGCGCCAGGTCATCGCCTTGCGCCAGCTCGGCCGCGATGCGTCGACGCCGGCCGCCCTGATGCGCGAGCGCCTGGCTGCCGCCGACCGCCGCGAACCGGGCAAGCATGCACGCGAGCAGGCCCGCTTTGCGCTGGACGTCGAACAGCAGCCGCGCGAGGCGCTGCGCCTGGCGCAGCTGAACTGGGCGATGCAGCGCGAGCCGGTCGACGCCGTGCTGCTGCTGCGTGCGGCGCTGGCCGCTGGCCGTGACGGCGATGCGACGCGCCAGCAGCTGGCGCGCGTGCTGCGCGACAAGGGCTGGCAGGATGCACGCCTTGCCGCCCTTGATCGGAGCTTTGCGCCGTGATCCGTTGCTTGTCGGGGCTGGCGCTGCTGCTGTGCGGCGCGGCCCACGCCCACCAGGCCAGCGAGGCCTATCTCGTCTACCGCGTCGACGGTGCGGCCGTCGAGCAGCGCCTGGACATCGCGTTGCGCGACCTCGACCGCGACCTCGCACTGGACGCCGACGGCGACGGCAACCTGAGCTGGGGCGAGGTGCGCCAGCGCTGGCCCGACATCGAGGCCCTGGCCGACGCCGGCCTGCGCTTCACGGCCGATGGCGCGGCCTGCGCGCTGCAAGGCCGCGACCAGCCGCAGCTCGACGAGCACAGCGACGGCACGCATGCCGTGCTCATCAGCCACTGGCACTGCGCGGCGCCCGTGCATGAACTCGACATCGACTACCGCCTTTTCGCCACCACCGACGCCGCCCACCGCGGCCTCGCCCGCCTCGTAGGCGCGACCGGCGAACCGCTGGTGTTGACGCCCGGCGCCGGCCCGCAGCGCCTCAACCTCGAGAGCCGTGGCTTCGGCGGCTTCGTCATCGAAGGCATGGCCCATATCGCCAGCGGCCTGGACCATGTGCTCTTCCTCATCACGCTGCTGCTCGTCGCCGTCTGGCGGCGCGAGGGCAGGGGCTGGGCACCGCGTGCCAGCGGCCGCGCCGCGCTGGCCGAGACGCTCAAGCTCGTCACCGCCTTCACGCTGGCCCACTCCATCACGCTGGCGCTGGCAGCCAGCGGCGCCATCAACCCGCCGGCCGCCGTCGTCGAGTCGCTGATCGCCTTGACCGTGCTGCTCGCCGCGATCGACAACCTGCGACCCTTCGTGCCGGGGCCGCGCTGGGGCATGGTGGGTCTCTTCGGCCTCGTCCACGGCGTCGGCTTCGCCGGCCCGCTGAAGGACCTGGGCCTGCGCGGCAGCGAACTCGTGCTGCCCTTGCTGGGCTTCAACCTGGGTGTCGAGCTGGGGCAGCTCGTCGTCGTCGCCGTGCTGCTGCCCCCGGCGCTGCTGCTGCGCGGGCGCGCGGCCTATCGGCGCTGGATCGTGCCGGCCGGATCGAGCGCCGTTGCCGCGCTGGCCCTGGTGTGGCTTGCTGAGCGCAGCCTCGGCCTTGCCTTGATCAGCTAGCGATGCCCATGGCCACATGGCCCGCCGGCACATGGGCCGCGGCGCTGGTGATGTGGCCGACCTGGTCGTCGAAGAAGAAGTCGGGCTCGAACTCGCGCAGGAACTCGCCCTTGGCCAGGCCGCCGAGGAACATGGCCTCGTCGACCTCGATCTGCCAGTCCATCAGCGTGCGGATGGCGCGCTCATGGGCCGGCGCGCTGCGCGCCGTGACGAGGGCGGTGCGTACCTTCATGCCGCTGGCGCGGGACTGCTGCAGGCGGTGCAGGGCCTCCAGCACCGGCTTGAAGGGCCCGGCCTGCAGCGGCAGATGGGCGCGTTGCAGCTCGTGCTCGCGAAAGGCGGCCAGGCCATCGCGCTGGAAGACCTGCTCGGCTTCGTCGGAGAACAACACGGCATCGCCGTCGAAAGCGATGCGCAGCTCCTTGGGGTGGGCCGCCGAGGCGCGCGCCGCCAGCGGCATCACGCGCGCCGCGGCCACGCCGGCACCGAGGGCCTGGCGCACGTCAGCCTCGTTGGTGGATAAAAAGAGCTGGGCCGACAGCGGCTTCAGATAGCGCCACGGCGAGGCGCCGCGCGTGAACACGCCGCGCTCGATGGGCAGGCCGTAGTGCTTGGCCGAGCGGAACACGCGCATGCCCGAGATCGGGTCATTGCGCGACAGCACGACGACCTCGACCTGGGGTGCACCGCCGGCATTGAAGGCCAGCAGCTTCTCAACCAGCGAGAAGGCGACGCCGGGCGGGGCCGGTTCGTCCAGGCGCTGCTGCTGCAGGGCCATGTAGGCATGGTCGTCGCCGGCCTCGAAGACCTCGTTCTCGGCCTCGAAATCGAAGAGGGCGCGCGAGGAGATGGCGACGACGAGTTGACCGGAGAGACTGGCTGGCATGGCCGTCGATGATAGGGCTCGACGCCCGGGCCACGCCTTCCTAGACTCGTCGCGTTTTCAACTCGAAAGACCTGCCCATGCGCGCTGCTGCCCTTGCCCTGCTGCCCATCCTCGCCGCCTGCGCCAGCAAGCCGGTGCCGCCTCAGGTGCCCGCCGCGTTGCAGCCTCCTGCCGGACAGGAACTGCAACTCGAGGCGTTGGCCCAGGGCTGGCAGATCTACGAATGCCAGGCCAAGGCCGATGGCAGCGGCACCGCCTGGGTCTTCAAGGCGCCCGAGGCCACGCTGGCCGACCGCGCGGGGCGGCCGCTGGGCAAGCATTACGCCGGTCCGACCTGGGAGGGGCTGGATGGCAGCACGGTCGTCGGCGAGGTCAAGGCCCGCGACCCGGGCCCGGACGCGAAGGCCATCCCCTGGCTGCTGCTCGCGGCCAAGAGCAATGGCGGCAGCGGCGTCTTCAGCACGACGAAGAGCATCCAGCGCGTCGCGACGGTCGGTGGCGTCGCGCCCGCCGAGGCCTGCACGGCGGCAGGCCAGGTCGTGCGCGTCACCTACACGGCGACCTACTACTTCTACCGCTAGATCACGGCCAGCGCGGTGGCGAGGTCGCGCCGCAGATCGTCCGTGGCCTCGATGCCGACCGACAGGCGCACCAGCGAGTCGGTGATGCCCAGGCGCGCCCGCGTCTCGGGCGGGATGGAGGCATGGGTCATCAAGGCGGGCAGCGAGATCAGGCTCTCGACGCCGCCCAGGCTTTCGGCCAGCGTGAACAGCTCGACACGCTGCAGGAAGCGGCGCGCGCCGGCCAGGTCGGTCTTCAGCGCGACGCTGATCATGCCGCCGCCGCCGCGCATCTGGCGCTTGGCCAGGGCGTGCTGCGGATGGCTTTCCAGGCCAGGGTAGAGCACGCGTTCGACCTGGGGCTGCGCGCTCAACCACGCGGCCAATTCGGCGGCGCTGGCGTTGTGTCTCTCCATGCGCAGGGCCAGGGTCTTGAGCCCGCGCAGCGCCAGGAAGCTGTCGAAGGGCCCGGACACAGAGCCGACGGCGTTGTGCAGGAATTCGAGCTTCTCGCGCAACTCGGCCTGGCGAGGCTCGCCGCCGACGACGGCAATGCCGCCGATGACGTCGCTGTGGCCGTTGAGGTATTTGGTGGCCGAGTGCACGACGAGGTCGAAGCCCAGCTCCAGCGGGCGTTGCGCCCAGGGGCTGGCGAAGGTGTTGTCGGCCACCGCCAGCGCGCCGTGGTCACGGGCCAGCTTGCCGATGGCGGCCAGGTCGCTCAGGCGCAGCAAGGGGTTGCTGGGCGTCTCGATCCAGATCAGTTTCGTGTCGGGCTGCAGCGCGGCGCGCACCGCCTCGGTGTCGCGGCTGTCCACATAGCTCACGCGCAGGCCGGCGCTGTGCTTGCGCACGCGCTCGAAGAGGCGATAGCTGCCGCCGTAGAGATCGTCGCCCGCAACGATGTGCGAGCCGGCCGGCAGGGTGTCCAGCACCGTCGCCATCGCGGCCAGGCCGGAAGCGAAGGCATAGGCCTGGGCGCCGCCCTCGAGGTCGGTGACGGCGCGCTCCCAGGCCTGGCGGGTCGGGTTGTGGGTGCGGCCGTACTCGTAGCCGGTGTGCTCGCCCGGGCCGTGCTGGCGGTAGGTGGAGCTGACCGAGATGGGCGGCATGACGGCGCCGGTGACGGCGTCGGGCGATTGGCCGGCGTGGATGACGCGGGTGTTGAAGTCCAGGCGGGTGTCGTTGTTGCTCATCGCGTGACTTCCTTGCGCAGATGGTTGATGAGGTCGAAGCGGGTGACAAGGCCGTGGAAGCCGGCGTCGTCCGCGATGACGGCCACGAGGCCGCGGCGCAGTTGCTCGTTCAGTTCGGTGAGTGAGGCGGTGGGTGCCAGCGTGATGACGTCGGTGTTCATCGCGCTCTGCACCAGGGCGCCGAACGCAGCCGCATCGGCATGCAGGCGGGCCAGCAGATCGGACTCGTCCAGCAGGCCGACGAGGCGGCCGCCGTCGAGCACCGGCAGCTGCGACACATCGGCCTGGCGCATGCGCGAGAAGGCCGTCTGCAGCGTGTCGTCCGGCCCGACGGACACGACGCCGCCGCTGGTGACCGGCCGCGAAATCAGGTCGCGCAGGTCGCCCAGGCGTGGGCGCGTCAACAGGCCCTGGTCGAACATCCAATGGTCGTTGTAGACCTTGGACAGATAGCGCGTGCCGGTGTCGCAGACGAAGGTGACGACGCGCTTCGGCGTGGTCTGCTCACGGCAGTAGCGCAGGGCCGCGGCCAGCAGCGTGCCGGTGGACGAGCCGGCCAGGATGCCCTCGGCGCGGTAGAGCTCGCGGGCGGTGCCGAAGCTGTCGGCGTCGCTGATGCTGTAGGCGGTGCGGACCGGCCCGAGGTCGGCAATGGGCGGGATGAAGTCCTCGCCGATGCCTTCCACGGCCCAGGAGCCGGCGTCACCGAATTTGCCGGTGTCGATGTAGTCCTTCAGGATGGAGCCGACCGGATCGGCCAGCACCATCTCGACACCCGGTTGCACGCGCTGGAAGTAGCGGYTCAGGCCGGTGATGGTGCCGCCGGAGCCGACGCCACAGACGATGGCGTCGACGTCGTGGCCCATCTGCTGCCAGATCTCGGGCGCCGTCGTCGTCTCGTGCGCCAGCGGGTTGGCGGGGTTGTTGAACTGGTCGGCATACCAGGCGCCGGGGATCTCGCGCACCAGGCGGGCGGCCACGTCCTGGTAATAGGCCGGGTGGCCCTTGCCGACGTCGGAGCGCGTCAGGTGCACCTGGGCGCCCAGGGCCTTGAGCTGCAGCACCTTTTCGGCGGACATCTTGTCGGGCACCACCAGGGCCACCTGGTAGCCCTTGGCGCGCGCGACGAGCGCCAGACCCAGGCCGGTATTGCCGGCGGTGGCTTCGACGACGGTGCCGCCGGGTTTGAGCAGGCCTTCGCGTTCGGCCGTCTCGATCATCGCGAGGCCGATGCGGTCCTTGATGGAGCCGCCGGGGTTCTGGGATTCGAGCTTGAGGAAGAGCTGGCAGAGGCCGGTGTCCAGGCGTTGCACGGGCAACAGCGGCGTGTTGCCGATGAGGTCGAGCACGGCGGGGCGGGCCTCGAGCGGGAGTCGAGCGGTCATGACGAGTCGGGCCGCGGGTCGGGCGCGGCCAATTTAGGCTAGACCTCGCAGGATACGAAGGCAGGCTTCGTCGGCAATCCCATTTTTCGCATGAGCAAGCGCTGTTTTCGAGCGAGTCCCGCTGCACAAGCAAATGCGAAAAACGTCGTTCACGGCGGCTTATGCGATTCCTAGCATGACGTCACGTTGATCCCACAAGGAAGCCAGATGTCTTCGTTCTCCCGCCGCCTGCTGACCCAGGCCCTCATCGCCACCGGCCTTCTCGCCGCTCAGGCCGCACAGATCGCCCATGCCGACCAGCTCGACGACATCAAGAAAAAGGGCGAGCTCGTCGTCGGCGTGCTCGGCACCGACGAGCCCAACAGCTTCATCGATCCCAAGACGCGCGAAATCATCGGCTACGAGGTCGACCTGGCCCGCGCCATTGCCGCCAAGCTCGGCGTCAAGCTGCAGATCAAGCAGCTCGCCGTCGCGGCGCGCATCCCCGAATTGCAGCAGGGCCATGTCGACCTGTTGGCCGCCTCCCTCACCCACAACAAGGAGCGCGAGGCCGTCATCGACTTCTCGCTGACGACCTTCGTCACCGGCCAGAAGGTGCTGGTCAAGGCCGACAGCGGCATCCAGAACGTGGCCTCGCTCAGCGGCAAGAAGGTCGTCACCATCAAGGGCGGCACGCAGGAACCCAATATCCGCAAGGCCGTGCCGCAGGTCGACGTCGTCACCTTCGACACCGGCCCGCAGGCCTTCCAGGCGCTGCAGCAGGGCAAGGGCGTGGCCTTCGTCAACGATGAGGTCTCGCTGCTGGACCAGCACGCCAAGCTCGGCGCGGCCTCAAGCCAGTACCGCATCCTCGACCAGAACATCAGCGTCGAACCGCTGGCCATCGGCATCCGCAAGGGCGAGAAGCGCCTGAAGGCCGAGGTCGATGCCGCGCTGACCGGCCTGGAGAAGGGCGGCGACGCCGACAAGCTGTTCGTGAAGTGGTACGGCCCCGACACGCGCCTGAAGTTCCCCAAGCGCACCTTCAAGATCGACAGCGACAGGGTCGAAAGCTAAGTCACTCGTCGTATTGATCGCAGCCGCCGCCTCACGAGGGCCGGCGGCTGTCTTGTTTGTCGGTGAACCTCATGCCCGTCCTGTCCTTTGCCCCGCTGCTGCAGGGCGACTACCTCACCTGGCTGCTGGAAGGCCTGCGCCTGTCGGTGCTGCTGACCGGCCTGACGCTGCTGACCGCGTTGCCACTGGCCATCGCCATCGCGCTGCTGCGCCTGTCGCCTTGGGCGCCGCTGCGTGTCGCCGGTGAAGCCTATGTCGAGGCGGTGCGCTGTGTGCCGCTGCTGGTGCACATGCTGTTCTGGTACTTCGGCGTGCCGGAGCTGCTGCCCGCCGGCATCAAGGAAAAACTCTATGCCGGCAATATCGAGGTCTTCAGCGCCTGGGCGGCCCTCACGCTGTACACGGCGGCCTATATGTCCGAGGACATCCGCTCCGGCGTGCGTGCCGTGCCGGGCGCGCAGCTCGACGCGGCCATGGCCCTGGGCTTCAGTTTCCTGGCCGGCATGCGCCTCGTCGTGTTGCCTCAGGCCCTGCGCATCACGCTGCCGCCGCTGCTGTCGCAGACCCTCAATCTCTGGAAGAACACCAGCATCGCCACCGTCATCGGCGCGGCCGAGTTGATGACCCAGGCCCAGCGCGTCGAGTCGGCGAGCTTCCGTGGCTTCGAGACCTTTGCATTGGTGACAGTCGCCTATCTGTCGGTGTCACTGGTGCTGACGGGCCTGGCGCAATGGGCACAGCATGCGGTGTCGCCGCAGGGGGCCAGGCGATGACTGAGTTGGTCGACACCTACTGGCTCTACTTCCTCGTCGGCCAGTACCCACATGGGCCCTTGGGTGGCCTGGCGTTGACGGTCATCCTGGCCACGCTGGGCCTGGTGCTGGCGCTGCCGCTGGGTGTGCTGCTGGGCCTGGCCCGCTTCAGCCCCAACCGCTGGCTGCGCCTGCCGGTGACGGGCTGGGTCTGGGTCATCCGCGGCACGCCGCTGCTGATGGTGGTGTTCTGGGCCTACTTCTTCCTGCCCACGGTGACCGGCCACAAGACCGACCAGTTCAGCACCATGCTGGTCGCCCTCATCCTTTTCGATGCGGCCTACCTCGCCGAGATCGTGCACGCCGGCCTGCAGGCCTTGCCGCGCGGCCAGTTGCAGGCCTCGATGTCGTTGGGCATGACGCGCGCTCAGGCGCTGCGCTCGGTGCTGCTGCCGCAAGCGCTGCGCCACATGCTGCCCTCGCTGATCAACCAGTTCGTCGCCACCATCAAGGAGACGTCGCTGGGCACCATCATTGGCCTCTCGGAGCTGTCCTTCATCGCCAACCAGATCAACGCCCAGGTGCTGGTGAAACCGGTGGAGATCTATCTGACGCTGGCGGGCTGCTACTTCGTCATGTGCTTCGGGCTGACGCGTGCGGCGCGGCTCGCTGAGGGGCGGCTGGCCCGCTGACCGGGCCCACAATGCGGCCCGAAGAGACAGGGAGAGCTATGCAATTGGCAGGTCTTTTTGGCGCATTGGCATTGACGCTGGCCGGCCACGCTGCGGCCGAGCCTTCGGCGGCGCTGGCCCAGGCCGAGGCTGACCTCACGAAGGCGACTCTGGTCGCCAAGCCCAGCCTGCAGTCCGCCACGGCCCAGTTCGCGGCCCTGCGCCGACATTTCACGCTGACGCCCTCCCTGCATGCCTGGGGTGATCACGCCGGCCTGCTGGAAAAGCTCGGGGTTCAACGGCGCGATGCCAAGGATCCCGAGGTGCCTGCCTGGCAGAAGCTTCTGTTGGCCGAGTACGAGCAGTCGCGGCAGATGCGCAGGGCCTTGAGTCGGGACTTTGGGCGCCAGCCGGCCGAGGTGCTGAGCCACCCGCCGAGCACGGTCATCAACCTGCAGCTGGCCGCGCGCAGCAGCACCGAGTTCCAGCTTGACCCGGCGCGCATGACGGCCCTGGGCCTGGGTCGTTGGGGCGGCCAGGCGCCCTCGGCGTCCTTCTTCAAACCCGGCACGTTGCTGGCCGGCTTCGCCGGTGGTCCGCTGGTGAGCCGCCTGAAGGCGCGGGATGCGGAAGGCGTGGTCTACCGTGTCCGCTACGACGCGCGCAGCGCCGCTGCACTGGCCGATCTGTATGAGATCGCCAAGGCGCGCGGCCTGGCGGTGCAGGCGCGCTGGAATGACGCTGCGCTCGAGGCCGATCTGAGCCGTGCATTGACTGACGAGGAGCGCCGCGTGGCTCAACTCGACCTGCGGCTGCGCCTGCCGGTCTGGGTCGTCACCGAAGCGGGTCTGCTGCCCGCCGTGCTGCGGCGCGCCACCTACGGCAGCGACGCCTGCGGTGCCAGCGACAAACCAGACGATCTGCAAAGCCAGGCCGAGATCGTGCTGCCGCAGCCGGTGCGCGGCAGCATCCTGGCTGTGCTGGCGACCACGGCTCCGGTGGATGCCGCGCGGGCGCGCGTGACGCCGCAGAAGCAGACGCGGCTGCGTGCCAACCCTTTCGGCGATTGGCTCGCCCATCGCGTCGATGCCAGCGTCGATCTGGATGGCGATGGGGTGCCGGACCTGCGCACCGTCGTCAGCACCGATCACAGGACGGTCGGCCAGGCGCCATGGCTGGACCCGGCGGGCATGCTGGCTGATGGCTGGAAGCCAGCCTATTTGCATCGAGTCGACAACCTGTATGCCGAAGACCTTTACCAGCTCGAAGCCAACGAGCAGGGCTGGTGGCGCGTGCTGTCGCGCTACAACCTGGCGACCTGCACATGAGGCGGCTGCTCGTCGCGGCCTTGGCCGTCATGCTGGGAGGCGGTGCAGCTGCCGCCACGCTGCCTGATCTGCAGGCGCAGGCCAAGCGGGCGTTGGCGGACTTCTCTGCACCGCTGGAGGTGCGTCATCGCGGCCAGGCGGCGCTGCAACTGCATTTGCAGGTCTATCGCAAGTGGTTCTGGACACCGCCATTGCATGCCGCGCTGTCGCGACCTTGGAGCGGGCCGGGTGACGGCATCTATGTCACGCCGCCGCCGCCCGTCATGCCCGACTGGCTGCAGGCACCGCTGACGGAGTGGCTGGCCCGTCAGGGCTGGGCGGAAAGCGGGCCGTCTCCGGACTTGAGCCGGCGATGGCAAGTGGCCGATTCCGACGGCGCCGATCGCTGGGCCGCCGCCTGGGTCATCGCGGGGCCTGCGGTCAAGGAAGGCGTGGCCGCCTACCGGCGCGAAGGTGCCGACACGGTGGCACGCATCGGCATCGACGACAACACGGCGCAGCTGTGGATGGATGCGGCGTCTGCCCTCGGCTGGGCGGTGCAATGGCGCTTGCGCGATGGCGTCTGGCCGCAGGAGCTGGCAGACGTCGCGCTGAGGGCGACCTTCCAGGCCGAGGGCAGCGCGCCGCGCGTCTGGGTGGTCAGCCCTGCCGGCCTGTTCGAAGCGCGGTTGCAGCGACTGCATTGGGGTGGCGCCGGTGCGGCCTGCGAAAGCTGGGTCGAACTGCGTTGGTCCGGCGCGGCGGAGCCGCCGGTGTGGGCGATGCTGGCCCTCGCCAACCCGGCCTGGGCGCTGGGCGCGGTGGTGCAGCGGCAGGCCGCCGCCCCAGGAGAGACCGAGGCGCAACGCGGCGAATTGAACCTGAGCTGGCCCGGCGCTGGCGGACTCCCGGCGCTGCGGCTGCGTGCCAGTCGCTACGAGTTCTGGGAGCCGGAATCTCTGGCCGAGCCCGATGCCAAAGGCAATCTGCCGCAGCGCAAGCTGGGCGATGCCTGGGGCAGTCGGGCCTGGGTGGATGCCGAGCTGCTGAAGGCACAGCAGCAGCGGATGTCGCTGCCGCCGCTCAGCCTTTCCGGCTCGCCGCGCTGCCCAGTTCGCTGAAGAGTCCGGCCAGCAGCAGCGTCTCGGCGAGGGCCTCCAGCCACTCCTCGACGATCTGCATGGCGATGGTGTCAAAAGTCAGGTCCAGGGCGATGGCGGCGGCGCCGGCGATGAGGGCGGCGATGGTCCAACGCCGCAGCGTCGAGCTGCCTGCCACCCACACGGCGCGCAGCAGCGCGAGGCCGCCGAGCGCATAGACGAGCATGACGCCCTGGGCCCAGCGGCGTGGCACGCCCCTGTCGAACTCCAGCCAGTCCTGCACGGCCTCGTGGGCCATGAAGCGCTCGTCCAGCGCTGCGAACACCATGCCCAGGGCCAGCAGCGTCCACCAGCGCACGGCGTGCGGTCGTTCACCGATGGCTGCGTGCACGCAGGCCAGCGCGCCCGCTGCGCTCGCATTGGCAACGAGCAGCGCCGCCTGCCACCAGGCCAGCGGCGCGTCTTCGACGGCAAAGGCCAGCCCCCAGTGCGGCCACCAGCGCCAACCCATCCACGCGACGACGCCCGCGCTTACCGTCAATGTCAGCAGCGCAGGAAATCTGGAGGGCATTGCGCCATGTGGATGCGCGCCTGGCGCCGCATCTCGTCGAGCGACTCGGGTTGATCCGGCTTTGCCAGTCAGCCGCGAGTTGCGAAGGCCAGAGGCCTTGTCCTTCGCCAGGCGCAAACAGTCCTCAGGACTGTTTGTGTCTGGGCTCAGCCCACTTGAGGGGTCCACGTCAGCGCGTAGGGGTGATCTATTTCACCCAGGTGTTGAGCTGAATGATCGGCAGCAGCACCGCCAGCACGATGAGCAGCACCACCGCCCCCATCGCGACGATGAGCAGCGGCTCCAGCAGCGTGGCTGCGGCCATCGAGCGGCGTTGCACCTCGACGCTAAGCTGGCGCGCGGCGCGGCCCAGCATCTCGGGCAGCTGGCCGGTCTGCTCGCCCAGGCGGGCGAACATGGCCAGGATGCCGGGGAAGCGCTTCTTGCCCGCCAGGGCCGAGCCCAGCGGCGCGCCTTCGCGCACCATCACCAGGGCGTCCAGCGCATCGGCCTGCATGGCCCGGTTGGACAGGGTCTCGGCCGCGGCCTGGAGGGCTTTCAGGATGGGCACGCCGGCGCCGGCCAGCATGGCCAGCGTGCCGGCGAAGCGGGCCGCGTTGTAGCCCCGCGCGAGGCGCCCGACCAGCGGCAGGCCGAGGATGCCGGCGTCAAAGCGCAGCCGGAAGGCCGGTGCCTTCAACGCGTAGCGCAGTGCCACGGCGCCGGCGACGAGGACGGCGAGCATGGCCCAGCCCCAACTGCGCACGAAGTCGCTGACGGCCAGCATGGCCACCGTCAGCGCGGGCAGGGCGCGCTTGGAGCTGGTGAACACCGTCGCGATCTGCGGCACCACATAGGTGACGAGGAAGATGACGATGAGCACCGAGATGAAGGACACGATGGCCGGATAGGCCATGGCGCCGATGAGCTTGGCCTTCAGGTCCTGGCGTTCCTCCAGGTCGTCGGCCAGCTTCTCCAGCACCTGGCCCAGCGCGCCGCTCTGTTCGCCGGCGGCGACGACACCACGGTAGACCTCGTCGAACTCGCGCGGTGCCGAGGCCAGCGCGCGGGCGAAGGCCGAGCCGGCATTGACCTCGGCCTTGAGCTGGCTGATCAGCTCGCGCTGCTTGCTGTCCTCGCTCTCGTCGGCCAGCGCGGTCAATGCGCGCTCGATGGGCAGGCCCGAGCCGACCAGGCCGGCAAGCTGGCGCGTCCAGACGGCCAGCGCCGTCGGGCTGAAGACGCGGCGCGTGAAGCGGCTGCTCTCCTGGGCGCCGTGCTGCTGCACGACCTCGATGCTCAGCGGCGTCAATCCCTGCGCGCGCACCATGGCGCGTGCGGCGCGCGGGTTGTCGGCCTCGATCAGGCCGCTGCTCTGGCGGCCGGCGTCGGTGAGGGCTTCGTATTTGTAGGCGGGCACGGCTATTCGCGCGTCACGCGCAGCACTTCTTCAAGCGATGTGACGCCGGCATTGATCAGTCGCTCGCCGTCCTCGCGCATGGAGCGCAGGCCGGTGGCCTCGGCGGCGGCCTGCAGCTGGCTTTCGGGCGCGCGGTTGTGGATGAGGCTGCGCACGGCGTCGTCGGCCACCATCAGCTCGTAGACGCCGGTGCGGCCCTTGTAGCCGGTGTGGACGCAGGCGTCGCAGCCGACCGGGTGCCAGCGGCCGTGGTCGTCCTGGCGCTTGCAGACGGGGCACAGCCGCCGCACCAGGCGCTGGGCCAGCACGCCGAGCAGCGAGCTGCTGAGCAGGAAGGGCTCGACGCCCATGTCGGTCAGGCGGGTGACGGCGCTGGGTGCGTCGTTGGTGTGCAGCGTGGCCAGCACCAGGTGGCCGGTGAGGGAGGCCTGGATGGCGATCTGCGCGGTCTCGTAGTCGCGGATTTCGCCGATCATGATGACGTCCGGGTCCTGGCGCAGGATGGCGCGCAGGGCCTTGGCAAAGGTCAGGTCGATCTTGCCGTTGACCTGGGTCTGGCCGATGCCGGGCAACTCGTATTCGATCGGGTCCTCGACGGTCAGCACGTTGGTGGTGCTGGTGTCGACGGTCTGCAGCGAGGCATACAGCGACGTCGTCTTGCCCGAGCCGGTCGGGCCGGTGACGAGGACGATGCCGTGGGGCTGCTGCACCAGCTTCTTGAAGGCCGACAGCACATTGCCGTCCATGCCCAGGCCTTCGAGCGTGAACTTGGATTCGCTCTTGTCCAGCAGGCGCAGCACGGCGCGCTCGCCGTGGGCCGAGGGCAGGGTGGACACGCGCACGTCGATGGCACGGCCGCCGATGCGCAGCGAGATGCGGCCGTCCTGCGGCAGGCGCTTCTCGGCGATGTCGAGCTCGGCCATGATCTTCAGGCGCGAGATCAGCGCCGCATGCAGGCCGCGGTTGGGCTGCACCACTTCGCGCAGCGTGCCGTCGACGCGAAAGCGCACCGAGGAGGCGCGCTCATAGGGTTCGATGTGGATGTCGCTCGCGCCGTCCTTGGCCGCCTGGGTCAGCAGCGCGTTCAGCATGCGGATGATGGGCGCGTCGTTGGCGGCCTCCAGCAGGTCTTCCACGGCGGGCAGGTCCTGCATCATGCGCGACAGGTCCACCGCGCTCTCGACCTCGCCGACGACGACGGCCGCGCTCGATTCACTGCCCGCGTAGGCGGCGTTGATGCGTTCGGCCAGCGACGTGACGGCTTCGGATTCGAGCCGGTCCACCGCATACAGGCGCTGCACTTCGGACAGCGTCGCCCAGCCCACCTCGGGCGGCGCCCACAGCGTCAGCGTGCTGCCGTCGTCCTCCAGCAGCACGGTGTTGGCCTTGGCGAAGGCATAGGGCAGGGGGTGGCGGATCGCGGCCATGGTTCGCTTACTGCGGCGATTGCTTTTGCGGGGGTGTCTGCAGCGACGGCTGCGGCAGGGCCTTGTTCGACGGCGCGGTCTTGGGCTCGGGCAGCACGGGTGCGCCGGTGTCGGGCAGCATGAAGCTCTTCTGCGGCTGGCCGCTCTGCTGCAGGGCGCGGATGCTCTCGTAGCGGTCCAGGCTGAGCTGGCTGGCACCGTCGGCGCTGCGCAGCACCACGGGGCGCAGGAAGACCATCAGATTGGTCTTCACGCGCTTGCGGCTCTTGCTGCTGAACAGGTTGCCCAGCAGCGGGATCTTGGACAGGCCCGGCACGCCGTCGTCGCCGTCGGTGTATTCGTCCTTCAGCAGCCCGCCCAGCACGATCATGTCGCCGTCATCGACGACCACGCTGGTCTCGATGGCGCTCTTGTCCAGCGTCGGGCCGGTGGTGCTGTTGATGCCCGAGACGACGTTGGAATTCTCCTGGTAGACCTGCATGCGGACGGTGCCGCCTTCGCCGATCTGGCTCTTGATCTTCAGGGTCAGGCCCACGTCCTTGCGGTCCACGGTCTGGAAGGGGTTGACCGTACCGCCCGTGCTCGCGCCGGCGCTGGCGTAGGAGCCGGTCACGAAGGGCACGTTCTGGCCGATGACGATGCGCGCCTCCTCGTTGTCCAGCGTCACCAGATTGGGCGTGGACAGCACATTGGTGCCGGTCTGGCTCTCGAAGAAGTTGGCGATGGCGCCCAGGGTGTAGAAGTTGCCGACCTTCTTCAGGATGCCGATGTTCAGGCCTGCGGGGGCCGAGCCGGAGCCCAGGGCCGAGCCGACGCCGGTGCGGCCGCCGGCCACGGCCACCGTGCCGTTGATGATGTTGGCCAGGCCGGAACCGAAGTTGGTGCCGGCGCCGGTGATGGTGGAGTCGCCCTTGCTGCCGAACAGGTTCTGCCACTGCACACCGATCTGGCCGGCCTGTGCGTTGTCGATCTTGACGATCAGCGACTCGACGTAGATCTGGGCACGGCGCGCGTCCAGTTGCTCGATGACGGCGCGCACCTGGCGGTACAGCGGTTCGGGGCCCGTGATGATGAGGGAGTTGGTCGACGGGTCGGCCTGCACGAAGCCGCCGGTGGAGGGGCTGGCCGAGGCGCTGAGGGGCGTCGTGGCCGCCGCGGAGATGCCGCTGTTGCCGCCTGCGTTGGCATTGTTGCCGCCGGTCAGCGAGGGCGACGCCCCGGTCAGCGTGCCGCTGCCGCTGAGGCTGGAAGTGCCCGAGGAGCTGCCACCGCCACTGCCGCCCGAGGAGGCGGCGCCGAAGGCCGCGCGCAGCACGGTGGCCAGCTTGGCCGCATCGGCATTCTTCAGGTAGACGACGCGGATGTTGTTGCCGCCACCGTCGCTGCTGGGCTGGTCCAGCTTGTCGACCATGGAGCGCACGGCCGCGAGGCGGGCCGGGTTGCTGGCGCGCAGGATGAGGCCGTTGGAGCGCGGGTCGACCAGGACGTTGACGGCGCTGCTGCTCTGGCCCGGAACGGCCGCGCCGACGGTGCCACCGCCATCGGCCAGGCGCTGCACCAGCGGCGCCAGGTCGGCCGCGACGGCGTTCTTCAGCGGCACGATCTCGATGTCGCTGGTGCCCGGCGTGTCCATCGCCGCGATGATCTTGGCGATGCGCTGCAGGTTGTCCGCGTAGTCGGTGATGACCAGGCTGTTGTTGCCCGGGTTGGCGTTGATGGTGTTGTTGGGGCTGATCAGCGGGCGCAGCACGGCGACGAGGTTGTTCGCGTTCTCGTGCTGGATGCGGAAGATCTGCGTCAGGATCTGGTCGCCGCGGACGGTGCTGGTCTCGATGGCCACCGAGCCGGCCTGCATCTTGGCGTCGGGCTCGGGCAGCACCTTGAGCAGGCCCGCCGTGTCGACGACGGTGAAGCCCAGGCCGCGCAGCGCGGCGAGGTAGTTGCGGTAGGCCTCGGCCACCGACACCGGTTGCTCGCTGTAGACCGTGATCGTGCCCTTGACGCGCGGGTCGATGATGATCTGGCGGTCCAGCATGACGCCGATGGCACGCGTCACGGCCTCGATGTCAGCGTTGACGAAGTTCAGCGTGACCGGTGAGCTGGCGCGGACGGCAGGACCCTTGCCGGAGCCAGGACGGCCGCGCTGCACGGTGGCGCTGTCGGGCTGCGCGAACGCGTTGCCCGTGGAGGTCAGCAGCACGGAGAGCGCGGTGGCCGACGCGACGGCGGTGCGTTGGAGATTCATGATCATCCGATCGTCAAGACGGAGCGCGCCCCTTGGCGGCGCCCGATGATATTCAGCAGGTTGTTCAGCGCTTCCTCGCGGCCCGGCGCGGCGCCGGCCTCACCGGTGAAGCGGCTCTTGCCACCACTGTTCAGCGTGCCGACGCCCGAGAGCTGCAGGGCGCCCTCCAGCGTGGACAGGCGCAGCGTGCTGACGCCGGGGTTGGCCGTGTCGGCCGTCACCGTGAAACGGTAGCTGCCCAGCGGCGCGACGGTGGACACGCGCGAGGACAGGTTGAGCAGGTCGAGCTGCAGCTCGCCGAACTGGCGCCAGCGGCCCTGCACCGACTCCAGCTTCAGCTCGCGCGCCGACAGCCGCAGCGAGCCGCCCAGCTGCAGCGTGTTCCAGGGCGTGCCCAGGCCCGCCAGCAGGCCGGCGGGCAGGCGGACCAGCCAGTCGGCCTGGTTGTCGACGCTGATCTCCATGCGGCCCAGGCCGGGCTTGAGGCCCAGCAGGAGGTCGCCGTTGATGCAGCAGTCCTGGCGCGCCGCGAGCTGCAGGCCCAGGCCCTTCACCGCCATGCGCCAGTGCAGGCGGCCGGGCAGGGCCGAGGCGTCGCGGCTGCCGGTACCGCCCGTCAGCACGAGCACGCCCGAGCCGTTCCAGACGCTGCCGCGCGTGTCGACGATGAGCAGATGGTCGTTGGTGGCCGAGGCCAGCGCTCGCGCCAGCCAGCTCGCCGGCGCGAAGACGATGAGCGCGGCCAGGATGCCGACCAGTGCGCCGGCCACGCTCCAGCGCCGCGGCGTGCGGTGGCGCACGGCGCGGCCGCCATAGTTGCTGCCACCCAGCACCGAGTCCGACATCTGCTGCGTCGTGTGGCCGCTGCGCTTCTTGAACAAGGCCATCAGGCGCCTCCCAGGCTCAGCACCAGGGTGCCGGAATAACCCTTGGGGCCGCGGGTCAGTTGGGCCTCGACGGGGCGGGCCCGCGCAGCGGCGCGCACCTCGCCCAGCCAGCCTTGCAGCAGTTCGGGTGCGACGCCGTTGAGTGTGACGACGGCGCGGTCGCCGGCCAGGTTCATGCGGGCGGCCGGGCCGAGGTGGTCGACGGAGGCCTTCAGCGCAGCCTGGGCCTGGTCGGGCGGCACCGGCGGCGCCGCGCGCAGCGCCTGGGCCTCCTGGGCCTGGGCCTGCATCTGCTGCAGTTGCAGCTCGAGCTTTTCGAGCTCGGTGGGTGCGGTCTTCAGCGTGCGCAGGGCGGGCGCCAGCAGCAGGCTCCAGGCCAGCAGCAGGCCGAGCAGCGCGCCGATGGCGCCGACGGCCAGGCGCTCGCGCTCGCCCAGGGCCTTCCAATGCGCGGCGGCCTGGGCCTTGGCCTGTTGCAGCTGGGCCGCGAGGCCGTCAGCGTTGCCGGAATTGAAGCGGGCCATCAGGGGCGTCCTTGGGCGTTGGCGCGGCTGATGGTCAGCTTGCCCTCGCTGGCGTCCAGCTGCCAGCCTTCGCTGCGCAGTTGGTTGCGGAAGTTGTCGATCTGGGGCTGGGCCCAGCCCTGGGCCGACACCGTCAGGCGGCCGGGMTCGAAGGCCAGGGCCTCGGTGGGCGGGCGGTCGCCCGGCCAGGCGCTGGCCGCGGCCGCGAGCAGGGCTTCGAGGTCCTGTTCGCCGACGCTGCCGGCGCTGGCGCGCAGCAGATCGAGCTGCTTTTGCATCTGCACCGGCGCGTCGAGGATGGCGCGCACCTGCGGGAAGGCGCTGGTCAGCGTCGTCGTGACGGCCTCGCGACGCGCGGCCACTTCGCGGTTCTGGTGCCAGGCCCAGAGATTGAGCCCGAGCAGTTGCACGACGAGCAGGGCCGCCAGGCCCCAGCGCACCGGTTGCCAGGGCTTGCGCATCAGCCCGCGGCTGATGAGGCGCAGCGCGCGCACGCCACGGGCGCGCGGTGCGAGATCGAACTGACGCAGATTCCAGGCGCTGTCGACGACGGCCAGGGCTCGCTGCGCCGGTGTCTGCACCGTGACGGTGGTGCCCAGCCAGCGCTCGGCCGTCGTGGCGACGCCCGGCGTGGCCGTCCACTGCGCCGCGTGCACGAGGCCGGGCGGGAAGAGCTGGCGCGCAAGGCCGCCGTCCAGCGGCAGCGTGGCGACGCCTTCGGTGTGGCTCCAGCGCAGGGCGACGCCCGCGCCGTTGGCTTCGAAGAAGTGGCCGCGCGCCAGTTCGTCGGGCCAGGACAGCGGCGCGATGCGGTCGATGAAGATCTGCGCAGCTTCCAGTTGGGCCAGGTGCTCGGCCAGCCAGGGGCGCGAGGTGATGGCGACCCAGGCGGTGTCGCCACCGAGGGCGTCGGGCTCGAGCGCGAAGTGCAGCGTATCGGGGTCGTCGAGCAGGGCTTCCTCGAGCTTGCCGGCGAGGGCGGCGCGCATCTGGCGGCCGGCGCGCGGCAGCTCGACGCGGCGCCAGCTGACCTCGGACTCGCCCACGAGGGCGATGACGCTGTCCGCCGCCGGCAGGCCCGCGGGGGCGGCGCGGCCCTCGGCCGTGATCTGGCGGCCGTCCGGCGTCAGCGCGTAGTCGTACTCGCGCTGCGCGTCGGCGCGCGGCAGCTCGGCCGCGGCGGACGCGGCTTTGCCCAGGGCGCGCAGGCGCGTCCGCGGGGGCAGGAACAGCAGCAGGGTGCTCATTGGGGAATCAGGAGGCGGCGCATTCTAGGAGGGGGACGCGACCTTCCCGGCCCGGGCGTGGGGCGAGCGGTGAAAGTCTGTAGCCGGGTTCAAGTTCAAGGAATCACCGATCCAGCAGCTGGTTGATGCGCTCGCGGGAGACGACGTCCATGCTCTGGTTGTTGCGCACGACCAGCGAGCGCTGCTCCAGCTGGCGCTCGTCCAGGCGCAAACGCCCGGTGACGATGAAGTACAAGGAATTCGCCGAGGCGCGGTCGCTGCCCATGTCGACACTGGCAGGCAGGAACTTCTTGGCGTCGTCCGCCGTCTGCAGCGGCTGGGCCTTGCGGCCCTGCACCAGGCGTTCGGCCGAGGCGAGGTCGACGCCGTCGAACAGCGCCGCGATGACTTCGCGCGGCGCGGTGTTCAGGTTGACCGGCGTGGCCTTGGGCAGCAGCACGACATAGGGCTGCAGGCGCTTGATGGTGGCTTCGTCCAGGCCCAGCCAGGCCAGTTGATCCACGCCGGCGGGTTGCAGGGGGCCGGATTCGCTGATGAGGGGCCCGCTGCTCTGACCGCCAGGGCCGCTGGCCGCGCTGGCGGCCTGGGCCGGAAAGGCCGCGCGCAGGCCGGTGATGATCGCCGCCGCTGTCCCCGGTGGCGCGTTGACCTGGCTGCACAGGCGTTCCAGCACGCGCTGTTCCAGCTCGGGCACCTTGGTGCCGGTGGTCAGCGCGCGCAGGTTGTAGCGGCTCTGCGCGTCCTCGATGCTGCCGGACAGGAAGGCCTCGGGACCTTCGTCGTCGCTGGTGGCGCTCTTGTCGGCGGCCAGGAAGGTGGACAAGCGCGCTTCGGCCAGCGGCACGGCCCAGGGCTCGCCGAGGTGGTCGATGTTTTTCTTGTCTTCTTTCAGGATCAGGCGCGCCCAGTCGAGGGCGCCCTGCAGGATCCAGGCGCTCTGGGCGCGGGCGCGGTCGGCGGCCTCGATCTGCACGGCGCGGTACTGCTGCCAGACCATGCCGGCGGCCAGGCTGGCGATCAGCGTGACGATGATCATGGCCGTCAGCAGCGCGGCGCCATGCTGAAGTGAAGCCCCTCGTCCAGCCGCACACCGCTGAACGCGGTGCGTCTGACCGGTCCCCTGCGGGGACGAGGCTGCTCGCGGCATTGAGCCGCAAGCCGCCTCAGTCGGGCCGGCTCGGGAGCGGCCCAGCGCTCGGCCCGGAATGCCTGGTTTCATGGGCTGCGGTTTCATCGGACGGTGACCTCCAGCTCGCGCGTCAGCGTGCCGACCAGGCCGCTGCCCTCGGCGAACTGCATGGCCACGCGCAGGCCGGCGGGCGGGCCGTTGACGGGCTTCTGGGGGCCCTGGTCGCCGGTGGACTGGCAGTTGCTCCAGGCATTGCCCCAGTAGCAATAGAACTGCCAGCCGGCCACGCCGTCGAAGGCGCGCAGGGCCGGGTTGCGCTGCGCCAGCTGCTGCAGGCCGCGCTGGCGCTGGTCTTCCAGGTCCTGCACGGTGCGCTGGGCCGGGCTTTCCCAGCGCCACAGGCTGCCCTCGCGCAGGCTCCACACCACCACCTGCAAACCGGTGGGTGCCTGACGGGTCAGCACCAGGTTGCCGCCGTCGAAGGCGATGGGCTGCACGCTGCTGTGGCTGTCCTGCAGCGCACGCAGGTCGACCTCCCACTGCGCCAGCACGGTCTGCAGCCGGGCGGTCTGGGCCAGGCGCGCCTGGGCGATCTCGCGGCTCCTCACCAGGGCGTCGATACCGCGCCAGGCCATGGCCGCCATCGTCGCCATGATGACGAGGGCGACGAGGACCTCGACGAGGGTGAAGCCGGCTGATGAAACTCGCGGGCCGAGCGCCGGGCCGCTCCCTAGCCGGCCCGCACTGACGATGTGCTTGCCGGTCGATCCGGCAAGCATCGCCGTCCCCTCGGGGGACCGACTGGCCTGGCTCGCGTTCAGCGACGCCGGGCTGGGCGAGGGGTGCATCAGAACTTCCCCATGATGGTGGACAGCGACAACACGGGCCGGCCCTGGTCGTCGATGACGTCGGCATCGACGCGGCGGAACAGCGGGTTGGGCGTGGGGCTGACCCTGAGCTTGCCGGTGTAGCTGCGGCCGAGCTGCTCGCAGGCGAAGGGCGATTCGCCGATGTCGGGGAATTGCTGCGACAGGCGCAACTCGGTCAGCAGGTTCTCGGCGCACCATTGCCCGGCGCTGACGAGGCCCAGGCGCTCGGCGTTGTTGGTCAGGGCGCCCGCGGCCTTGATGCCGGCGCCCAGGGCGATGGCGACGATGACGAGGGCGACCAGCACCTCGATCAGCGTGAAGCCGCGCTCGTGTTTCATGGCGTGATGACGTCGAAGGCGCCGAGGCCGTCGGTAGCGAGCAGGAGGCGCTGGTTGCCCAGTTGCAGGCGCAGGCGCTGGGCCGGGATGACAGGCTCGGGGCCGAGGCTGAGGCCGGGATTGGCGGCGGTCGCGTTCTCGATCTGCACGGCCACCGGCTCGCCGAGCCAGCGCGTCGGCAACTGGATGGTGCGCGGCAGGCCCTCGAAGCGGAAGTCGTCGCCGCTCTTGAGGCCCTTGGGAATCCAGCGCACAGCCAGGCCGGACGCGCGGCTTTCGGCGCGTGCCGTCTCCAGCAGTGCGGCCAGGCGCTGGGCCTCGCGTTGCAACTGCAGTTCCTGCGGGTCGCGCAGGGCCAACGTGATCGTGGCGCTCGTGATGGCGATCAACGCCACCACGACGAGCAGTTCGATCAGCGTGAAGCCGCTTGCTGCGCGGCGCGGCTTATTGCCAGGAGCCAATGTCGGCGTCACGACCCTCGCCGCCGGCGCGGCCGTCGGCGCCAAAGCTGTAGACATCGACCTCACCCTTCACGCCGGGGTTGGCGAATTGATAGGGGTGGCCCCAGGGGTCGTTGGGCAGCTTCTCGAGATAGGGCTTCCAGTTCGGCGGCGGGTTGCCGGCGCTGGGCTTGTGCACGAGGGCATCCAGGCCTTGTTCCGAGCTCGGGTAGCGTTGGTTGTCGAGCTTGTAGAGCTTGAGAGCCTGCATCAGGTTGTTGACGTCGGTGCGGGCTGCGGTGACGCGGGCGTCTTCGGCACGGTCCAGCACATTGGGCACGACGAGGGCGGCGAGCACGCCGATGATGACGAGCACCACCAGCAGTTCGATCAGCGTGAAGCCGCGGGCAACGGTGCCTGTGAAAGAGGAGCGACGCATGTCTGGGGGCGTGGGAGCGCTGAGCTGCGGTGAGCGGGCCATCATAATGGGCCATGCTTGCTCGAACGATGGCGTTTACGGTGTGGCTGCTGCTGGGCGGCTCGGTGGCTTTTTGGAGCCTGCAGCTGTTTGCCCGGCCGCTGCCGATGCCGGCCTCAGTGCTGCCGGCCGGTGAGGCGCGCGGCGCCCAGGTCGACCTGAGCCGGCTGCTCGGCGTCACGGCGGCCGAGACCGCGCCCGAGCCCGAAGTCGCGGCGTCGACGCGGCTGCGTCTGCTCGGCGTCGTCGCGCCCAAGAATGCCAAGGCGGCCGAGGCCGGCGAGGGCGTCGCGCTGATCGAGGTGGACGGCGTGGCGCGCACGGTGCGTGTCGGTGCCGTCGTTGACGGCGAGTTGCGCCTGCTGCGTGTGGATGTGCGCAGCGCCAGCCTGGGCCGCCTGGGCCAAGCGCCGAGTCAGGTGCTGCAGATCAGCCCGCCGGCAGCCCCGGCGACGGGCGCGTTGCAGGCGGCCGCACCTTCACCGGTGGTGCTGGGCGGCAACCCGAATCCGCCGCCGATTCTTGCGCCGAATGCCCAGGGCGTGCCTCTGCGCGCCGATGTGCCGCCGCCGGGCACGCAGAACCCGCCGCCCATGCGCAGCGAGGGGCAGCAGCGCTGAGCTGAACTCAGGCGCCCAGCGTCGGCACGTGGGCGCCGGGTTCGGGGCGCGCCGCGACGCGGGCCTCGGCGACCTCGTGCAGATCGGTCAGCAGGGCCGCCGCGGCGCGGATCATGGGCCAGGCCAGGGCGGCACCGGTGCCGTCGGCGCTGTCCATGCCCAGTTCCAGCAGCGCGGACGCATGGAACAGGGCCAGGGCTTCGTCCAGGCCGCGGTGCACATGGCTGCGGCAGAACACCGCGTAGTCGGTCACCGGGGCGCAGATCAATGACGCGAGCTTGAGGGCGGCGCAGGCGGCGATGCCGTCCACGATGATGAGGCTGCGCTTGCTGGCGGCAACGAGCATGGCGCCGACCATGACGGCGATCTCGTGGCCGCCGAAGGCCGCCATGATGTCCATGGGCTCCTTGGCGTCGCGGTGGCGGGCCAAGGCGCCTTGCAGCACGTCGAGCAGATGGACGAGATCGTCCTGGCGCATCGTCGGGCCGGACACGATGAAGTCGCGCACGGGTTGATCAGACAGGCGTGCCAGGATGAGGGCGGCGCATTCCGGCGAGCCCTGGCCCATGGCGGCGCAGGCCAGCACATTGCCGGGCAGGTTGTCGGCGATCTCCATGCCGACGCGCACGCCGGCGTGGGCCTGTTCCAGGCTCATCGCATGCGCGGTGCGGGCATTGCGCGTGCCGTGGGAGACCTTGCGCGCCAGCAGCCGGGCATGGGGCGGCAGGTTCTCGGCGACGCCGCAGTCGACGACGGTCAGGTGCAGGCCTTGCAGCCTGGCAAAGACCGACACCGGCAGCTGGGCGTGCAGGGCCATCTGGACCTGGTCCTTGGTCGCCCGGCCCCATTGGGCGCCGACACCGTCGACGACGATGCCGTGGTCGGAGGCGAACAGGCCGAGCACCGGGTCGCGGAAGCGCGGTGTGAGGCTGTTCTGCACGAGCCCCAGGCGCACGGCCAGCGGCTCCAGTTCGCCGAGGCCGCCGGCTATTGCCGACCGCCGATCGACGCGGTCGCGCAAGGCCTTTTCCAGCTCGGGATTGGCGGTGGGGGAAATCAGCGACTGTTGGGCGACGGTCATGGCGCAGGCGTTGTCAGACCCCGCATTTCAACTCAACCCAGGAACAAGCGGTAGGCCGGATTGGCGGTTTCGTCTTCGAAGGGGTAATTCAGGCCGTCGAGAAACTCACGCAAGGCCGCGGCGTCACCCTTGGGAACCTGGATGCCGACGAGGATGCGGCCGTAGTCCGCGCCTTGGTTGCGGTAGTGGAAGAGGCTGATGTTCCAGTCCGGATGCATGCTGGACAGGAAGCGCATCAGCGCGCCGGGCCGTTCGGGGAAGACGAAGCGGTAGAGACGCTCATGGCGCGCCAGCTCGCTGCGGCCGCCCACCATGTGGCGGATGTGCTGCTTGGCCATCTCGTCATGGGTCAGGTCCAGCGTCTCGAAGCCGGCCTTGCTGAAGGTGCGGGCCAGCTTGGCGGCGTCGTCGGGCTTGGCCGTGGCGATACCGACGAAGATGTGGGCGACCCGGGCGTCGGCGATGCGGTAGTTGAACTCGGTGACGCTGCGCGGCCCCAGCAGTTCGCAGAAGCGCTTGAAGCTGCCGCGTGCCTCGGGGATAGTGACGGCGAACAGGGCCTCGCGATGCTCGCCGACCTCGGCCCGCTCGGCGACGAAGCGCAGGCGGTCGAAGTTCATGTTGGCGCCACAGGTGATGGCGACCAGGGTCTGGCCCTTGGCGCCGGTCTTGGCGGCGTACTGCTTGACGGCGGCGACGCTCATCGCGCCGGAGGGTTCCAGGATGGAGCGCGTGTCCTCGAAGACGTCCTTGATGGCGGCGCAGACGGCATCGGTGTCGACGACGATGAAGTCGTCGACCAGCTCGCGGGTGATGCGGAAGGTCTCCTCGCCCACCAGCTTGACGGCGGTGCCGTCGGCGAACAGGCCGACGTCGGTGAGCGTCACGCGCTTGCCGGCCTTGACCGAGCGCAGCATGGCGTCGGAGTCGGTCGTCTGCACGCCGATGATCTTGATCTCGGGCCGCAGCGCCTTGACGTAGGCTGCGACGCCGGAGATCAGACCGCCGCCGCCGATGGCGACGAAGATGGCATCGATGGGGCCGGGATGCTGGCGCAGCATCTCCATCGCGATGGTGCCCTGGCCGGCGATGACGTCGGGGTCGTCGAAGGGGTGGACGAAGGTCAGGCCCTGCGCAACTTCCAGTTCCTTGGCGTGGCCATAGGCGTCGGTGAAGCTTTCGCCGAACAGCACGACCTCGCCGCCGTGGCCGCGCACCGCGTCGACCTTGACCTGCGGCGTCGTCACCGGCATCACGATGACGGCACGGCAACCCAGCTTCTTGGCCGACAGCGCCACGCCCTGAGCATGGTTGCCGGCCGAGGCGCAGATGACGCCGGCGGCGCGCTGCTCGGGGGAGAGGTGCGCCATCTTGTTATAGGCGCCGCGCAGCTTGAAGCTGAAGACGTCCTGCTCGTCCTCACGCTTGAGCCAGACCTTGTTGGACAGGCGCTTGGAGAGTTTGGGTGCCGCGCTGAGGGAGGTTTCGCGGGCGACGTCGTAAACCCGGGCGTTCAGAATTCGCTGCAGATAGCTGCTGCCGGGCGGCAGCATCGCGGGCACCTGGGATGAGGCGGCAGACGGCGCCTTGGCGGCGGACGGGCGTCGGCGCGAGGGGGCGCTCATCAGGTCTCCATGCAGTCTTGTTGCGGCGCCGCATGATAGGGGAGACCCCTGATGCGGCGCCGCTGTCTGCCTTCGGCGAAAAAAAACCCGAGCTTTTGCAAGCTCGGGTTGAATCCACCATGGAGGCGGTGGAGGAGACAATCGGTGCGAAAACGTTTTCGCTTGGGAAGCAGTTTAGCGTCGAGTTATGCTGCGCTGCAATATATTTTTCGTGAACGAATTGGAGCTTTGACTCTAGATGACCATGGAATGCACCGTCAGTTGGCTGGGTCCTGAGGGCCCGAGTGGCATGAGCTTCGTTGCCGAGACCGGCAGCGGTCACGTGCTGTCCATGGACGGGGCGCCCGACGGCGGCGGGCGCAACCTGGCGCCGCGACCCATGGAGACCGTGCTCGCTGGCACCGGCGGCTGCACCGCCTATGACGTCGTTCTCATCCTCAAGCGCGGCCGCCACGATGTGCGCGGCTGCAAGGTGACGCTGAAGGCGGAGCGCGCCACCAGCGATCCCAAGGTCTTCACGGCCATCCATTTCCATTTCGTCGTCAGCGGCAAGGGGCTCAAGCCCGAGATCGTCGAACGCGCCGTTGCGCTGTCGCACGAGAAGTACTGCTCGGCCACGGCCATGCTGGCCAAGACCTCGGCCATCAGCACCTCCTTCGAGGTCGCTGAAGTCTGATCCAGTTCTGATCAGACCTGGTGGGCCACGGTCGTCATGACCTTGGCCGCGGCGCGCATCAGGCCCTGGATGGGGGCGGGCAGCGGCGACGCGCCTGCGGCCAGGGCTGCGTCGGCATGCTCGGCCTCCTCGCGCTTCATCTGGTCGACGATGGCGCGTGAGGGCAGGTCTTCTTCGGGGAGGCGGTCCAGGTGCGAGGCCAGATGCGCTTCGACCTGGCGTTCGGTCTCGACGACGAAGCCCAGGCTCCATTTGTCACCCGCCAGGCCGGCCAGGCTGCCCCAGGCAAAGGCGCCGGCCCACCACAGTGGTGCCAGGTGACTGGTGTGGGTGCCGAGCTCGGTGATGCGGTCGGCCGTCCAGGCGAGATGGTCGAGCTCCTCTTCCGCGGCGGCCTCGAAATGCGCGCGCAGTTCATCGCTGCGGCTGAACAGGGCCTGTGATTGATACAGCGCCTGGGCGCAGATTTCCCCGACATGGTTGACGCGCATCAGCGCCCCGGCCTCGCGCGTTTGCTGCGGGTCCATGGCGGCCGCTTCCATGCCCTGCGCGGGCGACGGGCGCGCCGCCCGGGTGGGCGCAAAAACAGTGCGCAGGCCGGAGTCCAGGGCGCTGAGCCAGCGGTCCCCGAAACTCAGTGTGCGGGGATACATATTGCTTGCAGGCTGATGCATTCAGTTAAGCAGTGTTGCTATGAAGAAATCATGAATGGGGGGTGACGTTGTGGTCCAGCAACGGCAACACACAATTTCATATCCGTGAATTCCCGAGGGGCCCCTGGCTCTGGTGGAATACGCCCACTTCCTCACAGGAGGTGAGTCGCTGAGCCGTGTTTGATCGGCGTCTCGGATGAATTTCTAGGAGTATCGAATGAAGAAAGCTCTGATTGCCCTGGCCGTCCTCGGTCTGACCGGCGGCGCAGCCGTTGCGCAATCCTCCGTGACCTTGTTCGGCGTCATCGATGCCGACATCAAGGTTGTCAAGACCGGCGGCCTGACGGTCAAGAAGCTGGACTCCAGCGGTCTGAACACCAGCCGTTTCGGCGTGCGCGGCACCGAAGATCTCGGTGGCGGCCTGAAGGCTGGCTTCTGGCTGGAATCCCAGGTCGACACCGACACGGGCGTCGCCGGTGGCGGTGCCGCCTTCTGGGGTCGCCGTGCCACGATCAGCCTGGCCGGCGATTTCGGTGAAGTCCGTCTGGGCCGCAACAAGACCGTGTCGCGTCTGCACATCGAAGACTTCGATCCGAGCGCGTTCACCGGTCTGGGCAGCGTCAGCGTGCTGTACAGCAACCTGGGCAGCGGCAACGGCACGTCCTTCGGCCGCGCCGACAACCTGGCGTCGTACTCGCTGCCCGCCAACCTGGGCGGCTTCTACGGCGGCGTGGACGTCTCGGCCGGTGAAGGCACGAGCACCAACAAGGGCCAGTCGGTTCGCGCGGGCTACAAGCAGGGTCCCCTGCACGTGTCGGGTGCTTATGCCAGCACGTCCAATGCCGCTGACAGCAGCAAGTTCAAGCTGACCTCGGTTGGCGCGGCTTACGACTTCGGCGTGGTTCGTCCGTCGCTGTCCTACACGGAATCCAAGTACCTGGCGCGCAAGCAGAAGGTCCTGACGGCCTCCCTGACGGCTCCGCTGGGCCAAGGCCAGCTTTGGGGTTCCTACAGCCAAGCCAAGACCAGCGGCGAAGCCGGCTTCGCCACGGTTGGCACGCCCAAGCTGTTCGCTCTCGGCTACATCTACAACCTGTCCAAGCGCACCGCGCTGTACACGACGTTCGCCGAGCTGAAGAACGATGGCACGACCCGCTTCGCGCTGGGCGGCGCTCCGGCCGCTACGGCAAACGGCCAGAAATCCACCGGCTACGACGTCGGCGTTCGCCACAGCTTCTGATGACGCGCGGCCTTCGGGTCGCCGCCAAATCAGCCAAAGCCGCCTTCGGGCGGCTTTTTTTTGTTCTCGGCATTTGTCCCGTGGGAGACAGGGGAATTGCTGTGGGTAATCAACAACAACGCCGCCGTTATGGCAGGGCGCATCCCTGAGAATCAAAAGGTTCACTTTTCTTCGCAGGAGACAACCTTGATGAAAAAAGCCACTCTGGCCGTCGCCGCTCTGGCCGCTTGCACTTCTTCCGCTTGGGCCCAGTCCAGCGTGACCCTGTATGGCATCGTGGACGCAGCTGCGCGTTACACCACCAATGTCAATCCTGGCGTCGCACCGAAGCAATTGATTCCTGGCGGCATGTCGCAAAGCCGTCTGGGCGTGAACGTCACCGAAGACATGGGTGGCGGCCTCAAGGCCCTGGTGAACATGGAGCACCGCCTGAATTCGGACACGGGCGCCGCGTCCTCGGCAACCGATTTCTGGCGTCAAGCCTGGGTCGGCCTGCAGTCCAGCGATCTGGGCCAGATCCGTCTCGGCCGTCAGTACAACATCCTGTTCGACGTCTACACGTCGACCTTCGCTTCCTTCCGCTACTCGCCCTATATCGAGGCGTACAAGCCCGAAATCGGCATGTCCATGACGGCGCGTCAGGACAATATGGTCAAGTACCTGGCCCAGTTCGGCAGCTTCTATGCCGAAGTCCAGGTCAGCGCTGGCGAAGGCCAAGCCGGTGCCGCAGCGGCACAGCCGAACAAGACCATCGGCTTCATGGGCCGCTACAACGACGGCAAGTTCGGTGCTGGCGGTGCTTACCTGCAAGCCACTGAGCAAACCGGCAAGAAGATCAAGGCGACCGTGCTGGGCGCGTCCTACACCGACGGCCCGCTGTACGTGCACGCATCGTGGGGCGAGAACAAGTTCGAGAACCCCTTCACGCTGCTGAACCAGAGCAGCGCTGCGGCCTTCGGTGCCTCTGCGGCTGCAGGCTCGCTGGCCAATATCGCGCTGACGACGCGCGGTGCCTACACCAGCGGCATCCTGGGCGCCAACGTGTTCAACACCGACTCGGCCGACATCAAGAAGCGCACCATGATCATGTTTGGTGCGACCTATCAGCTGACCCCTCAGCTGAACGTCGGCGCCAACGTCTGGCTGACCGAGCAGACGCATTACGGCACGGTGCAGAACCTGGCGGTGCCCTTCCGCAACGCGCTGGGCTTCTCGACGGACGCCAACACCAAGTCCAAGGCGAACTTCTTCGCCGTCGTGGTGGACTACGCCTTCTCCAAGCGTACCGACGCTTACTTCGAAATGGACTACACCAAGCTGAGCGGCGAAGTCATGTTCCTGAACAACGCCAACCGCCGCGGCGGCGCGATGCTCGGCCTGCGTCACCGCTTCTGATGTCGATGCGGGGCTGCGGCCTCGCGAGATGTCTCGACGGGCCGCGAAAGCGGCCCGTTTTCATTGGTGGCGGCGCTCGTGCGCGCTAGGGCTTTCCCGGGAGGCCCCGGTCCTCAAGCTTCGCCATGATCCCGCCTTCGCGCGGCGCAGTGACGCGCCCGCTTCAGAGACTTCATGCTGGTCTTCATTCTTCGCCGCCTGGTTCAGGCCCTGGTCGTCATGTTGTCGGTGGCTTTCATCGCCTTCATGCTGTTCCAGTTCGTTGGCGACCCCGTGACCAACCTGCTGGGCCAGGACGCGACCGAGGAGCAGCGCATCGCGCTGCGCAAGGACCTGGGCCTGGACCAGCCCTTCCCGGTGCAGTTCGCCCGCTTTGCGGCCAACGCGGCGCAGGGCGAGTTCGGCATCAGCCTGAGGCAGGGGCGCAAGGTGTCGACGCTCATCGCCGAGCGCTTTCCGGCGACGCTGGAGCTGGCCCTGGTCGCCGGTCTGATCGCCCTGGGCCTGGGCATTCCGCTCGGCGTCTATGCGGCTTTGCGGCGCGGCAAGGCAAGCGCGCAATTGCTGATGACGGGCACCCTGTTCGGCGTCAGCCTGCCCAATTTCGTCATCGGCATCGTGCTGATCTGGGTGTTCGCGGTGGAGCTGAAGTGGCTGCCCAGCTTTGGTCGTGGCGACGTCGTGGCCTTCGGGACATGGACCTCCGGTCTGCTGACCCGTGACGGCCTGCTGCATCTGATCCTGCCGGCCTTCACGCTGTCCGCCTTCCAGCTGACGCTGATCATGCGCCTGGTGCGCGCCGAGATGCTGGAGGTGCTGCGCACCGACTACATCCGCTTCGCACGCGCCCGCGGCCTGACCAACCGCAGCGTCTACTTCGGCCATGCGCTGAAGAACACGCTGGTGCCCGTCATCACCATCACCGGCCTGCAGCTGGGCTCGCTGATCGCGTTCGCCATCATCACCGAGCAGGTCTTCCAGTGGCCCGGCATGGGGCTGCTCTTCATCCAGGCCGTGCAGTTCGCCGACATCCCCGTGATGGCCGCCTACCTCTGTCTGATCTCGCTGATCTTCGTCGTCATCAATCTCGGCGTCGATCTGCTCTATTTCGCCGTCGACCCGCGCCTGCGTGTCGAGGGCAAAGCGCATTGAACATGAAGCCCCCACGCTCGCTTTGCTCTCTGCTCCCCGAAGGGGCGCGTCAGTGCCTTCGGGCGGCCGGGCGCCACTGACCATGGCAGTTGACGCCAATCCCAACCCCACACCGTCGACGTCCGCGCTGCGCGGCTTTTTCGACGGCGACGTCTGGCATTCCTTCCGCACCTCGCCCGTGGCGGTGCTGGCCGCCGTCATCGCGCTGGTCTGCTTCGTCTGCGCGCTGTTCGCGGAAGTCGTCGCGCCGCACAACCCCTTCGACCTGGCGACGCTGGAGCTGATGGATTCGTTGAAGCCGCCGTCCTGGGTCGATGGCGGCGAGCCCAGGTATTGGCTGGGCACCGACGGTCAGGGCCGCGACATCCTGTCGGCGCTGATGTATGGCGCACGCATCTCGCTGCTCGTCGGCATCGCGTCGGTGCTGCTGTCCATCCTGATCGGCGTCAGTCTCGGCCTGCTGGCGGGCTTCGTCGGCGGGCGAGTCGACGCCTTCATCATGCGCATCTGCGACGTGATGCTGTCCTTCCCGTCCATCCTGGTCGCGCTGATGATCAGCGGCGTCGGCCGCAGCCTGTTTCCGCATGCGCCCGACATGCTGGCCTTCGTCGTCCTCGTGCTGGCCATCTCGCTGACGGGCTGGGTGCAGTACGCGCGCACCGTGCGCGGCTCCACGCTCGTGGAGCGCAACAAGGAGTATGTGCAGGCGGCCCGCGTCATCGGCGTCAGCGGCTTTCGCATCATGCGCCGCCACGTGCTGCCCAATGTGCTCGGCCCCGTCCTGGTGCTGGCCACCATCCAGATCGCCTCGGCCATCATCACCGAGGCGACGCTGTCCTTCCTGGGCGTCGGCGTGCCAGCCACCAGCCCGTCCCTGGGCACCCTGATCCGCAACGGCAACGACTACCTGTTCTCGGGCGAGTGGTGGATCACCGCCTGGCCCAGCCTGACGCTGATCCTGATCACGCTCAGCGTCAACCTGCTCGGCGACTGGCTGCGCGACGCGCTCAACCCACGACTGCGTTAATGGCAATGACAGCTGCCCCGTTGCTTGAAGTCAGCCACCTGCGGGTGGAGTTCCCGACCCGCCGCGGCACGCTGCTGGCGCTGGACGACATCTCGTTCTCGATCGCGCCGGGCGAGATCCTCGGCGTCGTCGGCGAATCCGGCGCCGGCAAGTCGCTGACCGGTGCGGCCATCATCGGCCTGCTGGATCCGCCGGGCCGCATCGCCGCCGGCGAGATCAGATTGGCCGGCCGCCGCATCGACAACCTGCCTTACGAGCAGCTGCGCCGCATTCGCGGCAAGGAGATCGGCGCTGTCTTCCAGGACCCGCTGACCTCGCTGAACCCGCTCTACACGGTCGGCCGCCAGTTGACCGAGACCATCACCACCCATCTCGACCTGACGGGTGCCCAGGCGCGCGCGCGCGCCATCGAGTTGCTGGCCTCCACCGGCATTCCGGCACCGGAAGCGCGCATCGACCATTTCCCGCACCAGTTTTCGGGCGGCATGCGCCAGCGGGTCGTCATCGCCCTGGCGCTGGCGGGCAACCCCAAGCTCATCGTCGCCGATGAGCCGACGACGGCGCTGGACGTGTCCATCCAGGCGCAGATCATTGCGCTGCTGAAGAAGATCTGCCGCGAGCAGGGCGCGGCCGTCATGCTGGTGACCCACGACATGGGCGTCATCGCCGAGACCTGCGATCGCGTCGCGGTGATGTATGCCGGCCGCATTGCCGAGATCGGCCCGGTCGCCGACGTCATCCATCGCCCCGCCCACCCCTACACCGTCGGCCTGATGGGCTCGATCCCGGCGATGGACGAGGATCGCGAACGCCTGCTGCAGATCGATGGTTCGATGCCGCGGCTGACCGCCATCCCGCCAGGCTGTGCCTTCAATCCGCGCTGCCCGCGCGTCGTCGACCGCTGCCGCAGCGAGCGTCCCGATCTGGTCCAGGTCGGCGCCACGAATGCCGCCTGCTGGCGGCCCGTCACCGTGGAGGCCGTGCGATGAGCACCCACCTCGTCGAGGTGCAGGACCTCGCCAAGATCTTCGATGTGTCGCCGCCCTGGCTGAACCGCGTCGTCGAACGCAAGCCCAAGGCCTTCGTGCATGCGGTGGACGGCGTGTCCTTCGGCATCGAGCGCGGCAAGACGCTGGCCTTGGTCGGCGAAAGCGGCTGCGGCAAGAGCACGGTCGCGCGGTTGCTGGTCGGCCTCTACGGCACGACACGCGGCGCTGTGCGCTTTGACGGCGAAGACATCGCCAAGACGCTGGGCGGCCCGAACGCGCTCAAGCTTCGCCGGCGCATGCAGATGATCTTCCAGGATCCCTATGCGTCGCTGAACCCGCGCTGGAAGGTGCTGGACATCGTCGCCGAGCCGCTGCGCGAGCATGGCCTGGTGACCGACAACGCCGAGGCCCGGCGGCAGGTGGGCGAGCTGCTCAGTTCGGTCGGCCTGAACCCGGCCGATGCCGAGAAGTTCCCGCATCAGTTCTCCGGCGGCCAGCGCCAGCGCATCTCCATCGCGCGGGCGCTGGCGACCCAGCCCGAGTTTCTCGTCTGCGACGAGCCGACGTCGGCGCTCGACGTATCCGTGCAGGCCCAGGTCCTCAACATCATGAAGGACCTGCAGCGCCAGCGCGGCCTGACCTATCTCTTCATCTCGCACAACCTCGCGGTGGTGCGCCATGTGGCCGACCAGGTCGGCGTCATGTACCTCGGTCGCCTCGTCGAGGTGGCCGACAAGGCCGAGCTGTTCGCGCGGCCGCGCCACCCCTACACGCGCATGCTGCTGGATGCGATCCCCGACATCCACATGAGCGGCCGCTCCCGCACGCCGGTGCAGGGCGAGGTGCCGAATCCGCTTCAACCCCCCAGCGGCTGCAGCTTCCACCCGCGCTGCCCGCTGGCCAATGTGCGCTGCAAGGCCGAGCGGCCGGCGCTGCTGGAGATCAAGGGCGTGCGCGTGGCCTGCCACGCGGTGGAAGAGGGTCGCGCCTAGCGCGTGGGCGCCGAGGCCGCGCCGGCTGGCTTCGGCAGCGTCAGCGGCCCCTTCTGCCCGCAACCCATGAGGACGGTAAGGGTGATCAGCAGGGCACCTAAACTGACGGCAGTCTTCTTCATCCGCCCAGTTTATGTCCCTGTCCGACGCCGACTACCTCACCAAGGCCCATGCGCTGCTCGCCCGTATCGAAGAGCAGATCGATGGCTGGCTCGAGAGCGATGTGGTGGACATCGACACCCATCGCACGGGTGGCTTGCTCGAGCTGAGCATGCCCGGTGGCAGCAAGATCGTGCTGAACACCCAACCTCCGCTGCAGGAGATCTGGCTGGCAGCACGCTCGGGCGGCTATCACTTCAAGTGGGACGGCTCGCAGTGGGTGGACCGCGAGGGCCAGGAGTTCCTTGCCCGCTTGTCGAAATCCGCCAGCGAGCAGGCTGGCCAGGCGCTGACGTTCAGCGCCTGAACCTCTAGCGTTTGAAGAGATCTAGGATGGACTTCTTCTCGTCCTCGGTCGTTGCACCCGGCACGGCTGCGGGTTCGCTGGACAGCTCGCGCACGCCGTTGCCGGTCGTGTACTCCTCGTAGAACCATTCGCCATTGACGTTGACGATGCCTTCCGGCGGCGTCATCTCGTCGACGGGCTTGCCCTTCAGCGCGAAGCCCATGTATTCGATCCAGACCGGCAGGCTCAGGCCGCCGCCGGTCTCGCGGTCGCCCAGCTTGCGCGGCTGGTCATAGCCGATCCAGACGATGGCGACGAGGTCCTTCTGGTAGCCGGCGAACCAGGCGTCCATGGAGTCGTTGGTCGTGCCGGTCTTGCCGTAGATGTCGGGGCGCTTCAGCGTGGCCTGGGCGCGCGCCGCGGTGCCGCTGCGCGTGACCTCTTGCAACAGGCTGCTCATCAGGAAGGCATTGCGCGGCTCGATGGCGCGGGCGTCGTCGCTCAGCGTGACGGGCAGGGCTTCGTACAGCAGGCGGCCCTTGTTGTCGGTGATCTTGTTGATGAGCTGGGGCGTGACGCGGTAGCCGCCATTGGCGAACACCGCATAGCCCTGGGCCATCTGCATGGGCGTCACCGAGCCGGCGCCCAGCGCCATGGTCAGGTAGGCCGGATGCTTCTCGGCCTCGAAGCCGAAGCGCGTGATCCAGTCCTGCGCGTACTTCACGCCGATGGAGTGCAGCACGCGGATGGAGACCATGTTCTTGGACTTGGCCAGCGCCGTGCGCAGCGGCATGGGTCCTTCGAACTTGCCGTCGTAGTTCTTGGGCTCCCAGGGCTGGCTGCCCGTCGTGCCGGCGTCGAAGAACAGCGGCGCATCGTTGACGACGGTGGCCGGCGTGAAGCCCTTTTCCAGCGCCGCCGAGTAGATGAAGGGCTTGAAGCTGGAGCCCGGCTGACGCCAGGCCTGGGTCACGTGGTTGAACTTGTTCTTGTTGTAGTCGAAGCCGCCGACCATGGCATGCACCTGGCCGGTCTTCGGGTCCAGGGACACAAAGGCCCCTTCGACCTCGGGCAGCTGGGTGACGGTCCATTCATTGCCGTCCTTCTGCTTGACGGCCTTGACGACGCGGATGACGGCGCCACGGCGGATGCGGGTCTTGGGGTTGCCCTTGTCCGACAGGCCGGAGGCGACGGGCTTGAGCCCGTCGCCGATGATGGCGATGACATCGCCGCTCTGCAGCACGGCGGTCACCTTCTTGGGGTCGGCCTCCAGCACGACGGCGGCGAGCAGCTCGTCATTGGCGGGGTGGTCGGCCAGCACGAGGGCGATGCGGGCGTCCAGCTCCTTGGCGTCGCTCGGCAGGTCGGCATAGGCCTCGGGGCCGCGGTAGACCTGGCGCTTCTCGTAGTCGAGGATGCCGCGGCGCAGCGCGCGGTAGGCGGTGTTTTGCTCAGCGCTGTTCAGCGTCAGATAGACATTCAGGCCGCGCGAATAGGACTCATCGCCGTACTGGTTGAAGATCAGCTGGCGCGCCGCCTCGGCGACGAACTCGGCATGCGACACCGATTCCTGCACCGGGCGGATGCGCAGCTTCTCGGCCTTGGCTTCGTCGCGCTGCTCTTCGGTGATGTAACCCGTCTCGTACATCCGCTCGATGATGTATTGCTGGCGGATGTTCGCGCGGCGCGGGTTGTTGATCGGGTTGTAGGCCGAAGGGGCCTTGGGCAGGCCCGCCAGCATCGCCGCCTCGGCGATGCTGAGCTTGTCCAGCGTCTTGCCGAAGTAGATCTCGCTGGCCGCCGCGAAACCGTGCGCGCGGTGGCCCAGGAAGATCTGGTTCATATAGATCTCGAGGATCTTCTCCTTGGACAGGGCCGACTCGATCTTCAGCGCCAGCAGGATCTCGTAGATCTTGCGCGTGAAGGTCTTCTCCGTGGACAGGTAGAAGTTGCGCGCCACCTGCATGGTGATGGTCGACGCGCCCTGGCTGCGCGACTCGCCGACGTTGGCCAGGCCCGCGCGGATGATGCCCAGGTAGTCGACGCCGCCATGCTGATAGAAGCGCGCGTCCTCGATGGCCAGCACGGCCTCCTGCATGACCTTGGGGATCTGCTGGATGGATTGATAGTTGCGGCGCTCCTCGCCGAACTCGCCCAGCAGCACGCCGTCGCTGGACAGCACGCGCATGGGCAGTTTGGGCCGGTAGTCGGTCAGGCCGCTGATGTCGGGCAGGTTGGGATAGGCCAGGGCCAGGCCCAGGGCCAGCAGCAGGGCGACGGCCGCCACGCCGCCAGCCACCAGGCCCACACCCCACAAGGCCCAGCGGCCGAGGCGCGAACTCATGCTGATGGGCGGGCGAGAGGTGGATGTGCCGGCGGGTGAAGGACTGGATGCAGCGGAGCGGAGCTTGTCATTCATGAGCCGGCGGCGCGCGCCCAGGGGCGCGTTGGGAGGAGGCGGCGGATTATAGGAAGCACCGTCACGCCCTCCTTGTATACCCGCATGCCCAACCAGCAGCGTGCCAAACGACCGCTTCACATGTGTTTTTCAGTAGCTTGCAAGTCAATTGAATCGTGTATGTTTAGCAACGTGGCGTTACCAGCTTGGGCCGTTTTTCCGTTCGGCGTCAACGGCTTTGCTGCTAGCATTCAAGTAACTTATTAATAGTCCGATACGTAACTCGCGTGTCGGGAACAAAGGGCATGGGAATACTTGACGCACTTTTGGGTCGCAAGCACCCCCCCCTGATTGGCCTGGATATCAGTTCATCCAGCGTCAAGCTGGTGGAACTGAGCCAGACCAAGAGCGGTGAGTTCGTTCTTGAGCGTTTTGCCAGCGAGCCCTTCGAGAAGGGCTGGATCGCTGACGGCCAGATCGAAAAGTTCGACGAAGTCGCCGACGCAGTGCGCCGCGTGGTTGCGCGCAGCGGCAGCAAGACCCGCGACGCGGCCCTGGCCATGCCGCAGTCGGCCGTCATCACCAAGAAGATCRTGTTGCCCGCCGGCCTGCGCGAGGAAGAGCTCGAGCTGCAGGTCGAGGCCGAGGCCAACCAATACATCCCGTTCTCGCTGGACGAGGTCAGCCTGGACTTCTGCGTCATCGGCCCCAGCCCCACGTCGGTGGGTGACGTCGAGGTGCTGATAGCCGCCTCGCGCAAGGACCGCGTGCAGGACCGCCAGGGCCTGGCCGAAGCGGCCGGCCTGCGGCCCGTCGTGCTGGACATCGAGTCGCATGCCTCGCGCATGGCCATGGGCCGCCTCATCATGGCCCTGCCCAACGAGGGCAAGGACGCCCTGGTCGCGCTGTTCGAGATCGGCGCCGACACCACCAGCCTCAAGGTGCTGCGCGACGATGAACTGCTCTACGACCGGGACCAGTCCTTCGGGGGCTCCCAACTGACACAGCTCATCTCACGGCAGTACGGCTTCTCCTTCGAGGAGGCCGAGCAGAAGAAGCTGGCCAACGAACTGCCCGAGGACTACGAGAGCAGCGTGCTCAACCCCTTCGTCGACAGCCTGTCCCAGGAAATCGGCCGGGCGCTGCAGTACTTCTTCACCAGCACCCCGCATCACAAGGTGCATTACGTGATGCTGGCCGGTGGCACGGCCACGCTGCCTGGCCTGAAGGAGCGCGTGACCGACCTGACGGGTTTCGCCTGCATGGTGGTCAATCCCTTCGAGAACATGGGCATGGGCTCGGCCGTGCGCGAGCCCAAGCTGCGGCGTGAGGCGCCGTCCTATCTGACCGCCTGCGGCCTCGCGATGCGGAGGTTCTTCCAGTGATCCTGATCAACCTGCTGCCTTACCGCGAAGAGCGGCGCAAGCGGCGCAAGCTGGCCTTCTTCACGGGCCTGGGTTTTGCTGGCCTGGTCGGCGCTGGCCTTGTCGTGGCGGCCTATCTGATGCTGCAGTTCCTGACTGCGGAACAGCAGTCGCACAACCAGTACATCCAGGGCCAGATCACGCTGCTCGAAGCCCAGATCAAGGACATCGCCGACCTGAAGGCCGAGATCGAGTCCTTGAAGGCGCGCCAGCGTGCCGTCGAGGACCTGCAGACCGACCGCAACACGCCGGTGCAGTTGCTCAACGATCTCGCCAGGCTCGCGCCCGAAGGCATCTACCTGACCGCCATCCGCCAGGACGCCAAGGTCGTCACCATCAGCGGCATCGCCCAGACGAACGAGCGCGTGTCCGAGTTCCTGCGCAATGTGTCGCGCAGCTCGGAGTGGCTGGAGAAGCCGGATCTCATCGAAGTCAAGCTCGCCACCGTCACGACCAACACGCGTGACCAGCGCCGCCTGCTGGACTTCTCGATGAAGGTCTCGATCAAGAGCCCGGTGCGCGAAGCCGCGCCGGGTGCTTCCGCGCCGAAGAAGAGCTGACCGCCATGGCGACCTCCACACCCAAGTTCGACCTGAATGCCTGGTTCGCCGATCTGGCGAGCCAGTTCCAGGGCCTCAACCCGAAAGAGCCGGGCCAGTGGCCGCTGCTGCCCAAGCTCGCGGCCTCGCTGGTCGTCATGCTGGCGGTGGCCATCGCCGGCTATGTCTTCGTGCTTTCCGACGTGCAGGCCGGCCTGGAAGCCGAACGCGACCGCGAGCCGCAACTGCGCCAGGACTATCACAACAAGCTGGGCCAGGCCGTCAACCTGCCCGAGCTGCGCAAGCAGAAGAGCCAGGTCGAGGAGTACGTGACCCAGCTCGAGAAGCAGCTGCCCGGCAAGGCCGAGATCGACTCCCTGCTGTCCGACATCAGCAGTGCCGGTGTCGGCCGAGGCCTGCAGTTCGAGCTGTTCCGCCCGGGTCAGGTGCTGATCAAGGACTACTACGCCGAGCTGCCGATCGCGGTGAAGGTGTCGGGCCGGTATCACGACATCGGCGCCTTCGCGGCCGATGTGTCGAACCTGTCGCGCATCGTCACGCTGCACAACCTCGTCGTCGTGGCGCCCGCGGGCCCGCGCGACGCGAATGGCGCTCTCAGCATGGAAGCCACGGCGCGCACCTATCGCTACCTCGACGCCTCCGAAGTCGCCGAGCAGAAGAAGGCCGCGACCAAGCCGGCGGGAGCCAAGAAATGAAGCGCCTGCTGATGCCCCTCGCAGTCCTGTTGTCGCTGGCCGGTTGCGGCAGCGACATGGACGAACTGCGCCAGTGGATGGCGCAGGAGCAGAAGGACGCCAAGACCACCGTCACGCCGCTGCTGCCGCCGAAGAAATTCCTGCCGCAGCCGTATGAATCGGCCGCCGGCGTGGATCCCTACAGCCCGCAGAAGCTCAGCGTCGCCATCAAGCAGGAAGCGGCCCAGCCGAATTCCCTGCTGACCGCCGAGATCAGCCGCCGCAAGGAACCGCTGGAAGCCTATCCGCTGGACGGCATGGTCATGGTGGGCAGCCTGACGCGCGACAACCGCCGCTATTCGCTGTTGCGCGTCGACAACTTGTTGTATCAGGTCAAGGCCGGGGACTACCTCGGTCAGAACTTCGGTCGCATCACCAAGATGAGCGAAACCGAGATCACGTTGCGAGAAGTCGTCCAGGACGCTGCGGGCGAGTGGATCGAGCGCACCAGTACCCTCCAGCTACAGGAGAAGGGACGATGAACAGTACACCGCAGGAGAATAAGTCGATGGGCCGTGGCTGGTTGCTGGGATTCGCGCTCACGCTGCTGGCCACGCCGGCGGCTTGGGCGCAGACGCAGATACGCGCGATCAACACCAGCCAGCAGGCGGGTGTGGAAGTCGTGCGCATCGAATTGAGTGAGCCTTTGCAGGCCGTGCCAACGGGTTTCACGATCCAGACGCCACCGCGCATCGCCATCGACCTGCCAGGGGTCGTGAATGCCCTGGGTCGCAACCAGGTCGAGATCAACCAGGGCAATCTGCGCTCGGCCAATGTGGCCCAGGCGGGTGAGCGCGCCCGTGTGGTGCTGAATCTGCGCCATGCCTCGAACTACAGCGCCAAGCTGGAGGGCAGCTCCCTGGTTCTGGTGCTGGACAGCGCGCCGCAGGTGGCTCCGGCCACCAACACCGAACCTGTCCATTTCGCGCAGAGCCTGAACGCCGCGCCCCAGCCCCTGCGCGATATCGACTTCCGCCGCGGCGCCGAAGATGCCGGTCGCGTCATCGTCAACCTGCCCAGCAACCAGGTCGGTGTCGACATCCAGCAGCAGGGCCAGAGCCTGGTCGTCGAGTTCCTGCGTTCCAGCCTGCCTGAGAACCTGCGCCGCAAGATCGACGTCGTCGACTTCGGCACGCCGGTGCAGACGATCACGACCACGCAGTCGGGTGACCGCGTGCGCATGGTCGTCGAGCCCAAGGGCAACTGGGAGCACAGCGCCTACCAGAGCGACAACCAGTTCGTGCTCGAAGTCCGTCCGCAGAAGATCGACCCCAACAAGCTGACCCAGGGGCCGGGCTATGCCGGCGACAAGCTGTCGCTGAACTTCCAGAACATCGAAGTCCGTGCGCTGCTGCAGGTCATTGCCGATTTCACCAACTTCAACGTCGTCACCAGCGACACCGTGACCGGCAGCGTCACGCTGCGCCTGAAGGACGTGCCCTGGGACCAGGCGCTGGACATCATCATGCAGGCCAAGGGTCTGGGCCTGAAGAAGTCCGGCAACGTGCTGTGGATCGCGCCCAAGGACGAGCTCGCGGCGAAGGAAAAGCTGGACCTCGAATCCAAGGCGGCCATCGCCCAGCTCGAGCCCCTGCGCACCCAGTCCTTCCAGCTCAACTACGTGAAGTCCGAGGACCTCGCCAAGGGCCTGACCGGCCAGGGCATCAGCGGCAGCGGCGGCAGCAATGGCTCCGGCGGCGGCACCCGCATCCTGTCGGCGCGCGGCAGCGTCATCTTCGAGCCGCGCACCAACCAGCTCTTCGTGTCCGACATCCCGAGCAAGCTCGAGGAGATCCAGGCCATGATCGCCAAGATCGACATCCCGGTGCGCCAGGTGTTGATCGAAGCGCGCATCGTCGAGGCCAATGACAAGTTCGGTCGCTCGCTGGGTGTCAAGCTCGGGGCCGCGGACGTGCGTGGCCTGCAGGGCGGCATTCCGGGTTACAGCGTCGGCGGCAGCAACTACGTGACCGTCGGCGGCAACTACAACGGCGTGGGTTACCAGACAGGGCTGAACACCGACAACAACTACAACAACACGCAGTTCGTCAACCTGGCGGCCAACACCTCGTCCGACGCCTTCAGCGGCGGCAACGCGGCGACGGTGGCGCTGTCCCTGTTCAGCGCGACGGCCAACCGCTTCCTGAACCTGGAGCTGTCCGCCCTCGAGTCCGACGGCAAGGGCAAGGTCGTGTCCAGCCCGCGCGTCATCACCGCCGATCAGGTCAAGGCCTTGATCGAGCAGGGCGAAGAACTGCCCTACCAGGTGGCCACCGCGAGTGGCGCCACGTCGGTGCAGTTCCGCAAGGCCAACCTCAAGCTCGAGGTGACGCCGCAGATCACGCCCGAAGGCAGCGTCATCCTGAGCGTGGACGTCAACAAGGACAGCCGCGGCACGCTGACGCCGCAGGGCTATGCCATCAATACCAAGCACGTTCAGACACAGGTGCTGGTCGAGAACGGCGGTACGGTTGTCATCGGCGGCATCTACACCCAGGACGAAGGCGAGACCGTGAACAAGGTACCGCTGTTGGGCGATGTGCCCATCCTTGGCAACCTGTTCAAGAACAAGACCCGCACGACCTCGAAAACCGAGCTGCTGATCTTCCTGACGCCCAAGGTCGTCAGCGAACGGCAGACGGTGCGCTGAGGTTTTACTGAATTGACGATGTGTCAGCTGCGCTGGCTACACACGGGAGTGCAAAGAGATGTTGAAGTTTGATGTTTGGAGCCGGATTGCGGTCCGTGCGCTGTTGGGCGGAGCCCTCGCGGCCGTCCTCACCGCTTGCGGTGGTGGTGGCGGCGCCGCCGGGACACCGATCAATGGCGGTGGTGGAGACACCAGCAGTCTGACGGCCCTGTCGATCACGGGCAATTCCAGCCTTCCCAATACGGGGACCGAGACGCTCGCCATCAAGGTGACGGCGTTGACCACTGGCAATACAGCGCTGATCGGCAAGGCAATTCCCATCAATTTCGCGGTGAGCAGTGGGGCGGTCGTCACGCCCGCCGGCACCAGCACCGGCACGGGCGATGGCACGTTGGCGGCGACGGTCAGCCTGGTGGACAAGACCAGCCGGACTGTCACGGTCACGGCATCGAGCGGCACCGTCAGCCAGACCTTCTCGTTCAACGTCGTGGACAGCGTCACCGGCAGCAAGGTGGCTGACATTTCCCTGGTGTCTGACAAGGCGACGCTGCCGAACAACGGCACCCAGGTGGTCAACCTCACCGCAACCACGCTCGACGCGTCACGCGGCGCCGCGGGTGGCGCGCCGCTGACCTTCGCCGTCGACGATCCGGCCAAGTCCGCCTTCGTCTCCGCGGCGGGCGGCGGCGCGGTGACCGACACCAACACAGGCCAGCTCAAGGCCACGGTGGAGTTGGGCAGCAACAAGACGAACCGGACGATCAAGGTCACCGCGACCAGCGGTACCGTGTCTCGCTCCATCAGCTTCGATGTGGTTGATTCGTCGGCGGTGACGCCTACCGCGGCCGACATGTCGATGAGCCTGAACAAGGCCACCATCGGCAATGGCGGCGGTGACACGGTCGACGTGACCGTGACGGCCGTGGACAGCGGCCGCAACGCGGTGTCTGGCATCGACGTGACCTTCAGCGTGGACTCCAACGCCGTCCTGGTGGTTGGCAACGGGAAGACCGCGGCCGACGGTACGGCCAAGGCTTCGGTCACCATCGGTGCCGACCGTTCCAACCGTCTCGTCACGGTGACGGCCAAGAGCGGCACCTTCGTGCGCCAAGCCTCGTTCCGCGTGACGGGTGCGAAGCTGCAAGCCACGCTGCAGCCCGCCACCTTGAAGGTGGGCGACCCGGGTCAGGTCCAGTACACCTTGACCGACGTGAACGCCAATCCCATGGTCGGTGTCACCCTCACGGTGTCCGGCCCGGGTCCGACCGCCAGCGCTACAGGCACGACCGACAGCAGCGGTCGCTACCTTTACAGCTATGTCGCAGCGGGCTCGGGACCGACGGCGATCTCCGCACAGGCGGGCGGTGCGACCATCACCAGCACCGTGCAGATCGACGCCAAGCTGTCCGACGTGCCGGCCGCGGTCGACATTGCCTCGGCCACCTTCACCGTGGCCCCGTCGGTCGTCAGCGTCAATGCCGTCGGCTCCAAGGACAACCGCGCCGAACTGCGCCTGCTGTTCCTGACCGCCAACAACGTGCCCGTGCCCAACGTCCGAGTGCGTCTGGGCCTGGGAGACAACGCGGCCGGCACGGATGGCGACATCGGTTCGGGCAAGGATGCCATCGTCACGTCCGACGCGAATGGCGTGGCGGTGTCAAGCTTCATTCCCGGCCAGCGCGCCAGTTCGACCGATCAGGTCAAGATCTACGCCTGCTACGCCAAGGACGACAGCGTCGAGACCATCCTCGCCTGCCCTGCCAGCCGCAAGCTGTCGGTTTCGCTGACCGTTGTGGAGCAGCCGCTGTCGATCAGCATCGGTTCCGCCCAGGAAATCGCAGTAGGTGCGAACGGCCAAACCTACACCGTTAAGTTCACTGTTCTGGTGGTGGATGCCGCAGGCAATCCCAAGTCGGACGTGCAGCTGACACCGCTCCTCGATTTGCCGAGCTACCAGAAGGGCGAATGGGTTTACAGCGACGCGGATCAGAAGTGGGGGCAGATCATCAGGGCCAAATGTATTGCGGAGGACAGCTCAATCAACGGCTTCCGCAACGGCACGATCGAGACATTCAACGGTGTTTCGGAGGATGTGAACGGTAACGGCCAGTTGGAGCCCCGCAAGTCCGACGTGTCCATCGCCATGATCAGCACGACCAAGACTGATGCGAACGGCACGGCCCTGCTTCGCATCGAGTATCCGCAGAACTATGGTGAATGGGTCGAATATTCCATTCGTGTCGCCGCTTCTGGCGTGGTGAGTCCACCGGCCGTGTGGGGGCGAGTTGCCACGCCGGGCTACACCCTGAATTCCTTGGTGGGCAATAAGGAACTCACGCCGGTCCCGGACACCGTGATCAAGACGCAGGCAAAGCCGCCGTTCATCAAGAGCCCGTACGGAATATCCGCGTCTTGTTCCGACCCCAACTGACGATGCCACCGGGGGCAGTCTGGACCCGTTCGTGATTGCCCTGGTGGGCATGCCCGGCGGTGGCAAGTCCACCGTCGGCAAACAACTGGCACGCCAAATCGGCGTGCCTTTTGTCGATTCAGACCATGAAATCGAGCTGCGCATCGGCGGCAGCATCAAGCAGTTCTTCGAGCGCCATGGCGAGGACGAATTCCGGGACGTCGAGACCGAGGTCATCGGCGAATTGATGGCCCGGCCCGGCGATTGCGTGCTGGCCACCGGTGGTGGCGCCGTGCTGCGGGAGCGCAATCGCGAGCTGCTGCATGAGGGCGCAACCGTGCTCTATCTGCGCTCCACCCCCGAAGATCTGTTCCGGCGCCTGCGCCATGACACGACCCGGCCTTTGCTGCAGGTGCGCGACCCGCTCGCCAAGCTGCGCGAGCTGCACCAGCAGCGCGACCCGCTCTACCGCCGTTGCGCCCACTATGTGCTCGAGAGCGCACGCCCGTCCGTGCACGCCCTCGTCAACATGGCGCTGATGCAACTGGAGCTGGCTGGTCTGCTCGACCCGACGCGCGTGGCCGCGACAGTGGGGGCCGAGCCGCTTTGATGCCGGCTTGACGGCAAGCGGAGGGCCGCCCCAGGGGGGCGCTCTTACACTCGACGGCATGCCTGCTACCGATACCGTCCGCATCCAGCTTCCTGACGACCGCGCCTACGAGATTCGCATCGGTTCCGGCCTGCTGGACGAGCCCGCCAGCTGGCAGCAACTGCCCAAGGCCGCGGCAGCCGTCATCGTCAGCAACGAGACCGTGGCGCCGCTGTACGCCGCACGTCTGTGTGAACGCCTGCAGGCTGTCTATCGCCGCGTCGACCTCGTCGTGCTGCCGGATGGCGAGCAGCACAAGGACTGGGCCAACCTGAACCGCATCTGCGACCACCTGCTCGGCGAGGCCCTGGACCGCAAGACCGTGCTGTTTGCGCTGGGTGGCGGCGTCATCGGCGACATGACCGGCTTCGCGGCCGCCATCTATATGCGCGGCGTGCCCTTCGTGCAGGTGCCGACCACCTTGCTGGCCCAGGTGGATTCGTCCGTCGGCGGCAAGACGGCCATCAACCACCCGCTGGGCAAGAACATGCTCGGCGCCTTCTACCAGCCCGAGCGGGTGATCGCCGACCTCGACACGCTGGACAGCCTGCCCGACCGCGAGCTGCGTGCCGGCCTGGCCGAAGTCATCAAGTACGGCCCCATCGCCGACGCCGGCTTCCTGTGCTGGATCGAAGACAACCTCGATGCGCTGCTGGCCCGAGACAAGGCCGTGCTCGGCTACGCGGTGCGCCGCAGTTGCGAGATCAAGGCCGACGTGGTGGGCCAGGACGAACGCGAGCAAGGGCTGCGCGCCATCCTGAATTTCGGCCACACCATCGGCCATGCGATCGAAGCCGGCATGGGTTACGGTGCGTGGCTGCACGGTGAGGCCGTCGCCTGCGGCATGGTGCTGGCGGCCGACCTGTCGCAGCGCATGGGCTTGATGCCGGCCGAGTTCGTCGAGCGCCTGCGCCGCCTGGTCGAGAGGGCAGGGCTGCCGGTGCAGCCGCCCAAGCTGGGGGCCGAGCGTTATCTGTCGCTGATGCGCGTGGACAAGAAGGCCGAGGCCGGCGAGATTCGCTTCGTCCTCATCGAGGCGCTGGGCCGGGCCGGCCTGCACGCTGTGCCCGACGCGCGCATCGTCGAGACGCTGGTGGCACACGGGGCCGCCTGAGATGTCGATTTTGCGCCCGGCCTACGCCGCCGACCCGGCGCGCAGCCGCGGCCGCCGCCTTGCAGAGCCGGCCGCGCCGACGCGAAGCGAGTTCCAGCGCGACCGCGACCGCATCATCCACAGCACGGCCTTCCGCCGTCTCGTCTACAAGACCCAGGTCTTCCTCAATCACGAGGGCGACCTGTTCCGCACGCGGCTGACGCATTCGCTCGAGGTGGCCCAACTCGGTCGCTCCATCGCGCGCAGCTTGGGCCTGGACGAAGACTTGGTCGAGGCCGTGGCCCTGGCTCATGACCTCGGCCACACGCCCTTTGGCCATGCGGGCCAGGACGTGCTGGACGAGTGCATGAAAGGCCATGGTGGCTTCGAGCACAACCTGCAGTCGCTGCGCGTCGTCGATCAACTTGAGCAGCGCTACCCGGCCTTCGACGGGCTCAATCTCTGCTTCGAAACGCGCGAAGGCATCCTCAAGCACTGCTCACGTCGCAACGCCGAACTGCTCGAGGCTGACGAACCGGGTGGCATCGCAACGCGCTTTCTCAACGGCGGCCAGACCAGCCTGGAGGCCCAGCTCTGCAATCTCGCCGACGAGGTGGCCTACAACGCACATGACGTCGACGACGGCGTGCGCTCGGGCTTGATCGAGCTGGAGCAGTTGCTGGAGGTCGAACTGGTGCGCGAGCACTGGCGGGCGTCGCTGGACGCCCATCCTGGCTTGGCGGGCAAGCGTCTGCTGTTCGAGACCATCCGTCGCATGTTGTCGGCGCAGGTCTACGACATCATCGACGCCACGCGCGCCGCACTGGCCGACGCGGCGCCCGCCGACGTCGAGGCGGTGCGCCGGGCCGACAAGCCCTTGCTGCGCTTCAGCCCGGAGATGCGAGCCAAGAGCACGGCGCTGAAGCGCTTCCTGTTCGCCAATCTCTATCGCCACGCCCAGGTTCAGTCGACGCGCAACCGTGCCGAGCAGGTGCTGCGCGACCTCTTCGCGGCCTACTCGGCCGACGCCAGCCAGATGCCGGCCGACTTCGCCGACCGCCCCGACCGCGAGCGCGCCTGTGCCGACTACATCGCCGGCATGACCGACCGCTTCGCCATCCGCGAGCACCTCAGGCTGACCGGCAAAAGCCTTTTCTGATTCGCCCTCACAAATTGGGGTCGGAGTCGATTATTCTGAATGCTCCTGCCAAGGCCGCTGTGCCGATAGGGATGCATTCATGGCCCGTCTCCCTCGACTGATCCTGCCGGGTCAGCCTCACCACGTCATCCTGCGCGGCAACAACCGCCAGGCCATCTTCTTCAGCGACCATGATCGCCAGCACATGCTGGCCACCCTGGCAGAGGTTGCGGCRCAATACCGGGTGGCCATCCATGCCTATGTGCTGATGGACAACCACCTGCACCTGCTGCTGACGCCGCCGGAGGTGGACGCCCTCAGCCGCATGATGCAGTCGCTCGGCCGTCGCTACGTGGCCTGGTTCAACACTCGCCACCAGCGCAGTGGCACGCTTTGGGAAGGGCGCTTCCGAGCCGGGCTGATCGAGGGCGAGCGGCACCTGCTGGCCTGCATGCGCTATATCGAGCTGAATCCGGTGCGAGCGGGCCTCTGCCAGGAAGCGGCGCAGTGGCCTTGGTCGAGTGCCGCGCATCACCTCGGCCGCACCCGCAGCGCCTTGGTCACCGAGCACGAGCTGTATTGGTCGCTGGGCAACACACCCTTCGAGCGTGAGCATGCCTATGCGGAGTTGATGGAGCAGGGCACCACGGCCCTGGAGCAGGCGCAGTTCACCGAAGCCGTGCTGCGTGGCCGACCGGTGGGCAGCGAGGCTTTCCTGGGCGTTTTGGCTGACGTTCACCCGAAAGTGGCGATCAAGCGGCCGCGCGGGCGGCCACGCAAACCAACACAGCCGTCGCCCCAGGGCGAGATCGGCTAGCTGCTTTGACTATGGCCCCAATTAACTTGCACGAGCAACGGAGACAAAATTAAATTGACTCTGACCCTAATTTAATCAAGTTGCCGCATTTGCTGCACTGCATTAATCTTCCGCCCTGTTGTGTTCCAGGAGGGCGCCATGAGCCACGCTGCGCAGATTCAAGCCGAGATCCAAGACCTTGCCGAGCACGGGCTCTACCGGCCGGGCAATGAGAAGGATGCCTGCGGCCTCGGCTTTGTGGCGCATATCAAGGGCCAGAAGGCGCACAACATCGTCCAGCAGGGGCTGAAGATCCTCGAGAACCTGGACCACCGCGGCGCGGTGGGTGCCGACAAGCTGATGGGCGACGGCGCCGGCATCCTGATCCAGATCCCGGACGAGTACTACCGCGCCGAGATGGCCAAGCAGGGTGTCAACCTGCCGCCGCCCGGCGAGTACGGCGTCGGCATGATCTTCCTCCCCAAGGAGGCCGCCTCGCGCCTCGCCTGCGAGCAGGAACTCGCCCGCGCCATCAAGGCCGAGGGCCAGGTGCTGATCGGCTGGCGCGACGTGCCGGTGGACCGCGACATGCCCATGTCGCCGACCGTGCGCGAGAAGGAGCCGGTGATCCGCCAGATCTTCATCGGCCGCGGCCCGGACATCATCGTGCCTGACGCGCTGGAGCGGAAGCTCTACGTCATCCGCAAGACCGCCTCCAGCGCCATCCAGGCCTTGAAGCTCACGCACAGCCGCGAGTACTACGTGCCCAGCATGAGCTGCCGCACCGTCATCTACAAGGGCCTGCTRCTGGCCGACCAGGTCGGCAAGTACTACCTGGACCTGGCCGACCCGCGCGTCGTCTCGGCCATCGCCCTGGTGCACCAGCGCTTCTCCACCAACACCTTCCCCGAGTGGCCGCTGGCCCACCCCTACCGCATGGTCTGCCACAACGGCGAGATCAACACGGTCAAGGGCAACTTCAACTGGATGCGCGCCCGCGAAGGCGTCATGAAGTCGCCGGTGCTGGGCGACGACCTGAAGAAGCTCTACCCGATCAGCTTCGAGCACCAGTCCGACACGGCCACCTTCGACAACGCCATCGAGCTGCTGACGATGAGCGGCTACCCGCTCGCTCACGCCGCCATGATGATGATCCCGGAAGCCTGGGAGCAGCACGAGGGCATGGACGAGCGCCGCCGCGCCTTCTACGAGTACCACGCCGCCATGATGGAGCCGTGGGACGGCCCGGCCGCCATGGCCTTCACCGACGGCCGCCAGGTCTGCGCCGCGCTGGACCGCAATGGCCTGCGTCCGGCCCGCTACTGCATCACCGACGACGACCTCGTCGTCATGGCCTCGGAAAGTGGCGTGCTGCCCATTCCCGAGGCCAAGATCGTCAAGAAGTGGCGCCTGCAGCCCGGCAAGATGTTCCTKATCGACCTGGAGCAGGGGCGCATCGTCGATGACGAGGAACTGAAGAATCAGTTTGCCAACGCGCGCCCCTATCGCCAGTGGATCGAGAACGTCCGCGTCAAGCTGGACGATATCGCCGTGCCCGAGACTGCCCGCCCGGGCTTCACGACGACGCTGCTGGACCGCCAGCAGGCCTTCGGCACGACGCAGGAGGACATCAAGTTCCTGCTCGCCCCCATGGCCGCCAATGGCGAAGAAGGCATTGGCTCGATGGGCAACGACTCGCCGCTGGCGGTGCTGTCGGGCAAGAACAAGCCGCTCTACAACTACTTCAAGCAGCTGTTCGCCCAGGTCACGAACCCGCCGATCGACCCGATCCGCGAAAACATCGTGATGTCGCTGAACAGCTTCATCGGCCCCAAGCCGAACCTGCTGGACATCAACGCCATCAACCCGCCGATGCGCCTGGAAGTCAGCCAGCCCATCCTGGACTTCGACGACATGGCGCGCCTGCGTGGCATCGAGGCGCCCACCCACGGCAAGTTCAAGCCCAGCGAGCTGGACATCACCTATCCGCGCGACTGGGGCCGTGCCGGCGTGGAAGCGCAGCTGGCCTCGCTGTGCGCTTCGGCCGTGGACGCGATCAAGACCGGCCACAACATCCTCATCATCACGGACCGCCACCTCAGCGCCGACCGCATCGCCATCCCGGCGCTGCTGGCCCTGTCCGCCGTCCACCATCACCTGGTGCGTGAAGGCCTGCGCACGACGGCCGGCCTGATCGTCGAGACCGGCACGGCCCGCGAGGTGCACCATTTCGCCGTGCTGGCCGGCTACGGTGCCGAAGCCGTCCACCCCTACCTCGCGCTCGAGACGCTGGAGGCCATGGGTGATGAACTGCCGGCCAAGCTGACGGCCGAGCAGGCCCGCTACAACTACATCAAGGCGGTGGGCAAGGGTCTGTCCAAGATCATGTCCAAGATGGGCATCTCGACCTATATGTCCTACTGCGGCGCGCAGATCTTCGAGGCCATCGGCCTGAAGGCGGACTTCGTCGAGAAGTACTTCCGCGGCACGGCCACCCAGGTGGGCGGCATCGGCGTCTTCGAGGTGGCCGAGGAAGCCATCCGCATGCACGAGGCGGCCTTCAGCGATGACCCGCTGCTGGACAGCATGCTGGAGACCGGCGGCGAATACGCCTGGCGCACCCGCGGCGAAGAGCATATGTGGACGCCGGACGCCATCGCCAAGCTGCAGCACGCAGCGCGTTCGGGCAAGTTCGAGACCTACAAGGACTACGCCCAGCTCATCAACGACCAGAGCAAGCGCCACATGACGCTGCGCGGCCTGTTCGAGTTCAAGTTCGATCCCGCAAAGGCCGTGCCGCTGGAGGAAGTCGAGTCGGCGGCCGACATCGTCAAGCGCTTCGCCACCGGTGCGATGTCGCTGGGCTCCATCTCCACCGAAGCCCACGCCACGCTGGCCGTCGCCATGAACCGCATCGGCGGCAAGAGCAACACGGGTGAGGGCGGCGAAGACCCGGCCCGCTACCGCAACGAGCTCAAGGGCATCAAGATCACCGATGGCACCAAGATCAGCGATGTGATCGACGGCAAGGTCATCGCCGTCGACTACGAGCTGAAGGAAAACGACAGCCTGCGCTCCAAGATCAAGCAGGTTGCATCCGGCCGCTTCGGCGTCACGACGGAATACCTGGTCAGCGCCGACCAGATCCAGATCAAGATGGCCCAGGGCGCCAAGCCCGGCGAGGGCGGCCAGCTGCCCGGCGGCAAGGTATCCGAATACATCGGCATGCTGCGCCACTCGGTGCCGGGTGTCGGCCTCATCAGCCCGCCGCCCCACCACGACATCTATTCCATCGAGGATCTGGCCCAGCTCATCCACGACCTGAAGAACGTCAACCCGAAGGCGGACGTGTCGGTCAAGCTGGTGTCCGAAGTCGGCGTGGGCACAGTGGCCACTGGTGTGGCCAAGTGCAAGGCCGACCACATCGTCATCGCCGGCCATGACGGCGGCACCGGCGCCTCGCCGTGGTCGTCCATCAAGCACTGCGGCACGCCGTGGGAGCTGGGCCTGGCCGAAGCCCAGCAGACCCTGGTGCTGAACCGCCTGCGCGGCCGCGTGCGCGTGCAGGCCGACGGCCAGATGAAGACCGGCCGCGATGTCGTCATCGGCGCGCTGCTGGGCGCCGACGAGTTCGGCTTCGCCACCGCGCCGCTGGTGGCCGAAGGCTGCATCATGATGCGCAAGTGCCACCTCAACACCTGCCCGGTGGGCGTGGCCACGCAGGACCCGGTGCTGCGCAAGAAGTTCACCGGCCGCCCCGAGCATGTCGTCAACTACTTCTTCTTCGTCGCCGAGGAAGCGCGCCAGATCATGGCCCAGCTGGGCGTGCGCAAGTTCGACGAGCTGATCGGTCGTTCGGACTGGCTGGACACCAAGAAGGCCATCTCGCACTGGAAGGCCAAGGGCCTGGATTTCGCCCGCATCTTCCACCGCCCCAACGTTCCCGCCGACGTGGCCCGCATCCACAACGATGTGCAGGACCATGGTCTGGAGCGTGCGCTCGATGTGAAGCTCATCGAGAAGTGCCTGCCCGCCTTCGAGAAGGGCGAGAAGGTGCAGTTCATGCAGGAAGTGACGAATGTGCGCCGCTCGGTGGGTGCGCGCCTGTCCGGCGAGCTGATCCGCCGCAAGCCCGAGGGCCTGCCCGACCACACCATCTTCATCCAGATGGAAGGCACGGGCGGCCAGAGCTTCGGTGCCTTCCTGGCCCAGGGCATCAGCTTCTATCTGATCGGTGACGCCAACGACTACACCGGCAAGGGCATGTCGGGCGGCCGCATCGTCGTGCGTCCCAGCATCGACTTCCGTGGCGACGCGACCAAGAACATCATCGTCGGCAACACGGCGTTGTACGGCGCGACACGCGGCGAGGCCTTCTTCCGCGGCGTCGCCGGCGAGCGCTTTGCGGTGCGGCTGTCGGGCGCGACGGCCGTCGTCGAAGGCACCGGCGACCATGGCTGCGAGTACATGACCGGCGGCACCGTTGCCGTGCTCGGCAAGACCGGCCGCAACTTCGCGGCCGGCATGAGCGGCGGCATCGCCTACGTCTATGACGAGGACGGTCACTTCGCCAAGCGTTGCAACACCAGCATGGTGTCGCTGGAGAAGCTGGCGACCTCGACCGAGCAGGAAGCCAGCGTCGACAAGGCCATCTGGCATCGCACCAAGGGTGTCGACGGCGTGGACCGCGAGGCCCAGACCGACGAAACCATCCTGAAGAAGCTGCTGGAAGACCACCACCGCTGGACTGGCAGCCAGCGCGCCCGTGACATCCTCGACCACTGGGCCGAGTCGCGTGCCAAGTTCGTCAAGGTGTTCCCGAACGAATACCGCCGTGCCCTGGGCGAGATCAACGCCGCCAGGGAAGCCGCACAAACCATCGCTCAGGCCAAGGCGCCTGAAGCAGTCAAGGCTTAAGGAGCGCCAAGCATGGGCAAGGTTACTGGCTTCATGGAGTACGAGCGTCTGGAAGAGGGCTACGAGCCCGTCCCCGCTCGCGTCAAGAACTACAAGGAATTCGTCATCGCGCTGAACGTCGACCAGGCGAAGCAGCAGGGCGCGCGCTGCATGGACTGCGGCACGCCGTTCTGCAACAGCGGCTGCCCGGTCAACAACGTCATTCCCGACTTCAACGACCTGGTCTACAAGGGCCGCGCGGAAGACTGGAAGAACGCCATTCACGTGCTGCACAGCACCAACAACTTCCCCGAGTTCACCGGCCGCATCTGCCCCGCGCCCTGTGAGGCAGCCTGCACGCTGAACGTCAATGACGACGCGGTGGGCATCAAGTCCATCGAGCACGCCATCATCGACCGCGCCTGGGCCGAGGGTTGGGTCACAGCCCAGCCGCCCAAGGTGCGTACCGGCAAGAAGGTCGCCGTCGTCGGTGCCGGCCCGGCCGGCCTGGCCGCCGCCCAGCAACTGGCCCGCGTCGGCCACAGCGTCACCGTCTTCGAGAAGAACGACCGCGTCGGTGGCCTGCTGCGCTACGGCATCCCGGACTTCAAGATGGAGAAGTCCCACATCGACCGCCGCGTCGAGCAGATGAAGGCCGAGGGCGTCGAGTTCCGCACCGGCGTGATGGTTGCGTCCCTGCCCGAGGGATCCAAGGTCACCAACTGGGCCAAGGAAACTGTTCAGGCAGACGAGCTGAAGAGCCAGTTCGACGCCATCGTGCTGACCGGCGGCGCCGAGCAGTCGCGCGACCTGCCCGTGCCCGGCCGTGATCTGGCCGGCGTGCATTTCGCGATGGAGTTCCTGCCCCAGCAGAACAAGGTCAATGCCGGTGACAAGCTGAAGAACCAGCTGCGCGCCGATGGCAAGCACGTCATCGTCATCGGCGGTGGCGACACCGGCAGCGACTGCGTGGGAACGAGCAACCGCCACGGCGCCAAGAGCGTGACGCAGTTCGAACTGCTGCCCCAGCCGCCCGAAGTGGAAGACCGCCCGCTGACTTGGCCCTATTGGCCGATCAAGCTGCGCACCTCGTCCAGCCATGAAGAGGGCTGCGAGCGCGAGTTCGCCATCGCCACCAAGGAATTCGTCGGCGAGAAGGGCAAGCTGACCGGCGTCAAGACCGTGCGTCTGCAATGGCAGGGCGGCAAGATGACCGAGATCGAGGGCAGCGAGCAGATCCTGAAGGCCGACATGGCTTTCCTGGCGATGGGCTTCGTGTCGCCGGTCGCGACCATCCTGGAGGCCTTCGGCGTCGACAAGGATGCGCGTGGCAACGGCAAGGCCGCCACCGAAGGCGCCAACGCCTACAAGACCAATGTCGACAAGGTTTTCGCGGCCGGCGACATGCGCCGCGGCCAGAGCCTGGTGGTCTGGGCCATCCGCGAAGGCCGCCAGGCGGCCCGCGCGGTGGATGAATACCTGATGGGTTCGACGACGCTGCCGCGCTGAAGCAGCGCCGCCTTTCCCCCTGCAACGCGACCTCCGGGTCGCGTTTTTCATGGCGCCGTAGCAATTGCTTACCGGGGCCTGCCGTTCGTCGCAGTGGCGCGAACGCCCGTCGAGAAGCCGCGCCGCGGTGCGCAGTTTTGCACGACATTCACGCCGGCCCTGCCGCAGAATGCCCCGAAACGACCACTTGATGGTCCCTCTGGCGAGCGCTCATCGCCTCGTCTTCGCACCACAGGAACTGCCCATGTCCCAATTCGCGCCTCCTCAGGTTCAACGTGGCTTCACGCTGATCGAGCTCATGATCGCGGTGGCCATCGTGGGCATCTTGGCCGCAGTGGCGGTGCCGCAATACAAGGACTATGTGCGCCGCGGCACCCTGCCCGAAAGCTTCTCGCAGCTGGCGGACTACCGGATCAAGATGGAGCAGTACTACCAGGACAACCGCGCCTACGGGACCACGGTCTGCGCCGACGGTGCCGCCGCCCCGAGCTGGAAGACCTTCGTCCCCAACGGCGCCAAGAACTTCACCTATGCCTGCACCCTGACCGCCTCCGGGCAGGGCTACACCCTCACCGCCACCGGCAAGACGGGTACGGTATCGGTTGGGCATGTGTACACCCTCAACCAAGCCAATCTGCAAACCACGACCACTTTCAAGAGCACGGCTGTGAGCGGCAAGAACTGCTGGCTCGCCAAGGGCACGGAGTGCTGAGGTGGCTATGAAGCGGCAGGCCCTGCGGGGTGTCACCTTGGTGGAGCTGGTGGTGGTGGTCGGCCTGATGGCTTTGCTGCTCGCGGCCGTGATTCCCAGCGCCAGCGCCTGGATACGCAACACCCAGATCCGCAACGTGGCCACGTCCCTGCAGACCGGGCTGCAGCGTGCCCGCGCCGAGGCGATGCGGCGCAACACCAATGTGCGCTTCTCGCTCGTGACCCTGAGCAACGTGGCGGTGATGGACAACAGCTGCTCGGTTAACGAAGACAACGCATCGTGGGTGATCAGCCTTGACGACCCGAGCGGCAAATGCGCGACCGCGGTCAGCGACACGACGGCACCCCGTATCCTGGACAAGCAGGCCGCCGGCAGCGGCTCCCAGAATGTCGTGGTGTCAAGCTCCGATTCTGGTGGCGGTGATGCCGACACCGTCGTGTTCAACGGTTTCGGCCGCGCTGTGGACATGTCGCCTGCGATAGCAACTCTGACGACGCTGGACATCGACAACAAGGTCCCTGGCGATGACTTCCGCGCGCTGCGCATCGTCATCGGGACCGGCGGCACCGTCCGGATGTGCGAGCCCAAGGTCGCCGCCAGCAGTGACCCGCGCAAGTGCTGACCCGCTGCATCATGGAGTTCCAGGCATGAAAACAAGCTCGAAGCTGAAGGCTGGCCGCGGCCGGCACACCGGTTTTGCGATGCTCGAAGCCCTGGTCGCGCTGTTGATCTGCGCGATGGGCGTGCTGGGCGTCGTGGGCCTGCAAGGGGCCATGACGCGCGCCCAGACGTCCGCCACCTTCCGGGCCGAGGCAGCCTTCCTCGCACAGCAGTTGCTCGGCGCGATGTGGACCGACCGCGCCAACCTGAACGCCTACGCCACGGCCAGCTGCGGGGCCGCCTGCACGGACTGGCAAGCCCGCGTGGCGGCCCGGCTTCCCGGCGGCCAATCCACCGTGACTGTGGCCAACACGGGGGTGGTGTCCATCGAGATCCGCTGGACGGCGGCCGGTGAATCGCAGAGTCGATTCAACATGGCCTCGTCCATCAACTGAGGGCCGCCCCGTGATGGTCTTGCATTCCAAACTGAACCCCGGCCGCAGCGCGCTGGGCCGTGCAGCCGTGCRTGGCGTGACGCTCATCGAGCTGATGATCGGGCTGCTGCTGGGCCTGGTCGTCGTGCTGGTGACCGCCCAGGTGCTGTCCTTCGCCGAAGGGCAGAAGCGCGTGACGACCGGTGGCGCCGATGCCCAGGTCAACGGCTCGCTGGGGCTTTACACCCTGCAGCGCGAGATCCAGATGGCCGGCTACGGCCTCATCAACGAGCTGTCCGCGCTCGGCTGCCCGATCTCTGCCAACCACACCGCCGGCGGCGCCTTCAACTGGCCGCTCGTGCCCCTGGTGATCACCGCCGGAGCCAACGGCGCCCCCGACAGCATCACGGTCATGTCGTCAGGCCGCGCCTATGCCGTGCCGGCGTTGATCAGCGTCGACCACCCGACCACGGCGGATCGATTCACGCTGCGATCGGCGGTGGGGATCTCGGCGGGCGACATCGTGATCGCCGTGCCCACCAGCTACTCCGCCACCAACTGGTGCGGCGCCTACCGGGTCACGGCGCTCGCCAACAGCAACCAGGCCGTGCATGGCACAACGTCGCCCTGGAACAGCGGCGCCCAGGTGGCGCCGGCTGCAGGCTACTTCGCGGGCGACCGGCTGATCAACGCGGGTCAACTGGTGCGGCGCACTTTCGCGGTGGACGCCAACTACAACCTGCAGCAGCAGACCCTGGACCTGACCACGGGCGCCATGCAGTCGCAGGAGTTGTTCCCGCAGATCGTCATGCTGCGTGCCCTGTATGGCAAGGACACCAACGCTGACGACGTCGTCGACACCTACGACAACGTGACGCCCACCACCAATGCCGGCTGGCGGCAGGTGCAGGCCGTGCGGCTGGCGCTGGTCGCACGCAGCGGGAGCTACCAGAAGGACGAAGTGACCGTCGCCGCGCCCAAGTGGGACGTTGGCACCGTGGGCACCGTCACCGGCGCCACCACTTGCGGCACCAGCAGGTGCCTCGACCTGACGATCAGCGGTGTACCGGACTGGAAGCACTACCGCTACTCGGTGTTCGAGGTGACGGCACCCCTGCGCAACGTGATCTGGGGACGATGAAATGATGAACTGCCACGCAATCACGACAACGCCGACCCGCCGGCAGCGCGGGGTCTCGCTGATATTCGCGCTGATCGCCCTCGTCATCATCTCGCTGGCGGCGGTGGCGCTGGTGCGGTCGGTGGACACCAGCGCGCTGGTCATCGGCAACCTCGGCTTCAAGCAGGACGCGACGTCGGCGGCCAGCCAGGCCGCCGAGTCGGCCGTCGCCTACCTGAACGCCAACGCCGGCACGACGCTGCACACGGACCAGGCAGCCGCCGGCTACTACGCCACCAGCCGCGACGCGCTGGACGTGACCGGCCAGGGTTCCACCGCCAACACGCGGGCGGTGGTGGACTGGACCGGCAACGGCACCGGCACCTGCTTGCTCTACGCGGCGGGCAGCTGGGGCACCTGCGTGCGCCCATCCGCCGACATCAGCCTCAATGGCGGCGCCAACACGGCGCGCTACATCATCACGCGGCTTTGCGCAGCTGAAGGTGCGCCGTCGGCGGTCGACTGTGCGGTGCCGACCGGCTCGGCGCTCACGGGCGGCGGCAACAAGGGCGTGCAGGACTACAAGGCGGGCAAGGCGCAGGCCCTCGTCTCGAATTCCCAGTACTACCGCATCGTCGTGCGCAGCACCAGCGCACGCGGCACCGTCTCGTTCACCGAAACCATGGTCCAGCTGTAGGCCACGCAGGAGATCAAGCATGAAAACGACCTCTTTTCTCCCTGGGTTGCGGTGGCTGGCCGGGGGCCTGCCCTTGCTGCTGGCCGCGGCGACGGCGAGCGCCGGATCGGCCGACCTGGCCGACCGGCCGCTGAGCAGCATGGCCAATGGCACGCTGGTGCGCTCCAACCTGATGTTCGTGCTCGATGACTCGGGCTCCATGAACGACAACTACCTGCCCGACGACGCGCCCACCGGCGACGTCTGCTTCGGCTGGGTCGGCGCCAACAAGATCTTCTTCGACCCCAACCGCAACTATCCGGTGCCCTTGAAATCCGATGGCACTTCGATGGCGAATGCGAGTTTCACGGCCGCCTGGAATGACGGCTACAAGAGCGGGTCGAGCACCGTCGATCTGAGCAACGACAACCCCGAAACACCCGGGGTCGTCGGGGCGACCATCGGCAACCCCAGCCAGTCGGTCACTTCGGCCGTGTGCGGCGCCAGAAACGACAACGCCTGTGCGGTGCCGGGCACCACCACCACGTCGAACTACGACAGCCCCAGCAATTCGACGACTTCCGTCGTGACGACCTACTCCCGCATCAATGCGCCCGGCAAGACCTGCAAAAGCGGCGTAGCAAACAGCTGCTCCCTTCAGACCACCATCACCACGACCAAGACCGAAGGCGACTACGGCCCTTTCCTCTGGGCGACGCCCAAGGCCGGGAAAACGGGCAGCAGCTGTGCAGGCCCCGACTTCGACGTCGTGCGCGCCCAGAACGCGACCGCCGCGCAAAAGCAGAACTACGCCAACTGGTTCTCCTACTACCGCACCCGCATGCTGGCCATGCGGGCCGGTGCCGGCATGGCCTTCGCCAGGATCGACGCCACGCGATTCCGCGTCGGCTTCTCCAAAATCAGCGAGTACGCCAATGGCGGCGCCAACAGCACGGGCTTCCTGAACGTCGGCGACTTCGATGGCGGCACGCAGAAGACCGACTTCTTCACCCGTCTGTATGGCACCTCGGGCAACAGCACCACGCCGCTGCGGCCAGCGCTGGCGCGGGCTGGCCGCTACTTCGCCAACCGGTTAACCGGGCAGACGGATCCGATGCAGTACGCCTGCCAGCGCAACTACACCATCCTGTCGACGGACGGTTACTGGAACGAGGGCAGCATCACGCACAAGGACCTGGCCGGCACCGTGGGCATCGGCAACACCGATGCGGGCGCGTCGGTGGCACGGCCGATGCGCGATGAGGCCAACGGCGGCGCCGGCTACGCCGACACACTGGCCGACGTGGCGCAGTACTACTACGTCACCGACCTGCGCACCGCGACCCTGGGCAACTGCACGGGCTCGGTCGCCAACCAGGACGTCTGCGACAACATCGTGCCGGTCGACACCAAGGACAACAACTCGGCCCAGCACATGACCACGTTCACGCTGGGCCTGGGCCTGAGCGGCACGCTGACCTACGACAAGAACTACGAAACCCAGCGCAGCGGCGACTTCTACGACATCAAGCAGGGCAACAAGGTGTGGCCGGAGCCGCTGTCCAACACGCTCACGGCTGTCGATGACCTCTGGCACGCTGCCGTGAACGGGCGTGGCACCTACTACAGCGCCAATAACGCGTCGGAGATGGCCGCCAGCCTCGTGGATGCGCTGACCCGCATCGACGCGGCCACCGGCAGCTCTGCCGCGGCGGCCACCAGCTCGCTGACGCCGTCGGCGGGCGATGACTGGTTGTTCATCCCCCTCTACACCACCAAAACCTGGGACGGCACCGTCAATGCGTTCAAGATCGACACCGGCACGGGCGCTGTGCTGAACCCCGGCACGCCGATCTGGTCGGCCTCCGATCGCATCAAGGGCCAGGCCTCGCGCACCATCCTGTTCAACAACGGCAGCAACACCCTCGTCGATTTCACCGAGGCCAACCTGACCACCGCCGGCAAGGTCAGCAACTTCCAGAACCTGTGCACCACGGGGGCGGAGAAGCTGAGCCAGTGCGTGACGATGGACGCGGGCGCCAAGCCCAAGGCCACGGCCGCCAATCTCATCAACTTCCTGCGCGGCACGACCACCTACGAGCAGTCCGCCAACGCCGATGCCGACAAGGTGTTCCGCACCCGCACCGGCCCGATGGGCGACATCGTCAACGGCGCGCCCGTCTACGTGAAGAAGTCGCCCATGAGCCTGGCCGACCCCGGCTACAGCGCCTTCGTCACGACGACGGCCTCCCGCCAGGGTGTGCTCTACGTGGGCGCCAACGACGGCATGCTGCACGCCATCAAGGTGGCGGACAACGTGGCCGAYGCCACCGGCGGCACGGAGCTGTGGGCCTATGTGCCGTCCATGGTCATGTCCAATATGTACCTGCTGGCCGACGCCGCCTATGAATCCAAGCACCGCTTCTTCGTCGACGGCGCGCCGGTAGTGGGCGACGTGTACGACGGCACCAAGTGGCGCACCATTCTGGTGGGCGGCCTGGGCAAGGGCGGCAAGGGCTACTACGCCCTCGACATCACCGACCCGGCATCCCCCAAGGCGCTGTGGGAGTACAGCAGCGACGGCGACCTGGGCTACAGCTACGGCAACCCCATCATCACCAAGAACAAGGCCGGCCGCTGGGTCGTGATGTTCACCTCGGGCTACAACAACACCTCGGGCGTGGGCTATCTGTATGTGTTGGACGCCGTGACGGGCGCGCTGGTGGACGCCAGCAGCAAGATCGCGACCGCGGCGGGCAGCCCCTCCACGCCCAGCAACCTGGGCAAGATCAACGCCTGGGTGGATGACGACGAGCTTGCCGTCGCATCGCGCGTCTATGGCGCCGACATGCTGGGCAATGTCTGGCGCTTCGACTTCGACGACAACTATGGCGTGGCCGGCAAGGAAAGCATGCTGCTGGGCACGACCGGCAGCAACCAGCCCATCACGACCAAGCCCGTGCTGACCGAGATCATCAACGGCAACTACAAATACCCGGTCGTGTCGGTGGCCACGGGGCGCTATCTGGGCACCACGGACGTTGGCGACACCGCGTTGCAGTCCATCTACACCTTCAAGGACGACCTGACCGTGACCGGCCTGGGCGCCCTGCGCAGCAATGCCGGCATGGTCAAGCAGACGCTGAAGGCCGACCGCAGCGGCCTGGTGAGCGGCGCGACGATCAACTGGGCCACGCAGAAGGGCTGGTATGTCGACCTCAGCCTCAGCGCCGGCGAGCGGGTCAACGTCGACTTCGACCAGCAGCTCAACCAGCTCATCGTCGCCAGCAACATCCCGCAGCCGACGGTCTGCTCGCCCGGCGGTACCTCCTGGCTGTACTACCTGGACGTCGGTTCCGGCAAGCCGCTGCTGACCTATTCCAGCACGACGCTGGTGGCAGGTATCACGAGCATCGTCAGCTCCACCGGCAAGCTGCTGACCCTGGTGCAGCAGGTCGATGGCAAGAACATCTCGCGCGCAGGTGCCGACCCGATCACCGTGCCGCCAGGCACCCTGCGCCGCACCTCATGGCGCGAGCTGATGAACTGAAGGGCGCGCGCGCCGGCCCGCCCTGGTGGTGCCTGGCCGGGGCGGCGCTGGTGCACTTCGCGCTGCTCGCCTCCGGGGCTCAGGCCCTGAGCGATTGGAAGCGGGAGCTGCTGCTGCCCAAGCCCGGCGACACGCCGGCGGCGCTGACGGTCCGGTACGTGGCTGCGCCTGCCGACTTGCGGGTGGCGCCGGCCGCCGAGCAGGCACCGCCGGTGGCCGCCACCCCCGGCCCGGCGACAGAGGCGACGGCTCCTCCTGAGCCACCTCCTGAGCCTTCACCTGCGCCTTCACCTGAACCGGTGGCGGTGCCCACCGTCGAGCCAGCCGTCTATGTGCCGCGGGCGCTGCTCAGCGTGGGGCCCGTGGCGCGCACGGCCGTGCTGCTGCAGTGGCCCCCCAACTGGCCGCTGCGGCGTTCCTACACGGCCATCCTCAGGCTCTACCTGGACGAGCAGGGTCGGGTCGAGCGCGTCGAGCCCGATGGCGACGCCGTGTTGCCCGAGCCGCTGTTCGAGACGGCGCGGCAGGCCTTCATGGCCACCGACTTCAGCCCCGGGCAGTTGAATGGCCAGGCGGTCAAGTCCTGGGTACGCATCGAGGTGAGCTTCGAGTCGGACAAAGTCGCCGCTCCGCCATGAAGACCGGCTGTGCGGGAAGGCTTGGTGTTTCCCCTATCATGGCGCCCTTTCTCCCGCCCGGCTTTGGCCTGATCGCGTGAATCCCTCGGCACCTGTTCCCCTGATCGAACTGCGCAACGTCAGCGTCGGCTATGGCGACCGCGTCATCCTCGATGGAGTCAACCTGAAGCTGCAGCGCGGCAAGGTGCTGGCGCTGATCGGCACCTCGGGTGGCGGCAAGACCACCATGCTGCGCCTGTTCGGCCGCCAGCTCAGACCCTTGGGCGGCGAGGTGCTGTTCGACGGCCAGGACCTGGCGCCGCTGGACCTGGACGGCCTGTACGCCGTGCGCCGGCGCATGGGCATGCTGTTCCAGTTCGGCGCGCTGTTCACCGACCTCAGCGTCTACGAGAACGTGGCCTTCCCGCTGCGTGAGCACACCGACCTGCCCGAGGCCATGATCCGCGACCTGGTGCTGATGAAGCTCAATGCCGTCGGCCTGCGCGGCGCGCGCGACCTGCTGCCCAGCGAGATCTCCGGCGGCATGGCCCGGCGCGTGGCGCTGGCCCGCGCCATCGCGCTGGACCCCGACCTGGTGCTGTACGACGAGCCCTTCGCGGGCCTGGACCCGATCTCGTTGGGTGTCGCCGCCCGCCTGATCCGCGACCTGAACGACGCGCTGGGCCTGACCAGCGTCATCGTCTCGCACGATCTGCACGAGACCTTCCAGATCGCCGACGAGGTGGCCATGGTGGCCAACGGCCGCATCGTCGCTCAGGGCACGCCGGATGAATTGCGCCACAGCGACGACCCGCTGGTGCGCCAGTTCGTCGGTGCCGAGGCCGACGGTCCGGTGCGCTTCCATCAACCGGCCCGGCCCGTGGCCGAGGACTTCGGGGTGGCGTCATGATGGCTGTGGCCGCCAAGGTGGGCCTGGGCGTGCGCCAGATGCTCGCCGACTGGGGTGCCGCCGCGCGCCTGTTCTGGTCACTGCTTGCCTGTTCGCCGCGGGCGCTGATGCGCTTCGTGCTGGTGCGCGAGCAGCTCTTCTATCTGGGCAACCGCTCCCTGCTCATCATCGGCGTGTCGGGCCTCTTCGTCGGCTCCGTGCTGGCCCTGCAGGGCGACTACGCGCTGCAGCGCTACGGCTCCCGCGAGGCCGTGGGCCTGCTGACGGCGCTCAGCCTGGTGCGCGAACTGGGGCCGGTGGTGACGGCGCTGCTGTTCGCGGGCCGCGCCGGCACGTCGCTGACCGCCGAGATCGGCCTGATGAAGGCCGGCGAGCAGCTCACCGCGATGGAAATGATGGCCGTGGACCCGATTCAGCGCGTGCTGGCGCCGCGCTTCTGGGCCGGCTTCATCGCGATGCCCTTGCTGGCCGCGGTCTTCTCGGCGCTTGGCATCATGGGCGGCTGGCTCGTCGACGTGCCGCTGCTGGGCATCGACGCCGGGGCCTTCTGGTCGCAGATGCAAGGCGGCGTGGACGTGTTCAAGGACGTCGGCAACGGCGTCGTCAAGAGCCTGGTGTTCGGTGTGACAGTCACCTTCATCGCGCTGCTGCAGGGTTATGGTTGCAAGCCGACGCCGGAAGGCGTGTCGGCGGCGACCACGCGGACCGTCGTGGTGTCGTCGCTGGCCGTGCTGGCGCTGGACTTCATGCTGACCGCCATGATGTTTTCGATTTAGGGAGAAGGAAGGATGCAATCCTCTCGATATGACGCCTGGGTGGGCCTGTTCGTGCTGATCGGCGGCGCGGCCCTGTTGTTCCTCGCGCTCAAGGCCGGCAATCTGCTGAGCCTCAATTTCGACGCCACCTATCAGGTCTCGGCACGCTTCGACAACATCGGCGGCCTCAAGCCCAACGCGGCGGTCAAGAGCGCCGGCGTCGTCGTCGGCCGCGTGGAGTCGATCAGCTTCGACGACAAGACCTTCCAGGCCAAGGTGCTGCTCAATATGCACAAGAACACGCTGTTCCCCAAGGACAGCTCGGCCAAGATCCTGACCTCGGGCCTGCTGGGCGAGCAGTACATCGGCCTGGAGCCGGGTGCCGACGAGAAGAACCTGGCCAGCGGTGACGTCATCAAGCAGACGCAGAGCGCCGTCGTGCTGGAAAACCTCATCGGCCAGTTCATCAACAGCAAGGCGTCCGACATGGGCAGCGCGGCGCCCGCGGCGACCGCGTCGGGGGGCAAGCCGTGAGCCGGGTCCTGCGCATGCTGGCCCTGCTGGTGCTGGCGCTGAGCCTGGCCGGCTGCCAGACCGTGAAGGGCGTTGGCACGCGCATCGAGCGCGCCGTCGACAAGGTCATGGGCTCCAAGGGCCAGAAGCTGGACCCGTGGGAGTCGTGGAACCGCAAGGTCTTCGCCTTCAACGAAAGCCTCGATGCGAACGTGCTCAAGCCCGTGGCGACCGCCTATTCCGAGATCGTGCCCTCACCGATCCGCACCGGCATCGACAACTTCTTCGGCAACATCGGCGACGCCTGGTCGGCGGTGAACCTGTTCCTGCAGGGGCGCTTCAAGGCCGGCGTGGAGCAGGGCATGCGCTTCGCCGTCAACTCGACGATCGGCCTGGTCGGCGTGCTGGACGTCGCGACCGAGGCAGGCCTGGAAAAGAACAGCCAGGACTTCGGCAAGACGTTGGGCAAATGGGGCATGGGCACCGGCGCCTACATCGTCTGGCCCCTGTTCGGTCCGTCCTCGGTGCGCGACTCGCTGGCCCTGCCGATGGACTGGAAGGCGTCGCCTGCGGTCGTCTTCGACGACGGCAGCAAGAAGGTGCTGATCACGTCGCTGAACATCATCAACACCCGCGCCAACTTCCTGCGCGCCGGCGAGATGCTGGAAGGCATCGCGCTGGACAAATACACCTTTTACCGCGATGCCTATCTGCAAAGGCGCGGCAGCTTCGATGATGACGACGAGATCGAATTGCTGGTGCCGGGCAATGGGGCCTCGGCGCCGGCTGCCGCCGCTTCGGCGGCTTCGGCCGCTCAGCCCGCGGCCTCAGAACCCGCAGCCAGCGTGAAGAAGCCGGCCGAACCCGCCTCCGCGGCGTCCCGCTGACCTGATGTGCCACCAACGGTTACGTGCCGAGAGCCAACCAAAACCCGGGCTGCGGCGTTGAGCGCCCGTCCCGTCCCGTCCAGTGAAAGTGACACCATGACTCTGCTGACCTCCCTGCGCCGACTGCTCACCGTGGCCACGATTGGCCTCGGCCTCGTGCACGCCGCCCACGCGGCCGATGCCGGCGCGCCCGACCAGCTGATCCGCCAGCTGTCCCTGGAGACCATCGAGGCCGTCAAGGCCGACAAGGACATCCAGGGCGGCAACGTCAACAAGATCATTGCCCTGGTCGATGCCAAGGTGATGCCCCACGTGAACTTCCAGCGCATGACGGCCTCCGCCGTCGGCCGCTTCTGGCGCCAGGCCACGCCCGAGCAACAGACCAAGCTGCAGGCCGAGTTCAAGACCCTGCTCGTGCGCACCTATGCCGGCGCGCTGACCCAGGTGAAGGACCAGACCATCGGCCTGAAGCCGCTGCGTGCCCAGCCGACCGATACCGAAGTCGTCGTGCGCACCGAGATCCGCGGCAAGGGTGACGCCATCCAGCTCGACTACCGCCTCGAGAAGGCCGGCGCCGAATGGAAGATCTATGACGTCAACGTGCTGGGCATCTGGCTGGCGGATCAATACCGCAACAGCTTCGCTCAGGAGATCGGCGCCAACGGCATCGACGGCCTGATCAAGAGCCTGGCCGACAAGAATGCCAAGGCCGGCTCGACTGCCAAGAGCTGATCTTGAGCGGTCTGAAGCTGCCCACGCGGCTGCGCCTGGACGGTGCCCGCGCCGCCTGGGCGCAGATGTCGCCGGCCCTGCGCGCCGAGGCTGCCCAGGTGCTGGCCGCGGCCGGCCGTGAGGTCAGGCTGTCGGCCGCCGAACTGACGGATTTCGATTCCGCGGCGTTGAGCGTGCTGCTGTCGGCCGGGCGGCAATGCACCGAGCAGGGCGCAACGCTCAAGCTCGAAAACGCGCCCGACAAGCTGCGCGAACTGGCGCGCGTCTACGGCGTGGCCGAGCTGCTCTGGCCGCCTGCCGTGGCGGTTTGATCAGCCCAGGGTAGCCCTAACCTGCGTAGCGCTTGGCGCGCAGGTTCTTCTTGATCTCCTGCAGCATGGGCCGCAGGTGCTGGCCCAGCTTCAGCGCCACGCCCGTGGTCAGGATGTCCACCGCGATCAGGTGCAGCAGCCGCGACACCATCGGGCTGTAGCGGTCAAAGTCCTCCGGGTGGTCCACCGCCAGCAGGATCTGGCTGGGGCCCAGCGCGATCTGCGCGAGCGGCGAGGCACTGGCCGTGATGATGATGATGGTCGCGCCCTTCTTGCGCGCGATCTCCGCGGCGTCCAACAGGTCGCGGCTGCGGCCCGAGTTGCTGATGATGACGGCGCAATCGCCCGGCGTCAGCATGGTGGCGCTCATCAGCTGCACATGGCCGTCGCTGGTTGCCACCGTGTTCACGCCGAGGCGGAAGAACTTGTGCTGGGCATCCTGGGCCACGATGCCGGAGTTGCCGACGCCGTAGAACTCGATGCGCTTGTTGTGGCGGGCCGAATCGGCCAGCGCGTCGATGGCGCGCTCGAAGGCGTGGCTGGCGGCGTCGTTGCGGTAGTGCAGCAGGGCGGCAACAGCGTTGTCGACCACCTTGACGATGATGTCGCCCGTCTTGTCGTCCTCGTCCACCGCGCGGTGCACGAAGGGCACGCCCTCGTTGACGCTGCCGGCCAGCTTCAGCTTGAAGTCGGCCAGCCCGTCATAGCCGACGCTGCGGCAGAAGCGCACCACCGTCGGCTTGGACACATGCGAGCGATCGGCCAGCTCGCTGACGGGCAGGCTGGCGAAGCTGCGCGCATCGGCCAGCAACAGCTTGGCGACCCGCTGTTCGGCCGGGGGGAGGGCGGGCAGGGCCGCCTTGACGCGTTCGAGGATGCTCATACCAGACCTTCCGACGGGCCGCCCCTAGGGAGGTCTGCGCCCCCCCGGGGGGCAGCAAACGAAGTTTGCGTGGGGGCCATCATGATTCTTCCGCCCAGCTGAAACCATCACGCGCCACCAAGGCGCTTGCAGCCGCCGGGCCCCAGGAGCCGGCGGAATAGGGACGCGGGCCGCTCGCATCGGCCGCCCACGCATCGAGGATGGGTTCGACCCAGCGCCAGGCCTGTTCCTGCTCGTCGCTGCGCACGAAGAGATTCAGGCGACCGGCGATGGCGTCCAGCAACAGGCGCTCGTAGGCGCCGACACGCTGGGTCGCAAAAGCCTTGTCGAAGTCCAGGTCCAGCGACACCGGCGTCAGCTGTTCGCCGGCGCCTGCGCCCTTCTGGGCCAGCAGTTGCAGCTCCAGGCCGTCCTCGGGCTGCAGCTTGATGACGAGGCGGTTGGGCTGGCTGCCACCAGCGAAGATCTTGTGCGGCACCGGGCGGAAGTTGACGACGATCTGTGCGTCGCGCTCGGCCAGGCGCTTGCCGGTGCGCAGGTAGAAGGGCACGCCGGCCCAGCGCCAGTTGTTGATCTCGGTGCGCAGGGCCACGAAGGTTTCGCAGGGGCTTTCCGGCGGTACCTTGACCTCTTCCAGGTAGCCCGGCACGGCCTGGCCTTCGATGTTGCCGGCGCGGTACTGGCCGCGCACGACGTCGCGGGCCACGCTCTCGGTCGTGAAGGGCTTGAGCGAGCGCAGCACCTTGAGCTTCTCGTCGCGGATGGCGTCGGCGTCGTTGCTGCTCGGCGGCTCCATCGCGATCATCGTCAGCAGCTGCAGCGCATGGTTCTGGATCATGTCGCGCAGCGCGCCGGTGCCGTCGTAGAAGGCCCCCCGCGTGCCCACGCCCAGGCGCTCGGCCAGCGTGATCTGGATGTTGGCGATGCTCTCGCGGCGCCACAGCGGCTCGAACAGCGCATTGCCGAAGCGCAGCGCCATCAGGTTCTGCACCGAGGGCTTGCCGAGGTAGTGGTCGATGCGGAAGGCCTGGCTTTCGGCGAACACGCTGCGCACCGCTCGATTGATCTCCTGGGCGCTGGCCAGGTCGTGGCCCAGCGGCTTCTCGAGCACGACGCGGACCTTGGCGTGGTTCAGCCCCACGGCGCCGAGCTGCTGGCAGATGCCGGTGAACAGATGCGGGCTGGTGGCGAGGTAGAGCACGACGGTGTCGGCATTGCGCGCATCCAGCCAGTCCTTGAGCCCCTGGTAGTGCTCGGGCTGGGACAGGTCCATGCGGCGGTAGTGGATCAGCGCGGCGAAGCGCTCGAATTCCTCGTCGCTCGGCCGCTTGGCGCCGTCCACTTCGCGGAAGCGCTCCTTCAGCCATTCGCGGTAGCGTTCGTCGGTCTGGTCGTCACGCGCGACGGCGAGAATACGACCGCCTTCGGGCAGCTTGCCGTGCCGGAAGGCCTGGAACAGCGCGGGCATCAGCTTGCGCCAAGTCAGGTCGCCGGTGCCGCCAAAGAACACGAGATCGAAAGACATTTGCGGGGTCTCCAGGCCAGCATCTCCCATGAGAGGCTAACCGTTGTGTAACTAAGTTTCGTGAAATACTATGCAGCAGTTTCTTCGCCGGGTCAATCCGGCCGGGGCCTGTTCAGATGACGGGGATCGGATGCGTTGCCACTCAAAAGCCTGCGAGCAAGGCGCGAAACGAAGCTGGGGTGCCGCCCCAGCGAGGTTTCGCAACGCCGCACGCAGGCTTTTGAGTGCCAACCCTTCGGGAGAGGGTTGGCGCGGGCGCACGACGTCGTTGCGCGCCWTGCCCGGGCAACCAGCCCGGGCTTCAGCGCGGCGCCTAGCCCTGCACCCGCGCTAACCCTCTCGCACCGAACCCCGTCATCTGAACAGACCCTCGTCATGAACCAGCTCGACCAGCTCAAATCCTTCACCACCGTGGTGGCCGATACCGGCAACTTCCTGCAGCTCGCGCAGTTCGCGCCGCGGGATGCGACGACCAATCCTTCGTTGATCCTGAAGGCGGTGCAGTCGCCAGATTACGCGCCGCTGCTGAAGGAAACCGTCGAAGCCCATCGTGGCAAGGCGCTCGACGAGATCGTCGACCGGGTGTTGGTGCGCTTCGGCCTGGAGATCCTCAAGGTCGTGCCGGGCCGCGTGTCGACCGAGGTCGATGCGCGCCTGAGCTTCGACAAGGCCGCCAGCCTGGCGCGTGCCCGCCGCATCATTGGCTTGTACGAAGCCGCCGGCATTGGCCGCGAGCGCGTGCTGATCAAGCTGGCGTCCACGTGGGAAGGCATCGAGGCCGCTGCCGAGCTGGAGCGCGAAGGCATCCGCTGCAATCTGACGCTGCTGTTCGCCTTCGCCCAGGCCGTGGCCTGCGGTGAAGCCAAGGTGCAGCTGATCTCGCCCTTCGTGGGCCGCATCTACGACTGGTACAAGAAGTCGGCCGGGGCTGCGTGGGACGAAGCTGCAATGGCCGGCGTCAACGACCCGGGCGTGAAGTCGGTGAGCCAGATCTACGCCTACTTCAAGCAGCATGGCATCAAGACCGAGGTCATGGGCGCGAGCTTCCGCAACATCGGCCAGATCCAGGCGCTGGCCGGCTGCGACCTGCTGACCATCAGCCCCGATCTGCTGGCCCAGTTGCAGGCGACGGATGCCCAGCTCGAGCGCGCCCTCGACCCGGCCAAGACGGCTGCGACGCCGGCCATCCATCTCGACGAGGCCGCCTTCCGCTTCGCGCTCAACGAGGACGCGATGGCGACCGAGAAGCTGGCCGAGGGCATCCGCCTGTTCGCCGTCGACGCCGGCAAGCTCGACAAGCTCATCGAGGCCGCCTGATCATGAAGCGCTGCGACCTGTCTGCCGTCTGGGCCGAACTTCAAGCCCACCATGCCGCGACGGGTCGCGGCTTCGACATCCGTGAAGCTTTCAAGGCTGACGCGGGTCGCTTCGGCGCGCTGTCCTTCGAAGCGCCCGAGGTCTTCGCCGATCTGTCCAAGAACCGCATCGACACGCCCACGTTGGCCCTGTTGCTGAAGCTGGCCCGCGATTGCGGCCTCGAGGCGCGCCGCGATGCCTTGCTGCGCGGCGATCCGGTCAACCACACCGAAGGCCGCGCGGTGCTGCACACGGCGCTGCGCGCGCCGGCCGGCAGCGACGCGCCTTTCAACGCCGAGGTGCAGGCCTCGCTTGACGCGATGCTGGCTTTTGCCGAGAGCGTGCGGGCTGGTGAGCGCGGTGAGATCACCGACGTCGTGCACATCGGCATCGGCGGCAGCGACCTGGGTCCGGCCATGGTCGTGCAGGCGCTGCAGGCCTTCGGCCGGCGCGACCTGAAACTGCATTTCGTGTCCAACGTCGACGGCCATGATCTGGCGCCCGTGCTGGCGGGGCTGGATGCGAAGCACACGCTGTTCGTCATCGCGTCCAAGACCTTCACGACGCAGGAGACGCTGGCCAACGCCCAGGCCGCCAAGGCCTGGTTCCTGGCCGCGGGCGGCAGGGACATCGCCCGCCACTTCGTCGCGACCAGCAGCAATACGGCCGCCGCCGCGGCCTTCGGCATCGACACGGCCTTCGGTTTCTGGGACTGGGTCGGCGGCCGCTACTCGCTGTGGTCGGTCATCGGCCTGCCTATCGCCATTGCCGTCGGCGCCGACAACTTCCGCGCGCTGCTGGCCGGCGCGCATGCGATGGACGAGCACTTCGCGTCCACGCCGCTCGAACAGAACCTGCCCGTGCTGCTGGGTCTCGTCGACATCTGGTACCGCAATTTCCACGGCTTCACGAGCCGCAGCGTCGCGCCCTACCACCAGGGCCTGCGCCGTCTGCCGGCCTATCTGCAGCAGCTGGAGATGGAGAGCAACGGCAAGGGCGTGGACCTGGACGGCAACGCGCTGGCTATCGGCACCTCGCCGGTCATCTGGGGCGAGGCCGGCACCAATGGCCAGCATGCCTACTTCCAGATGCTGCACCAGGGCACCGACGTCATCCCGGTCGAATTCATCGCCGTGAAGCGTCCCAACCACGGCGTGAGCGGTGAGCTGGCCGAGAAGCTGGCCGACCAGCATCGCAAGCTGCTGGCCAACTGTCTGGCGCAGAGCCAGGCCTTGATGCAGGGCAAGACGGCCGCCGAGGCGCTGACCGAGAAGGCGCCGACCGCCTCCGCCACGCTGGACCGCGAGGTGCTGTCCCGCCACCGCAGCTTCCCCGGCAACCGCCCGAGCACGACCCTCGTGCTGGACGCGTTGACGCCGCGTTCGCTCGGTGCGCTCATCGCTCTCTACGAACACCGTGTCTTCGTGACCGGCGCGTTGTGGGGCATCAACAGCTTCGACCAATGGGGCGTCGAGCTGGGCAAGGCGCTGTGCAACCAATTGCTGCCGCGCCTCGAGTCCGGCGACACGGCGGGCCTGGACGGCTCGACGGCCGGTCTGCTGAAGCGCTTGGTGGCCGCATGAAGATCGTCTTCGATTTCGGCGGCGTGGTGTTCCGCTGGCACCCGGCAAGCTTCCTCGCGCGCCTCTGGCCGCACCGCATCGAGACGCTGGAGCAGGGCGCCGCTGCCGCGGCAACCTTCTTCCAGAACTATGGTGGTGACTGGGGCCTGTTCGACCAGGGCCTGATCGGTGCGGCCGAGGTCGTGCGCCGCATCTCGGCCCGCACCGGCTGGCCGCGCGGCGAGGTCGAGGCCGTGGTGCGTGCCGTGCCGGATGAGTTGATGGCCATCCCGGCCACCGTCGTGCTGATCCGCGACCTGCGTGCGGCGGGGCACACGCTGCACTTCCTGTCCAACATGCCCGAGCCCTATGCGGACCATCTCAGCAGGACCTTTCCGCTAAACGAATGGTTCGAGTCGGGTCTGTTCTCGGGCCGCGCCAAGCAGATCAAGCCTGGCGCGGAGATCTTCGCCATGGCCGAGCGTCATTTCAATGCGCCGCCCCAGGAGCTGCTGTTCCTGGACGACCATCCGGCCAATGTCGATGCGGCCCTGGCGCGCGACTGGCAGGCCTTTTTGTTCACCGATGCCGCGAGTGCGCGGCGTGAGCTGGTGTCGCGGCGCTTGCTGAACGCTTAGTGCACCAGCGGCTCGCCGTCCGGCCCGTATTCATCGGGGTTTTGAGGCGGCGTGGCCGGCACGCGGAAGGACTCGCTGGCCCAGGCGCCGAGGTCGATCTGACGGCAGCGCTCGCTGCAGAAAGGCCGCCACTTGTTGCTGGGCGCGAACACGCTGTCGCCGCCGCATTGGGGGCAGCGCACGATGCGCTCGCCTTGTGCATTCGTCTTCATGGGCTCTTTACTGGCAAAGGGCGAGCTCGAAGCCGCTGTCTTCCTGGGCCAGCTTGAGCCGGCCTTCCTCGTCCTGGCGCATCAGGCGGATGGAGATCATCAGCCGGTGGCCGGAGATCTCGGGGATCAGCCCGAGGCTGGGGTCGATGCGCATGCGCAGCAGCTGGTAGACGCGACCGGCCGGCAGGCTCTGCTGGAACTGGCCCGCGGTGGCCGCCACCTTGTGCGGCGCGCCGGAGTCGCGCAGCAGGCCGAGCAGCACCTGCAGGGCCTCGGCCAGCGGCATCAGCGTCTGGGCCCAGGTCATCAGATCCTTGCGGCGGCGCACCGGCAGCAGTTGCTGCCAGTTGTAGTAGGCCGGCAGGTCGAACTCGCAGGTGCCGCCGGGGATGCTGATGCGGCTGCGGATGCTCATCAGCCACTCGTTGCCCGTCAGCGTCGCGCCGGCCTTGCCGGACAGCGCGTTCAGGCGCTGGAAGGCGCCATCGATGCGGGCGACGACTTCGTCCAGGCGGGCCTCATCGAGGCCGGGGCTGCCGCGGTAGCCCACGAATTGCGCTTTGTGCTTCTCGAGCTCCTTGAGCAGGTCGCTCTTGAGGTCGGCGCGGGAGGCGACGTCCATGATCTCGAACAGCGTGACCAGGGCGAAATGATGGTCCAGCGCGGACTCGCGCGACATCAGCGTACCGAGGCGGTCGAACAGATGCTCGAGGCGAAGCATCGTGCGGATGCTTTCGTTGAACGGGTACTCGTACAGGACCAATGGGGCCTCGGGATGGACTGCGGTCAGGGCCGGGCGATTGTTCCACAGCCCCAGCGCTCGGCCAGGTCGAGAACTTCGTTTCTGAGCGCAACAAGCGGCATCCCATCGTTCAGCAGCACGGCGTCGGCCGCGGCGCGGCGCGCCTCCCGCGTCGTCTGCGCGGCGATGGCGCCCGCGATGCGCTCACGCGTCCAGCCCGGGCGCTGTTGCACGCGCTCGAACTGGGTCTGTGCCGAGCAATCGACGACGAGCACGCGGGCCAGGCGAGGCCGCCAGCGCGTGGATTCGACGAGCAGGGGCACGTCGAAGACGAGCAGGGGTGCCGTGGCGGCATCCGCCTGGGCCAGCGCTTCAGCGGTGATCAGCGGATGCAGGATGGACTCGAGCCGACGTTTGGCGGCCGCGTCCGAGAAGGCGAGGGCGCGCATGCGGTCGCGGTCAAGGGCGCCGTCGGCGCCGACGAAATCAGCGCCGAACTGCTGGGCGACAGCGGCCATGGCGGCGCCGCCAGGAGCGGTCAGCGCGCGGGAGATGGCGTCGGTGTCGATGATGGCGGCCCCGGCTTCGCGCAGAAAACCGGCAACAGTGCTCTTGCCGCTGCCGATACCGCCGGTCAGGCCGACCCTCATCAAGGCGTCAGGTCCAGCCGAGCCAGCCCAGCACGGTCGGCTGACCGGCAAACAGCACGACGAGGCCACCGCCTGCCAGGAAGGGGCCGAAGGGCACATAGCGGCCCTCGCGCAGGCCGGCATTCATCTTCATGATGATGCCGATGACGGCGCCTATGGCCGACGCGCCCAGCACGATGGGCAGGATCATCTGCCAGCCCAGCCAGGCGCCCAGGGCGGCCAGCAGCTTGAAGTCGCCGTAGCCCATGCCCTCTTTCTTGGTGAGGAGCTTGAACACCCAGTAGACCGACCACAGCGACAGATAGCCAGCCAGCGTGCCGATCAGGGCCTTGTCCAGCGGGATGGTCCAGCCCATCAGCGCGGCGATCAGGCCGGCCCAGAGCAGGGGCTGGTTGATCGCATCGGGCAGCAGCGTGGTGTCCCAGTCGATCATCGCCAGCGCGATCAGAGCGGCGACGAAGCCGCACCACAGCAGCGTCGTCGGCTGGGCGCCGAAGCGCCATGACAGCGCGGCGAAGGCAATGCCGGTGACGGCCTCGACGATGGGATAGCGCTTGGAGATCGGCGCCTTGCAGGACGCGCACTTGCCACCCAGGCGCAGCCAGCCGACGACGGGCAGGTTCTCATGCCAGCGCAGTTGGTGGCCGCAGTGGGGGCAGCGCGAACGCGGCGCGGCGATGCTGAAGGGCGGCAGGGCCTCGATCTTGGTGCCATAGGCGTCGACGGCCTTGGCCAGCTTTTCCGCCTCGGGCAGGGGCACGCCGGCGACGCGCGCCATCGCCGGCGCGTCGGTCAGCTGCGCGGCCGACTCATGCAGCCACTGGCGCTCCAGGATCAGCGGCAGGCGGTGGATGACGACATTCAGGAAACTGCCGATGCACAGGCCGAAGAGGCCAAGGGCCCAGGGTGACAGCAGCTGGCTGTAGTCAACCACCATTCTCAAACCACCTGGCCGAGCTTGAAGATCGGCAGGTACATCGACACGACGATGCCACCGATCAGGCCGCCCAGGATGACGATGATGAAGGGCTCCATCAGGCTGGACAGGGCCTTGACCGCCTCATCGACCTCGTCCTCGTAGAACTCGGCGGCCTTGGCCAGCATGTGGTCCAGCGAGCCGGATTCCTCGCCGATGGACGACATCTGCAGCACCATGGTCGGGAAGATGCCCGTCGTCTGCATCGACGTGGTCAGCGCGGCGCCGGTGGAGACGTCACGCTGGATCTGCTCGGTGGCTTCCGCGAACACCGCGTTGCCCGACGCGCCGCCCACGGAGTCCAGAGCCTCGACGAGCGGGACGCCGGCCGCGAACATCGTCGACAGCGTGCGGGTCCAGCGCGCGATGGCCGATTTGTACATGAGGTCGCCGAAGACGGGCACCTTCAGCAACAGGCGGTCCATGCGCTTTTGCATCGGCACCGAGCGTTTCCAGGTCTGCAGGAAGAAATAGATGCCGCCACCGATGCTGCCGAAGATGGCCCACCAGTAGGAGACGAAGAATTTCGACAGCGCGATGATGAACAGCGTGGGTGCAGGCAGGTCGGCGCCGAAGGACTTGAATACGTCCTCGAAGGCCGGCACGACGAAGATCATGATGACGGCGACGACGATGAAGGCCACGACCATGACGGCGATGGGGTAGGTCAGCGCCGACTTGATCTTGTTCTTGATGGCGACGGTCTTTTCCTGATAGACGGCCAGCCGGTCCAGCAGCGCTTCCAGAATACCGCCCGACTCACCCGCCTCGACGAGGTTGCAGTACAGCGCGTCGAAATACATCGGGTGCTTGCGGAAGGCCGACGACAGGCTGGTGCCGGTCTCGACGTCCTGGCGGATGTCGTTCAGCAACCGCGTGAGGCGCGGGTTGGTCGCGCCACGAGCCACGATGTCGAAGGACTGCAGCAGCGGCACGCCGGCGCGCATCATCGTCGCCAATTGACGCGTGAAGATGGCGATGTCCTTCTGCTTGATCGCGCTGCCGCCGCTGGCGCGGCGCTTCTTGACCTTGTTGACCAGGATGCCCTGGCGGCGCAGGGTGGCGCTGACCATGGCTTCGCCGCCGGCACGCAGTTCACCTCTGACGATCTTGCCGTTGCGGTCCTTGCCTTCCCACTCGAAGACGAAGTCCTTGACGCCCTTTGCTGCAGCGGTGGCAGTAGCCATGCGCTCTCCTCGAGACTGATTATTCGTTGGTGGCGGCCAGCACTTCTTCCAGCGTCGTAACGCCGAGGCGTACCTTCACCAAGCCGGATTGGCGCAGATCGCGCACGCCTTCCTTCTTGGCCTGATCGGCGATGTCCATCGCCGTTCCCTCAGCCAGGATGATGCGTTGAATGTCTTCCGTGATCGGCATGACTTGGTAAAGACCGACACGGCCGCGGTAACCATTTGTGCAGTTGCTGCAGCCGACGGCACGGTAGGTCTTCCAGCTGCCGTCGAAGTCGTCCTCGACGAAGCCGGCCTTGATCAGGGCCTCACGCGGATAGTCGGCCTGCTGCTTGCAGTTCTCGCACAGCCGGCGCACCAGGCGCTGGGCCGTGATGAGCAGCACGCTGGACGCGATGTTGAACGGCGCCACGCCCATGTTGAGCAGGCGGGTCAGCGTCTTGGGTGCGTCGTTGGTGTGCAGCGTCGACATGACCATATGGCCGGTCTGCGCGGCCTTGATCGCGATGTCGGCCGTCTCCAGGTCGCGGATTTCGCCGACCATGATGATGTCCGGATCCTGGCGCAGGAAGGACTTCAGCGCGGCCGCGAAGTTCAGGCCGGCCTTGTCGTTGACGTTGACCTGATTGATGCCGGGCAGGTTGATTTCGGCCGGGTCTTCCACGGTCGCGATGTTGACGCCGGGCTGGTTCAGGATGTTCAGGCAGGTGTAGAGCGACACCGTCTTGCCGGAACCCGTCGGCCCGGTCACCAGCACCATGCCGTAAGGGCGGTAGATGCAGGCGAGCAGGCGATCCTTCTCGATCTTCTCGTAGCCCAGCGCCTCGATGCCCAGCTTGGCCGAGGAGGAGTCCAGGATACGGATGACGATCTTTTCGCCGAAGAGGGTGGGCAGGGTGCTGACGCGGAAGTCGATGGACTTGCTGCCGAACTTCAGCTTCATGCGCCCGTCCTGGGGCACGCGCTTCTCGGAGATGTCCAGGCGCGAAATCACCTTGATGCGCGAGGCCAGCTTGTCCTTGATCGCGATGGGCGGCTGCGTGATTTCGCGCAGCTCGCCGTCAACGCGGAAGCGCACGCGGTAATGGAATTCGTAGGGCTCGAAATGCAAGTCCGAGGCGCGCAGATTGATCGCGTCGACCAGCATCTTCTGCAGGAAGCGCACGACCGGTGCGTCCTCGACGTCTGCCAGCTCCGCCGACTCCTGCTGCGGCGTCGCATCTTCCTCGGCGATGTCGAAGTCGAAGTCGCCGCCGGCGATGCTCTCCAGCGACTCGGTGGCACTCGCGCTGGTGCTGGACAGCATCTTCGCCAGCTTGTCGTGCTCGACGATGACCCATTCCGGCTGCAACTGGGTCGCGAACTTGATGCGTTCGATGACTTCCAGGTCGGTGGGGTCGGCGCCGCCGACGAAGAGACGATTGCCGCGCCGGGACAGGGCGACAACCTGGTACTGCAGGGCCAGCTTGGCGTCGATGACGTTCTGCGGCATGCGCTGCGGGTCCATCGCGGACAGATCCAGCAGCGGCAAGGCCAGTGCGCTGGACAGCGTGTGCGCGAGATCGACGGGCGAGACCTGGCCGCTCGCGATCACCGCGTTGACAAAGCTGGTCTTCTTTTCTCTCGCCTGTTTGACGAGATCTTCGGCCGCCTTGGCTGGGAGCTTGCCCGCATGCACCAGCATGCGCGCAACCCCCGACAGGGAGGACTGGAGCGGCTCGGCGAGCGTGGTTTCCACAGGCAGTTGCGTCGACGACGGAAAGAGCGAAGTCTGCTGATTGTGCCAGCCGCAAGCCGCACTCGCGGCAAACGATTTCCAGGGATAACGTCAGGATTTCAGGTCACTCTTGCGGCGCCTGTGTCGGTTTTCACGACCCTCGTCCCGAGGGGCAATGATGGAAGATCTGGTCGGGGTGAGAGGATTCGAACCTCCGGCCTCTACGTCCCGAACGTAGCGCTCTACCAGGCTAAGCTACACCCCGATGTCTTCCGCTGAGCTCCTCTTTTTCAGGAGTGACGCTCAACCGACTGAATTGCGAATTCTAGCAGAGATTCGGTCCACTTGTTTGGAGGCAGATGGCTGAGGCAGTCGGCCGCGTGCCGCGCTTCGGTGCGGGCGGCCTCCCGCGTCGACTGCAGCGCGCCGGTCGAGCGCACGATGGCGACGATGTCCTGCAGCTTTTCCTGTTCGCCTTCCTCGATCGCGTGGCGCAGCAGGGCGCGCTGATCGGGCGTTGCGCGCTCCATCGCGATCAACAGCGGCAGCGTCGTCTTGCCCTCGCGCAGGTCGTCGCCGATGTTCTTGCCGAGTTCCAGGGCATCGCCCTCGTAGTCCAGTACGTCGTCGATGAGCTGGAAGGCTGTTCCCAAGGCCCGTCCGTAGGCAGCGCAGGCTTCTTCGACCTCGGGCGACGCATTGGCGAGCACCGCGCCCAGGCGGGCGCTGGCCTCGAAGAGCTTGGCGGTCTTGAACCGGATCACGCGCAGATAGCTTTCCACGGTGATGTCGGGGTCGTGCATGTTCATCAACTGCAGGACCTCGCCCTCGGCGATGACGTTGGTGGCTTCGGCCAGCACTTCCAGCACGCGCATGCGGTCGACCGACACCATCATCTGGAAGGCGCGCGAGTAAAGGAAGTCGCCGACCAGCACGCTCGCCGCGTTGCCGAACAGGGCGTTGGCCGTCGGCTTGCCGCGGCGCAGCGAAGACTCGTCGACGACGTCGTCGTGCAGCAGGGTCGCCGTGTGGATGAACTCGACGACGGCGGCCAGTTCGAAGCGCGCGGGCTTGTCGAAGCCGAGGGCATTCGCAAACAGCAGCACGAGCTTGGGGCGCATGCGCTTGCCGCCGGCATGCACGATGTAGTGGGCGATCTGGTCGATCAGCGCCACATCGGAAGAGAGGCGCTGGGCGATGACAGCGTCGACCTGGGCCATTTCGGCGGCCAGCAGGGCGAGTACCTCGGCAACTTGGGACGGGGGCGAGGCAGACTCGACGCTCACTCTGGACTCTCAGTCAAGGAATCCGGCGATTATAGAAACGCTGTCTGCCCCCTCACGGGCTTGGCGTTGTGGGCAGTTGTCACGGGGCTTGCACGCGCCCTGGCGGCGGCGCAATTGCCTTCCGGTTGAGGCTCAGGGTATACTCGTGGGCTCTTTGCGGCTCGTGCGCCTTTGGTGTGTGATCTGCCGAGAGATCAAAACCGACAAAAAGGCCCGACGAGGGCGGCGGTGCTCAGCGTGATGCTGGCACCTGAGCCGCTGGAGCCGGGTGAATGTACCCCCGAGGTACGGAAGGATGAATATGTACGCGGTCATCAAAACCGGCGGCAAGCAATACAAGGTTGCTGCTGGTGAAAAGATCAAGGTCGAGTTGCTCGACGCGGAAGTCGGCGCCGAGGTCACCATCGACCAGGTGCTGGCAGTTGGCAGCGGTGACGGCCTGACGGTCGGCGCTCCGCTGGTCGCCGGCGCTACCGTCAGCGCCAAGGTCGTCAGCCACGGCAAGCACGACAAGGTTCGCATCTTCAAGATGCGCCGTCGCAAGCACTACAAGAAGAGCCAGGGCCATCGCCAGAACTACACCGAGCTGGAAATCAGCGCGGTCAACGGCTGATCCCTCTTCTTTCGCTAATTTCTAGGAGCTAAACATGGCACAGAAAAAGGGCGGCGGTTCTACACGGAACGGCCGCGACTCCAAGCCCAAGATGCTGGGCGTCAAGGCTTACGGCGGTGAACTGATCTCCGCTGGTTCGATCATCGTTCGCCAGCGCGGCACCAAGTTCCACCCCGGTGTGAACGTCGGCATCGGCAAGGACCACACGCTGTTCGCGCTGGTCGATGGCCACGTCAGCTTCACCGTCAAGGGCGCCAACAGCCGCTCGACGGTCGTCGTGACGCCGCTGGCCGCCTAAGGTCGGCAGTTCGGGCGACAACATCGCCCGATATCCGAAGCCCCGGCTCGCCGGGGCTTTGTCATTTCTGAAGTCTGGTGCGCCACACGACGGTGCACCGGTTGCAACCCAGCCATTACGATGGCCCACCCGCCATGAAATTCGTTGACGAAGCCACCATCGATGTCGCCGCCGGTAACGGTGGCGCTGGCTGCGCGAGCTTTCGCCGCGAAAAGTTCATCCCCTTCGGTGGCCCCGACGGTGGCGACGGCGGCAAGGGCGGCAGCGTCTGGGCCGAGGCTGACCGCAATCTCAACACGCTGATCGACTACCGCTATGCGCGCCGCCACGAGGCCCGCAACGGCGAGGCCGGCCGTGGTTCGGACTGCTTCGGTGCGGCGGCCGACGACATCGTGCTGCGCGTGCCGGTCGGCACCATCATCACCGACCTCGAAACCGAGTCCGTCATCGGAGAACTGCTGGAGCCGGGTCACCGCATCCTGATCTGCAAGGGCGGCGACGGCGGTTTCGGCAACCTCCATTTCAAGACCTCGACGAACCGGGCGCCGCGTCAGAAGACGCCGGGTTGGCCGGGCGAGATCAAGAAGATCCGCATGGAGTTGCGCGTGCTGGCCGATGTCGGCCTGCTGGGCCAGCCCAACGCCGGCAAGTCGACGCTGATCACGGCCATTTCGAACGCCAAGCCCAAGATTGCGGACTATCCGTTCACGACGCTGCATCCCAACCTCGGCGTCGTGCGCGTTGCGCCGGAGAAGAGCTTCGTCGTGGCCGACATTCCAGGCCTCATCGAAGGTGCAGCGGAGGGGGCCGGCCTGGGCCACCAGTTCCTGCGCCATCTGCAGCGCACGCGCCTCTTGCTGCACGTCGTTGACCTGGCCCCCTTCGACCCCGAAGTCGACCCCGTCAAGGAAGCCAAGGCGATCGTCGCCGAGCTCAAGAAGTACGACCCCGAGTTGCATGACAAGCCGCGCTGGCTGGTGCTCAACAAGCTGGACATGGTGCCCGAGGAAGAGCGCGAAGCCCGCGTGAAGGACTTCGTCAAGCGCTACAAGTGGAAGGGCCCGGTCTTCAAGATTTCCGCGCTGACGCGCGAGGGCTGCCAGCCCCTCATCCACGCCATCTACGACCACGTTGCCGCCGAGCAGAAGGTGGTCGAGGACCGCGACGTCCGCTTCGACGCCCCCGACACCACAGAATGACCCTGCTCTCCAGCGCGCGCCGCATCGTTGTCAAAGTCGGTTCCAGCCTCGTCACCAACGAGGGCCGGGGCGTTGACGCCGAAGCGATCGCGAACTGGAGCCGTCAACTGGCGGCATTGGCCAACGAAGGGCGTGAGCTGATCATGGTGTCCAGCGGCGCCATCGCCGAGGGCATGAAGCGCCTCGGTTGGGCGACGCGCCCCAAAGAGCTGCATGAGTTGCAGGCCGCCGCCGCCGTCGGCCAGATGGGCCTGGCGCAGATGTACGAGAGCCAGCTCAGCGCCCAAGGCATGGCCAGCGCCCAGGTGCTGCTGACCCACGCCGACCTGGCCGACCGCGAGCGTTATCTCAATGCCCGCTCGACGCTGCTGACGCTGCTGGCGCATCGCGTGCTGCCGGTCATCAACGAGAACGACACCGTCGTCAACGACGAGATCAAGTTCGGCGACAACGACACGCTGGGTGCGCTCGTCGCCAACCTCGTCGAGGCCGACGCCCTCGTCATCCTGACCGACCAGCGCGGCCTGTATTCAGCCGACCCGCGCAAGGACCCTTCTGCCCGCTTCATCGACACGGCCCAGGCCGGTGACCCTGAGCTGGAGCGCATGGCCGGCGGCGCGGGCTCCAGCCTCGGCCGCGGCGGCATGATCACCAAGATCCTGGCCGCCAAGCGCGCTGCGGGCAGCGGCGCCGGCACCGTGATCGCCTGGGGGCGCGAGCCCGACGTGCTGCTGCGACTGGCGCGGGGCGAGGCCATCGGGACGGCCCTGCACGCAGCAACGCCCAAGCTGGCGGCGCGCAAGCAGTGGATGGTTGATCACCTGCAACTGCGCGGGGCCGTCAAGGTCGATGCCGGCGCGGCGATCAAGCTGCGTGACGAAGGCAAGAGCCTGCTGCCCATCGGTGTCGTCGAAGTGCAGGGCGGCTTCCACCGCGGCGATGTCATCGCCGTGCAGACGGCCGAAGGCGTTGAGCTGGCCCGTGGCCTGGCCAACTATTCAGCGTCGGAAGCGCGATTGATCGCGCGCAAGCCGTCGTCGGAGTTCGAGGCCCTGCTCGGTTACGCAGCAGAGCCTGAACTTATCCACAGAGACAACCTGGTGCTCCGCTAGGAGCTCAGCTCGTTGGCTCGCCGTCCGGTGGTGACGCAGTCGTCTCCACCGGCGCCTCCAAAGGCATCGGCCCGCTGTTGCGCTCCCGATGCGCCGGCCGCATGCCGGCGCGCAGATAGCGGTTGTGGTGGTTGATGCGCGGCAGATAGCGCGCCAGCTCCGTCAGCGCCATCTCGTAGACGCCGCGCTTGAACTCGATGACGGCCTCGAGTGGCACCCAGTACTCGTTCCAGCGCCAGGCGTCGAACTCGGGGTGGTCGGTGGCGCGCAGATTCATGTCGCAGTCGCGGCCCACCATCTGCAGCAGGAACCAGATCTGTTTCTGGCCGCGATAGTGGCCGCGCGCATCGCGCCGGATGAAGTGCTCGGGCACCTCATAGCGCAGCCAGTCGCGTGTTCTCGCGATGATGCGCACATGCTCTGGTATGAGCCCCACCTCTTCGTGGAGCTCTCGGAACATCGCCTGCTCAGGCGTTTCACCGTGCTTGATGCCCCCTTGCGGGAACTGCCACGAGTGCGTCCGGATGCGCTTGCCCCAGAACACCTCGTTGCGTTGGTTGAGCAGGATGATGCCGACGTTGGGGCGGAAGCCTTCACGGTCGAGCATAATCAACCTCAAATCTCTAGTTGGTTCGATTATTGCATCGGGCCGCGATTGCCACAGCGCCCTCGCTAACCCGAAGATTTGCCTCTGTTTTGTCGTGACTTCGGCCGGGTTTTCACCCGGCCTTCGCATTTGGTTTGCCCATGAAAGCCTCCCAGTTTTTCGTCTCCACCCTCAAGGAAGCGCCCGCCGATGCCGAGGTCGTCAGCCACAAGCTGATGATGCGCGCCGGCATGATCAAGCGCCTGGGCGCCGGCATTTACAACTACATGCCGATGGGGCTTCGCGTCATCCGCAAGGTCGAGAAGATCATTCGCGAGGAGATGGATGCGGCCGGCGCCGTCGAGTGCCTGATGCCCGTCATCCAGCCTGCCGAGCTGTGGCAGGAAACTGGCCGCTTCGACAAGATGGGCCCCGAACTGCTGCGCGTGAAGGACCGCCATGGCCGCGACTTCATCGTCCAGCCGACCAGCGAGGAAGTCATCACCGACATCGCTCGCCAGGAGCTGCGCAGCTACCGCCAGCTGCCGAAAAATTTCTATCACATCCAGACCAAGTTCCGCGACGAGCGCCGCCCGCGCTTCGGCCTGATGCGTGGCCGCGAGTTCACGATGAAGGATGCCTATTCCTTCGACCGTGACGTGGAGTCGGCCGGCCGCAGCTACGAGAACATGTACGCGGCCTACTGCAAGATCTTCGACCGCTTCGGCCTGCAATACCGCGCCGTCGCGGCGGACACCGGCGCCATCGGCGGCGACCGCTCGCATGAGTTCCAGGTCATCGCGGACACCGGCGAGGACGCCATCGTCTACTGCCCGACCAGCGACTACGCGGCCAACATGGAGCTCGCGGAAGCCGTGGCCCTGCTGCCTGGCCGCGCCGCTGCCCTGCAGGCGCTGAGCAAGACGCCCACGCCCGGCAAGGCCACCTGCGCCGAGGTCGCGCTGCTGCTGAACCTGCCGCTGGCCCAGACGGTGAAGTCCCTGGTGCTGGCCACCGATGAGCTCGACAAGGACGGCAACATCGTCAAGACCCAGGTCTGGCTGCTGCTGGTGCGTGGCGACCACGACCTGAACGAGGTCAAGGCCGGCAAGGTCGAAGGCCTGAAGGGCGGCTTCCGCTTCGCGACGGGCGGCGAGATCGACGCCCACTTCGGCTGCAAGCCCGGCTACCTCGGCCCCATCGGCTTGAAGCAGCCGCTGAAGATCGTCGCCGACCGCACCGTCGCTGTCATGAGTGACTTCGTCTGCGGCGCCAACGAAGCAGACTTCCACTTCACCGGCGCCAACTGGGGCCGCGACCTGCCCGAGCCCGATGTCGTCGCCGACATCCGCAATGTCGTCGCCGGCGACCCCTCGCCCGACGGCAAGGGCCTGCTCGCCATCCAGCGCGGCATCGAGGTCGGCCATGTCTTCTATCTCGGCACCAAGTACTCGTCCGCGATGAACGCGAACTTCCTGGACGAGAACGGCAAGCCCAAGCTGATGGAGATGGGCTGCTATGGCATCGGCGTGACGCGCATCCTGGGTGCCGCCATCGAGCAGAACCACGATGCGCGCGGCATCATCTGGCCGGACGCCATCGCGCCGTTCACGGTCGTCATCTGCCCCATCGGCGCGGACCGCAGCGCCGACGTCAAGGCTGCTGCTGACAAGCTCTACGAAGAGCTGAAGGCGCTGGGCGTGGACGTGCTGCTGGACGACCGCGGCGAGCGCCCCGGTGCGATGTTCGCGGACTGGGAGCTGATCGGCGTGCCGCACCGCGTCGTGCTGGGCGACCGTGGCCTGAAGGAAGGCCAGGTCGAGTACCAGGGCCGCCGCGATGAAGCCGCGACCAAGCTGGGCGTCAACGATGTGGTCGGCCATCTGAAGGGCCTGCTCAAGCTTTGAAGCGCCGGCTGCTGCTGTCCAGCCTGCTCGCCGCGCCGTTGGCGGCGCGGGCGGGCGCCCAGGTCGAGGAGCCGCTGGCGGATTCGATGCGCTCGGCGCTGAGCGCGTCCATCGCGCAGAGCGCGCCGCCGCGCCCCAGGTTCGATGCCAGCCAGATCGACGAGCGCATGGCCTATCTGCGCTGGCTGGGCGCCATGAGCGAGCGGCTGAAGAAGCGCAAGACCGAGGCGCAGATCCGCATCGAGTTCCTCGAGACGGTCTGGTACGAAGCCAAGCGCGCGGGCCTGGAGCCCAGCCTGGTGCTCGGCCTCGTGCAGGTGGAGAGCGGCTTTCGCAAATACGCCATCAGCATTGCCGGCGCGCGCGGCTATATGCAGGTCATGCCCTTCTGGGCCAAGCTGATCGGCGACGGCGACGCCGCGAGCCTCTTCCACATGCAGAGCAACCTGCGTTTTGGCTGCGTCATCCTGCGCCACTACCTGGACCGCGAGAAGGGCGATATGTACCTCGCGCTGGGGCGCTACAACGGCAGCCGCGGCAAGCCCGAGTACCCGAACGCCGTGTTTGCCGCACGTCGGCAGTGGCTGCTGCCGGGCGAGAAGTGAAGGGCCAGTAAAGCCCTCAGGGCTTACCCGGCGTGGCTTGTGGCTGGGGTTGATTGGCGCGTTAGGCTTGGCGGTTTCGTCCACAAGACAAGCCGCCGATGCACGCTGCCAAACGCTTTGCGCCCCTTCTTCTCACCACGCTGCTGGCCACCAGCCTGAGCTGGGCCCAGTCCACGGACAACCCCCTCTTCGCGCCAAGCCCGCTGCCGCTGCAATACCCGCAGTTCGACAAGGTGAGGGACGAACATTTCGGCCCGGCCCTGGACAAGGGCATGGCCGAGCAACTGGCCGAGATCCAGGCCATTGCGGACAACCCCGCGGCGCCCACCTTCGACAACACCATCATCGCGTGGGAGAAGAGCGGCCGGCTGCTGGGCCGCACCTCCACGCTGCTGTTCAGCCTGATCGGCGCCGATGCCAACCCGGCCCGCCAGCAGCTGCAGACCGACTACGCCGCCAAGCTCGCCGCGCATCGCGACGCGGTGCTGCTCAACCCCAAGCTGTTCGCACGCATCGAGGCCTTGTATGCGGCACGCACCACGGCGGCGCCCAACGCCCAGGGCACGCGCCTCATCGAGCGCTACCGCCGTGACATGGTGCGCGCCGGCGCCCAGCTGAGCGATGAGCAGAAGGTGCGCATGAAGGCCATCAATGCCGAAGTGGCGACGCTGGGCGCGCGCTTCAACCGAGCGGTGCTGGCCGAGGTCAATGACTCGGCTCTCGTCGTCGACAGCGCCGAGGAGCTGGCCGGCCTGACACCGGCCCAGATCTCCGCCGCCTCGGAGGCGGCCAAGAAGAAGGGCCTGGAAGGCAAATACCTGCTGACGCTGCTGAACACCACCATCCAGCCGCCCGAGACCGAGCTGCAGAACCGCGCGCTGCGCGAACGCCTGCATTTGGCCTCGGTCGCCCGCGGCAGCCGCGGCAATGCCAATGACACGACGGGCATCGTGTCGCGCGTGATGACGCTGCGCCAGGAGCGCGCCGCCCTGCTGGGCTATGCCACGCCGGCCGCCTATGTGCTGGAGGAAGAAACGGCCAAATCGGCCGAAGCCGTCAACGCCATGCTCGGCAAGCTCGGGCCGGCCGCCGTCGCCTCCGCCAGACAGGAAGCGGCCGAACTGCAGAAGCTCATCGACACCGACCAAGCCGCCAAGAAGCAGCCCAGCTTCGCGCTGCAGCCCTGGGACTGGAGCTACTACTCCGAGAAGCTGCGCGCCGCCAAGTACGGCTTCGACGAGAGCCAGCTCAAGCCCTATCTGGAGCTCACCAGCGTGTTGGAGAAGGGCGTCTTCTACGCCGCCAACCAGCTCTACGGCATCAGCTTCAAGCGCCGCACCGACCTGCCGGTCTACCGCGACGACGTGCGCACCTACGACGTCTTCGACAGCGACGGCAAGCAGCTCGCCATCTTCATCGCCGACCTCTACGCCCGCCCGAGCAAACGCGGCGGTGCGTGGATGAACGCCTATGTCGGCCAGAACCCGCTGGAGGGCACTTCCCCCGTCGTCGCCAACCACCTCAACATCCCCAAGCCACCCGCCGGCGAGCCGACGCTGCTGACCTGGGACGAGGTCAACACGCTGTTCCACGAGTTCGGCCACGCGCTGCATGGCATGTTCAACAAGGGCCTGTATCCGGGCCTCTCCCGCGTGCCGCGTGACTTCGTCGAATACCCCTCGCAGGTCAACGAGGTCTGGGCCGACTGGCCCAGCGTGCTGGCCAATTACGCCAAGCACTACCAGACCGGCGCACCCATGCCGCGCGAGCTGCTCGACAAGGTGGCGCGTGCCAAGCGTTTCAACCAGGGCTACACGACGCTGTCCTATCTCGGCGCGGCCATCGTCGACCAGCGCCTGCACCAGCTCAAGGCCGGTGAGGTGCCGGCCGCGGACGGCGTCATGGCCTTCGAGGCCAAGGTGCTGAAGGACGAGGGCATCGCCTTCGGCCCGGTGCCGCCGCGCTACCGTCTGCCCTACTTCAGCCACATCATGGGCGGCTACTCGGCTGGCTACTACGCCTACATCTGGAGCGAGGTGCTGGACGCCGACACCGTGGAATGGCTGAAGGCCCATGGCGGCCTCAAGCGTGCCAACGGCGACGCACTGCGCGCGAAGCTGTTGTCGCGTGGCGGCAGCGAGGATGCGATGGTGCTGTTCCGCAACCTGGTCGGGCATGAGCCCGACATCAAGCCGCTGCTGGAACGCCGCGGCCTGGTCGTGCAGAAGCCCTGAGCAGAACCGCTGGGCGCGTCAGGCGTTGGTCGCCAGCGCGCCCGGGTAGCTCAGGGAGCTCGACGTCGCGGAGACGGAGAACACCACGCTGGTGCTGCTGGTCTGCTGCATCAGCGAGGTGTAGAGCGACATGACGCCGCCAGCCGACCTGGCGAGCTTGGCCGCCTGAGAGATGGCGGCGCTTTGCTGAATCGTCGTCGACAGCTTCATCGCCTCCTTGGCCTGGTCGGCGATGCGGTTGGCGAAGCTGGGCTGGCTGGTGTCGGCCTTCAGAAAGGCCTTCATCGCGGCCTTGTCCGCTTCGGAGCCGTTGAAGGCCACGCTGCCGTCGCTCTTCACCGAGATGTCGATGGCTGCCGTCAGGTGGATGCCAGCCTTGTCCATCGCGGTGCGCAGCTCGGCGCCCAGCTTCTTCTGGGCGATGTCGAGCTGGTGCACGGCAGCCGATGACTTGGCCGTGCCGGCCGCGCGTTGCAGGGCAGCCTGGGACACTTGCGAAGTCACCGTCTTGTCGCCGGTGCGGGCATTGGCGGCCGTCTTGCCATTGGCGGCCGAGTTGTCGAGGCCTTGCGTCGACAGATAGTTGAGCAGCGAGGCGTTGAGGCCAGTCACCACGGCATTCCCCTGAGTCTTTCCTGCCGGCATCTTGCGGGCAAGGGGGCGGTCCCAAGGGCGCTGCAAGGCCCGATTCACCGGGCAGTTCGCCGTTGACGTGGGGGGTTAGAGCCCGGTCCAGGTCTTGGGCTGCGCGTGCGCCACGCCCGCCAGCTCGAGCACGCGCTCGGCCGTCTCGTTGACCATCTCCTCGATGGTCTTGGGGTGGTGATAGAAGGCCGGCAGCGGTGGGAAGCAGATGCCGCCCATCTCGGTCACGGCGACCATATTGCGCAGATGGGCGAGGTTGAGCGGCGTCTCGCGCACCATCAGGATGAGGCGGCGGCGCTCCTTCAAGATGACGTCGGCGGCGCGGGTCAGCAGGTTGTCGCCCAGGCCGTGGGCAATCGCGGCCAGGGACTTCATCGAGCAGGGCGCGACCACCATCGCGGCGGTCGCGAAGCTGCCGCTGGCGATGCAGGCGCCGATGTCGCCAGGCGCGTAGGCGTGGTCGGCTTCCGCTTCCAGCGTGGAGCGGTCCAGCCCCAGCTCGTGGTGGGCGTTGAGGATGCCGGCGGGTGTCGCGACCAGGTGGGTTTCGACACCCAGCTCGCGCGAGCGGCGCAGCAGGCGCAGCGCGTAGGCCGCGCCCGTCGCCCCCGTCAGCCCGACGACAAGGCGGGTCACGCCGTGGTCAGGGCCTGTTGCAGCTCACCCGACTCGTACATCTCCATCATGATGTCCGAGCCGCCGAGGAATTCGCCGTTGACGTAGAGCTGGGGGATGGTGGGCCAGTTGGCGTAGTCCTTGATGCCTTGGCGCACTTCCTCGTCTTCGAGCACGTTGAAGGTCTTGAGGTCGCTCACGCCGGCGGCTTTCAGGATCTGGATGGCGCGGCCGGAAAAGCCGCACATGGGGAACTGGGCGGTGCCCTTCATGAAGAGCACGACACGGTTGTTCTTGACCAGGTCGTCGATGCGTTGCTGAACGTCGCTCATTGCAGTTCTCGGAAAGGCAAAGCCGTGATTATCCGAGACGCGGCGTGGCCGCGGTCAGTAGCTGTAAGCCAGGCCCAGTTGCAGCAGGGGCTTGAAGCGCAGGTCGCGCATGGCGTCCTCGAAGCCCTGGGCGCTGCTGCGGCCCAGACGCAGGCCGTTATAGGAGCCCGACATCAGGCCGAGATCGGCGCTGAAGGCCAGGCCGCCGTTGTGCACGCGGCCCGTGTAGCCGATGCCGAAGTAGGAGAGGTTGGCGTTGTCCAGCGAATAACCGTCGGGGCCGCTCAGCGACAGGCTGCGTCGGCCGGCGGCGACGGGGCCGCTGCCCAGGGCCAGGCCGCCACTGCTTTGCGACATCGACAGCGGGCCGAGCAGCAGGCCGCCGGTGGCGCGCAGGCCGCCGCGCAGGCTGGAGAAACCGGAACTGGTGAGGTAGTAGTCGCCGAGCAGGTTGGCGCTGAGCACGCGCGAGCCGCCGAGATGAGGCTGCTGGGCCTCGCTGCCGCTGTCGACGCTGTTCAACTGCAATCGCGCCTGCCAGCGCGGATTGGCGTTGTCGTCGGCCCAGGCCGGGACAGCGGCGAGAACACAGAGGCTCAGTACTGCAGCGCTGGCGAGGCGGACCATGATCGTCTCCTGCGCGGTGCATCGGGTGGCACCGGGATTTGATACTACGCCGGCCAGTCAGTTACGGGAATGAAGAACTGGCAGCAATACATCACACATTTCGGGGTGGTTTCAGCTGGTTGCACGCCAGCGGCCGCCGCTGGCCCGGGGCCGATCGGCCAGGTCGCGCCTCAACGTGGCCTGGGAAAAACCCCGTTCGGTCAGGCGGGCGCCGACCGCTGCGGCCTGATCCCAGCCATGCTCCATCAGCAGCCAGCCGCCGTCGTTGAGGTGTTGCGGTGCAACATCAACAAGGGTCTGCAGGTCGGCCAAGCCGTCGCCGCCGGGCGTGAGCGCCGTGCGGGGCTCGTGGCGCAGGGCCGGCAGGTGAGGGTCGTCGCCGGCGATATACGGCGGGTTGCTGACGACGAGATCGAAGCGCCGGCCGGCCAGCGGCTCGAACCAGCTGCCATGGAGCCAGTCGACGGCCAGACCCAGGCGTTCGCCGTTGGCGCGGGCGACGGCCAGGGCGTCGGCGCTGAAGTCCACCGCTGTGACCTGGGCGCGCGGGCAAGCCGCCTTGATGGCCAGCGCGATGGCGCCGCTGCCGGTGCCGAGGTCGACGACGCTGGGCTGGCCAGCCAGGCCGGAAAGCAGTTCCAGCGCCCAGTCGACCAGGGTTTCCGTGTCGGGGCGGGGGATCAACGTGGCGGGCGTCACCTGCAGCATCAGGCCGTGGAAAGGCTGCCAGCCGGTCAGATGGGCCAGCGGTTCGCCAGCGGCCAGCCTGTTCAAAGCGGCTTCAGCATCGTGAACCGGCGCGTCGCCGTGGGTGATCAACCAGGCGCGGTCCTGGCCAGTCAGATGGCTCAGCAGCGTCTGCGCATCGCCGCGCTCGACGCCGAGCCGGCGGGCGAGGGCGAGCGCTCCATCTACCGTCAAGCTGGCCGTCACACGCGGCCTTCTTCGAGCTGGGCCAGTTGCTCCGCTGCCTGCGCCGCGAGCAGGCCCTGGATCACGTCGCTGAGGTCGCCGTCCAGGATCTGACCGAGCTTGTAGAGCGTCAGGTTGATGCGGTGGTCGGTCAACCGGCCCTGCGGGAAGTTGTAGGTGCGGATGCGGTCGCTGCGGTCGCCGCTGCCGATCAGGCCCTTGCGCGTGGCTGCCTCCTTGGCGGCGCGCTCGCTGCGCTCCTTCTCCTGGATGCGTGCCTGCAGCACCTGCAGCGCCTTGGCCTTGTTGCTGTGCTGACTGCGGCCGTCCTGGCATTCCGCCACGATGCCGGTCGGCAGGTGGACGACGCGCACGGCGGAATCGGTCTTGTTGATGTGCTGGCCACCGGCGCCGCTGGCACGGAAGGTATCGATGCGCAGGTCGGCCGGGTTCAGCGTGATGGCCTCGGCCTCGTCGGGCTCGGGCATGACGGCGATCGTGCAGGCGCTGGTGTGGATGCGGCCCTGGGTCTCGGTCGCCGGCACGCGCTGCACGCGGTGGCCGCCGCTCTCGAACTTGAGGCGACCGTAGACGCTGTCGCCCTCCACGCGGACGACCAGCTCCTTGTAACCGCCCAGGTCCGACACGTTTTCGGACAGGATTTCGGTGCGCCAGCCCTGGCCTTCGGCGAAGCGCAGGTACATGCGCGCCAGATCGCCGGCGAACAGGGCCGATTCGTCACCACCTGCGCCGGCGCGGATTTCCAGGAAGGCGTTGCGTTCGTCGTCGGGGTCCTTGGGGATCAGGGCGAGCTGCAGTTCGTGATCCAGCGCGGCGAGGGCCGCCTCGTTGGCGGCGATCTCCTCGCGGGCCATCTCGGCCATCTCGGGGTCGGCGAGCATGTCGCGCGCGGCCGCGAGGTCGGCCTCGTGCGCTTGATAGCGGCGGTAGCGCTCGACCAGGCCTGACACCTCGGACTGCTCCCTGGTCAGCGCGCGATAGCGCTTCATGTCCGATGCGATGCTGCCGTCGGCGAGAAGGGCGTCGAGCTCGGCGAGGCGGAAGCCAAGGCGGTCGAACTGCTGGCGAAGGGAATCTTTCATGGGCGGCAAACAAGAAGGGCAGTCAGGGGCGGCGCGAGGATTCCATCCTTGGGCGCCGGGCGGCGAGCGAGATCGCCGCTAAGACTGCTTGCCGCGCAGGAAGAGGCGCGACACCGTCTGCGCCAGTTGCAGGCGCTGCTCGCCATCGCTGCTGTTCAACTCGGCCAGCGTGCCGTGCAGCATCTTCTGGGTGAGGCCCTTGGACAGCGCGTCCAGCACTTCGTCCACGCCCGCGCCCTTGGCCAGCAGCTTGCGGGCACGGGCGATCTCGAGCGCACGCCAGTCGTCGGCCTGGGCATGCAGGGCCTGGATCAGCGGCACCGTGTGGCGCTGGTCCAGCCAGTGCATGAAGCCCTGCACGCCGGTCTCGACGATGGCCTCGGCCTGGGCCACGGCAGCCTGGCGCTTCTCGCCGGCGGTCTGCACCTGGGCGGCGAGTTCGTCGACGGTGTAGAGATAGATGTCGTCGAGCTGGGCGACTTCGGGCTCGATGTCGCGCGGCACGGCCAGGTCGACCATGAACATCGGGCGGTGCTTGCGTTTCTTCAGCGCCCGCTCGACGGCGCCCAGGCCGATCAGCGGCAGGCTGGACGCCGTGCAACTGACGACGATGTCGAATTCATGCAGGCGCTCGGGCAGGTCGGCCAGGCGCATGGCCTCGGCGCCGAAATGGGTCGCGAGCTTCTCGCCGCGCTCGAGAGTCCGGTTGGCCACGGCCATCTGGCGCGGCGTCTTGGCCGCGAAATGGGTCGCCGTCAGCTCGATCATCTCGCCAGCGCCGACGAAGAGCACGCGCGTCTTGGCCAGGTCCTCGAACAGCTGGCCGGCCAGGCGCACGGCGGCGGCGGCCATGCTGATGGAGTGGGCGCCGATCTCGGTGGAGGAGCGCACTTCCTTGGCGACCGAGAAGCTGCGCTGGAAGAGCTGATGCAGCGTCGTGCCCAGGGCGCCGGCCGCTTCGGCCTCCTTCACGGCCTGCTTCATCTGGCCGAGGATCTGCGGCTCGCCCAGCACCATGGAGTCCAGCCCGGCCGCAACGCGGAAGGCGTGGCGGGCGGCTTCGCTGCCTTGCATCACATAGGCGTGCTCGCGCAGCGCGCCGGCCTGCACGCCGCCGGCGTCGGCCAGCCAGGCGATGGCCGGCTGCACCAGGGCCGACGGCGCGGCCACATAGACCTCCGTGCGGTTGCAGGTGGACAGGATGGCCGCTTCGGGCGTGCCCGACAGTTTCTGGCGCAGACCGGTCAGCGAAGGCGCGAGCTGCTCGAGCGTGAACGCAAACCGCCCGCGCAGATCGAGCGGGGCGGTGTTGTGGTTCAGGCCGAGAGCAAAGACCGACATGGGTTGAATTGTAGGATTCGCGGCTTTTCCGCATCTGACATCGGTCAAGCCGCATGAGCCCACTCGACGCCTTCTGGCATATCGCCAACCTGTTTGCCCCGGCCTGGGGCCTGGCGGCGCTGCTGGCGGCGGCGATCAAGGGGTTGTGGCGGCGTGAGGCGAAGTCTCTGGGCTGGCGGACGTTGTGGCTCTGGGGCGCGGCGGGCGGCACGGCCGCTGCCATCGGTGCGCTGGTCCTGCTGGGCCGCGATGGCCGCATGGCGGGCTATGCCTTGCTGGTGCTCGGCGTGGCCCTGCCGCAGTGGTATTTGCTCAGCATCAAGCGCTGAGCACCTCCTCAGTCGTGACGACCTCTCCGCGCAGCGAATGCGCGAAGGCCGTCGTGATGCGAACGTCCACCAGCTGGTTCATCAGGCGCGGCGAGCCGGGGAAGTTGACGATGCGGTTGCACTCGGTGCGACCCATCAGCTCGGAGCTGTCCTTGCGGGCGTTGCCGGTGACGAGCACCTTCTCGACCTTGCCCACCATGCCTTGCGAGATGGTGATGGCATGCGCCTCGATGGCGGCCTGCAGTTCCTGCAGGCGCTTCACCTTGACCTCGTAGGGCGTCGTGTCCTCCAGCGCCGCGGCCGGCGTGCCGGGGCGGGGGCTGAAGATGAAGCTGAAGCTCGCGTCGAAGCCGACGTCGTGCACCAGCTTCATCAGCTTGGCGTGGTCTTCGTCGGTCTCGCCGGGGAAGCCGACGATGAAGTCGCTGGCCAGGCGCAGGTCCGGGCGGATGGCGCGCAGCTTGCGCACGATGCTCTTGAACTCCAGCGCCGTGTAGCCGCGCTTCATGGCCATCAGGATGCGGTCGCTGCCGTGCTGCACGGGCAGGTGCAGATGGTTCACCAGCTGCGGGATCTTGCCGTAGGCCTCGATGAGGCGGGGGCTGAACTCGTTGGGGTGGCTGGTGGTGAAGCGCAGGCGCTGGATGCCGGGGATCTCGGCCGCGTATTCCAGCAGCAGGGCCAGGTCGGCGAACTCGGCCGTGTCACCCATCTTGCCGCGGTAGGCATTGACGTTCTGGCCCAGCAGGTTGATCTCCATGACGCCCTGGTCGGCCAGGCCGGCGATCTCGGTCAGCACGTCGTCGAACGGCCGCGAGACCTCCTCACCGCGCGTGTAGGGCACGACGCAGTAGCTGCAGTACTTGGAGCAGCCTTCCATGATGGACACGAAGGCCGAGGCGCCCTCGACCTTGGCCGGCGGCAGGTGGTCGAACTTCTCGATCTCGGGGAAGGAGATGTCCACCTGCGGGCGGCGCTGCTCGCGGCGGGCGTCCAGCATGGCGGGCAGGCGGTGCAGGGTCTGCGGGCCGAAGACGACGTCCACATAGGGCGCGCGCTCGATGATGGCGGCGCCTTCCTGCGAGGCCACGCAGCCACCGACGCCGATCATGACGCCCTTGGCCTTGAGGTGCTTCACGCGGCCGAGGTCGCTGAAGACCTTCTCCTGCGCCTTCTCACGCACCGAGCAGGTGTTGAACAGGATGAGGTCGGCCTGCTCGGGATCGTTGGTCGGCTCGTAGCCTTGCGCTGCGCCCAGCACATCGGCCATCTTGTCCGAGTCGTACTCGTTCATCTGGCAGCCGAAGGTCTTGATGTAGACCTTCTTGCCCGTCGTTTCGGTGCTCATCGCTTGATCCAGGTCTGGTTGCCCGGATTGAACTGCCAGGTCGCAGCCTCGAGGGGCGTCGTCGGCCAGGGCTTGTTGGCGAGCTCGGCGGGGTTCAACACCCAGACGTCCATGATCAGGCCGCTGCCCTCGACCGTGTAGTGCACGATGAATTTCTTGCCTGCGATGCCGGCGGGCTGCACGAGGAGATTGTTATCGCCCTTGACGCGGCTGCCGGGCGCCAGGCGCGCGGGCTTGCCGTTCAGCAGCACGTCGGGGTGCTGGGTGACGACAAGTTCGCCACGCAGGGTCTGGGGTGTGAAGAAACGGTGGGTCTGGGCGTGGGCGACCAGACTGCTGGCGGCCAGGGCCAGCGCGAGTGCACAGCGGTACATGGTATGTGTCCAGTGGCTGCGTAAATGAAGACGGCGCGAGGCTTGCTCGCGCCGCTTGGGGCTTCGCGGTGCTCGCACCAGCGAAGGGGCGCAAGTTTACCTTGGGCGATTCATTCGGTCGGACCGCAATCCTGTGCACGGAGCCCCCCCCCAAGCGTGCGGTGCTCGCAGCCGGGCCGCCGACTATGGTTGTTGTTGGCTTCGGATGAGGAGATCGACATGACGGCGTGGCGTGCAATTCCAACCCTGCTGGCTGCTCTCAGCCTGGTTGCCGGCCTCACGTCGGCGCGGGCCGACGTGATCAGCGACTGGAATCAGACGGCATGCGACGTGGTGGCCAAGGCCGGCCCCGGTGCGCCCGGGCATCGCATGCTGGCCGTTGTACAGCTCGCCGTCTTCGAGGCGGTCAACGGTATCGAGCCCCGCTATGCGCCCTGGCTGCAGCGGCTGGCGGCACCCGCCGGTGCGTCGATCGAGGCGGCGGTGGCCGCCGCCAACCGCGCCACGCTGACAGCCCTGATGCCGGCCGAGAAGGCGGCCATCGACTCGGCCTACCACGCCGCGCTGAAAAACATGCCCGAGGGCGCGGCCAAGGCGGACGGCATCGCCGTTGGCGAAAAGGCGGCCGCTCAGGTGCTCGCGCGCGCCGCGGCCGATGGTGCCGCTGGCCCTGACAACTATCAGTGGCAGACAACGCCCGGCCGCTACGTGCCCACGGTGGTTCCCGCCGTCCCGACCTGGCCGCGGCGCACGCCCTGGGTGATGGCGCGTGCCGATCAGTTCCGGCCCGGGCCGCCACCCGATCTCGCCAGCGAGGGCTGGGCGCGCGACCTGCAGGAGGTGCGTGCGCTGGGTGGCAAGAGCAGCACGGCCCGTACGGCGGCCCAGACCGATATCGCGCGGTTCTGGGAGGACACGCGGCCAATGATCTATTACCCCGTGCTGAAGGCCGTCAGCCAGCTGCCCGGGCGCACCGTGGTGCAGAACGCGCGGCTGTACGCTGCCACCGGCATGGCCATCGACGACGCGCTGATTGCCGTCTTCGACGCCAAGTACGCCTACAACTTCTGGCGCCCCATCACGGCCATCCGCGTCGAGCATATGGCCGGCGGCAGCAAGACAGCGGCTGACCCAGGCTGGACGCCCTTCATCGCCACGCCGATGCACCCGGAATACCCCTGCGCCCATTGCGTGGTGTCGGGTGCGCTTGGCGCGGTGCTGCGCGAGGAGATGCGCGGCAAGGCCATGCCTCGCCTCAGCTCGACCAGCCCCACACTGCCCGGTGCCGTGCGCGAGTGGGACAGCGTCGAGGCCTTCATGGAAGAGGTGCGCATGGCGCGCGTCTATGACGGCGTGCATTACCGGAACTCGACGGAGGTGGGCAACCAGATCGGCATGGCCGTCGGGGCGCTGGTCCAGCAGCGCTTTGCCGGCCCGGCGAAATAGCGGGCCAGGTGCAGCGGACCAGGTCTACGGCGCAAAGCAAAACGGGCTGCCCTGAAAAGGACAGCCCGTTGGCTTTGTTTGGTGGCGCTTCAGGGACTCGAACCCCGGACCTGTGGATTATGATTCCATCGCTCTAACCAACTGAGCTAAAGCGCCTGAGCCCGCCATTCTAAGCGAAGTTTTTCGGGGCTGGCAAGTGGGTCTGAAAATCAGGGCGTGGCGGGGTGCAGAAAGCTCTGCAGCGGCCGGCCCGGCAGGCGCTTCAGGCCCTCGACGACCTGGGTGGCGTTGAAGACCGCGCCAGCGTCGTTCGTGTGGGTGCGGGCGTCGGAGAAGAACGTCTCGACGCGCTCGGCGCCAGCGACGCGATAGGCCTCGGTGACCAGCATGGTCAGGTCGATGAACTGGGCGCCGCCGGCGCGCGCGACCTGCTCACCCCAGACGGCGTAGTTCTCGAAGTCGCGTGGCTGGCCGGCCTGCCAACGGTCCTTGTGCGGGATGGGTGACAGCACGACGACATGGGCGCCCTTGGCGCGCGCGTCGGCGATGTAGCGAGCCAGGTACCAGCCAAAGCTCTGCACCATCTCCTTGCTGCCATCGGGCCGGGTGTCTTCCACGGCCTCGGGGCCGATGCCGGGCACCGAGCCGCGGTTCTTGCCGGCCGGGTCGCCGATGCGGGCGCCGTCGTTGTGGCCGAACTGGATCAGCAGCGTGTCGCCGGCCTTCAACTGCTCGAGCACTGACGCCCAGCGGCCTTCGGTGAAGAAGGTGCGGCTGCTGCGCCCGCCGATGGCGTTGTTGACGACGTTGATGCGCTGGGTGTCGAAGAAGGGCGCCAGGCGCTCGCCCCAGCCGTAGGCGCCGTTCTGGCCGCCACTGCGCACGGTGGAGTCGCCGATCAGCACGAGGCTGGGCAGTCTGGCGTCGCGCGGCGCCTCGACCTTGACCTTGCGCGCATCGACCACGGGCCGGTCGTCGCTGCCGTCGGGCGCGAAGCGGTGCGTGTAGACGTCGTCCGGCAGCAGCTTGCTCTGGATCAGCCCGGCGATGACGAGCTGCGCGTTGACCGCCGCGCCGAGCCAGTTGGTGTGCACGGTCTCCTGGGGTGTGTCGGCAGGGAAGAGCTTCTCGACCGTGGCCTTGCCCAGCGCCTCGTAGCGCAGCGCACCCCACTCGTTGAGGTCGATGAAGGCCACGCCCTCCTGCTTGGCCACCTCGGCGGCCCAAGCGGCGTAGTTGCCGCCGGCGCGCGTCACCTTCACACCGTCGGCCTCCCAGCGTTTGCGGATCACCGGCGAGGCGATGACGGGCGTGGCCCCGGCCGCACGGATCTCGCCGATGTAGCCGCGCAGATAGGCGCCGTAGGTGTAGACGGTCTCCCGCTTGCCGGTCAGCAGGTTGTCGATGTCTTCCTTCTCGGGGCCTGTGCCGCGCAGCACGCCGCGAGCGCGGCTGTTGTCGTTGACGGGGCTGGCGTCGTTGTGGCCGAACTGCATGACGACCCAGTCGCCGCGCTTGATGAAGGGCTTGGTGCGCTCCCAGTGGCCGCTCGTGCGGTAGGTGCGGCTGCTCAAGCCGCCAACGGCGCGATTGACGACATTGATCCTGTTCGTGTCGAAGTAAGCGGCGATCGGGTTGCCCCAGCCCCACTGACCTTCGGCGCCCTTGCCCTGGCCATCATCCTGGCCATTGCGCACCGTCGAGTCGCCGATCAGGATGAGGGACGGCAGCTCGGGCCGAGCCGGCTCCGGCAGCTTGACCTGGGCGCGCGCCGGGTCGGTGCTGGCGGTGAAGGTCTGGGCCTGGGCCAGAGGCCAGGCCAGCAGTGAGAGCAGGGCGATGAGCGTTCGGATCATGGCGCGGATGCTAGGAGCAGCCCGACCCGGGACGGCGCAAGTTCTTGAGCGATTGAGGCCCAGCAACATCGCGCAACAGAGCCGGTCCTAGAGTCGCGCCACTTCTACCGGGCACCCATCATGTCGCTTCGCAAGACCTCCCTGCTGTTGGCTCTCCTGGTCGTGATGGCGCCCGCCTGGGCCCAGATCGGCCAGCGCTTCCCCTCCGAGAAGCGCGTCGTGCCCGACCCCGTCACCGGCACGCCGCTGACCTTTCTGACGACCCAGCCGCGCGGTGACTCCAAGATCTACCCCAGCCACCCGCAATGGACGGCCGATGGCCAGTGGCTGGTGTTCCGATCGGCACGCGTCAAAGGCGAGGCCATCGCCGTCAACGAGGCGACGGGCGACATGGTGCAGGTCACCGAGGGCGGCTACGACGGCATGCTCAACCTCGCGCAGTCGGGTGGCAACAAGCTCTACTTCCTGCGGCCCGACAAGGGCGGCGCGGCCAAGGCCATGCAGGCCATCGAGGTGGACCTGGACCGCGTCTTCGCCGACAGCAAGGCCGGCGCCATGAAGCCGGCCAGCAGCTACCAGCGCGTCATCGGCACGCTGCCGCCCGAGCTGGAAGCGGTGGGCGACAACGCACTGGACGCCGATGGCCAATGGTTCTACTTCCGCGTCACCGGCAAGGCCTTCGCGGGGGCCAGGCTGCCGGCCGGCACCAAGATCGAGCCGCCCTTCGGCCCGCGCGGCATGGGCGCCGGGCCCCATGCCATCGGCAAGATCAATGTGCAGACGGGCGAGATCAAGCACGTCGTCTCCGTGCCCTTCCAGATCGGCCATATCCAGAGCAACAGCTGGAACCCGGGCGAGCTGGTGTTCAGCTGGGAGACGGGCGGCAAGTCGCCGCAGCGCACGTGGACCGTCAAGGGCGACGGCAGCGGCCTGCGCCCGCTCTACCCTGAGGCGCCCTATGAGTGGGTCACGCACGAGGCCTTCATCGGCAAGGACGAGGTGGCCCTGGCCATCATGGGCCACCGCGCCATTCCCGGCGTCGTCGACCCGAACCGGCCGGCCGCCACCGATGTGGGCGGCGCCAACCCGGGCCAGGACGCCGCCTGGGGCGATGCCGGCACGCGCGAGAAGCCGACCGGCCTGGCCATCGTCAATCTGCGCACCCGCGAGGTCATCATTGCCGGCCAGACGCCTGCGGGCAGCGGCCTGTGGCATGTGCATGGCTCGCCGGACGGGCGCTTTGCGACGGGCGACGACTTCGGCCGCAGCCTCTATCTGATCGACCGCAAGACGCGCGAAATGATGGTGCTGACCACCGGCCACAAGGCGACGGCGCGCGACCACATCCACCCGACCTTCAGCCCCGACGGCAGGAAGATCCAGATCCAGTCCGCCATGCTGTCTGCCGACGGGCGCGAGATGAATATCTGCATCGTGCCCGTGCCCAAGGCTTGGTTGGATAGAAAACCATGAGATTCTGACTATCGTCTTGGATATATTGGTGATTGAATAATTCCAGATACTGATACTCGCAATATTGGGCCAAACTCTTCTGTGAAGGGTTTGGCCCATATTCATTCGGGCCTGCCGGGCAGGCCTGGCGACAGGCGGGAGCGGCCCTTGATAATCACCAGCGTGATCGAAACCTGCGTCTTTCAAGGGTTTTCTCGGAGTCAAAGCAATCACGGTCGTGATTCTTTGCCAGCGTGTGAACACAGCGTGAAACCCGACCTCTAGACTGTCTTCGGGGCATTAGAGAGAGCCATTTCGAGCTCTCCCCGGTCGATATTCTGGAGAAGACAAAATGCTGAAGAAGATTCATGGCGGTTCGCCGGTTTCGCGTTGGACGCCGCTGGCCCTGGCCATTTCGGCAGCACTGGCCAGCCAGGCCCAGGCCCAGGCGCAGCAGCCCGCCGCACCGGCCACTGCCGCGTCTGCGCCCGCTGCCAAGGACGCCAACCAGCTCGAGACCGTCGTCGTCACCGGCATCCGCCGCTCCATCCAGAGCGCCATCGACCGCAAGCGCAATGCCTCCACCGTCAGCGACAGCATCGTGGCGGAAGACATCGACCAGTTCCCCGACAAGAACGTCGGCGAGGCGCTGTCGCGCATCACCGGCGTGCAGCTGTCGCGCCAGTTCGGTGAGGGCTCGCAGGTGTCCATCCGCGGCGTCGAGCCCGACCTGAACCGCATCCAGATCAATGGCATGTCGGTGCTGAGCACCACGGGCGGCGCCGGCCGCGGCGCCGAGTTGCGCGAGCTGGCGTCGGAGCTGATCGCCTCCATCGACGTCATCAAGGGCTCGACGGCCGACCTGACCGAAGGCGGCATCGGCGGCACCGTGGAGATCAAGACGCGCAAGCCGCTGGACTTCACCAAGCTCACCATCGCCGGCACGCTGGCGGCCGAGCAGGGCAGCCTGCGCGGCGGCGTGCAGCCGCGTGGCACGCTGCTGCTGGCCGACAAGTTCCTGGACGGCAAGCTGGGCCTGATGGCCAACCTCGTCTACGACAAGATCTACACGCGCGGCGACTTTGCGCGCAACACGTCCTGGGCCTTCCTGCGCGACTGGGACTTCTCGGCCGAGAAGACCGTCACCAGCCTGAACGCCAACGCCGCCGCCGTGACAACCGCCGCCGGCTGTGCCTCGCTGGCCGCGGCTGATCGCACCCCCTGCCAGTCGCAGTGGTTCGACTACTCGCCGCGCATCTCGCGCTATGGCATCTGGACGCGCGACCACGAGCGCAGCTCCGCCGAAGTGACGGCCCAGTACCAGTTCACCAAGGAGCTGGACGCCTACGTGAGCTACCAGGCCAACACGCAGGCCCAGCGGCTCAACGACATGAACTACGGCACCGACTTTTCAGCCATCACGCGGCTGGCATCGTCGGGCAATGCGCCGGTCTATGCGGCCAACGGCACTGTCGCCACGGCGGGCACCTGCGTTGCAGCACCCGCGGCCACCACGCCGGCCGGCATGACGGTGGAGAACCACCACGTCACGCAGTTCACGGTGGGCAACTGCCTGAATGTGGCCGGCCAGGGCGGCCAGGGCGCGTTCAGCACGTCGGCGCGCGATTTCGCGCTGGACATCAAGTCCAAGTACACGACGGCTGGCTTCAAGTTCAAGAACGACAAGTGGCGCGTCGAAGGCCTGCTGGGTGACTCCAAGTCGGACTACAAGAGCGAGAGCAACAACATCGTGCTGACGCAAAACGCGCCCGGCCTGGTCGTCAAGCTCGACGGCAACCACTTGCCGCAGTTCACCTTCCCGGCGGCCTACAGCCCCGACAACGCGTCGTCCTATGTGCAGGCGCAGCTGCAGTACCGCCCGTCGGCCACCAAGAACACCGAGCGCCAGGGCAAGCTGGACTTCCAGTACAGCATCGACCACAGCTTCTTGCAGAGCCTGTGGTTCGGTGGCCAGATGCGCGAGTCCACCGCGCGCCAGTTCAACGGCGGCGGCTATCTCGTGCAGAACAACGGCCTGCCGAACCTCACCGACGAGGCAGTGGACATCAATGTCCGCACCGCCAACATCAACCAGACCCTCATCTTCGACCCGCTCTACACCGGCACTGCGCAGCGCCCCAACGATGCGCAGACCTACATCAACAGCGGCTACAAGACGTCGTATGTGACCGGCACCCGCATGCAGGAGATCGTCAACACGATCCGCACGAAGTCGCCCGGCACCTTCATGGGCGGCTATGGCGACGTCAGCGGCTTGCCGGCCAACTGGACGGCGCCGAGCTATTCGGCAACGGCGTCCTCCGGCATCTTCGATACCAGCGACTTCACCCACAAATACCTCTACCAGACGCCCGGCAACGACGGCAAGACCTATCCGCAGATTCCGGCCTTCGACGTCATCGAGAAGGTCAAGGCCGGCTATGTGCGGCTGGACTGGGGCACGGAGGTCTTTGGCCTGCCGCTCGATGGCAACGTGGGCGTGCGCTACACCCGCACCGACCTGACCTCGACGGGCCTGAAGACGGACCGTACCTGCAACCCAGCCACCGTGTCGACCTGCTCGGTGCTCGTGAACAGCAATTCGGTGGTGACGCTCAGCAACAGCTACAACGACGTGCTGCCCAGCCTGAACGCCACGCTGCAGCTGATCAACGGCCAACTGCTGGTCCGCGGTGGTGCAGCCAAGGTGATGGCGCGCCCGGCGATCGACCTGCTGGCGCCCAACGTCACCTGCACGACGGGCAGCGGCGACCCGGCGCGCGGCGGTGACGGCACCGACGACTGCACGGCCGGCAACCCCGACCTGAAGCCCTACCGTGCCACCAAGTACGACCTGAGCCTGGAGTACTACCCCAGCCGCGACACGCAGCTCAGCCTGGCCACCTTCCGCACCGAAATCGGCACCTATGTCCGCAAGGGCATCGTGAACCGCGGCGTCAACTTCTACGGCGACGGCCGCCTGTTCGACGTGACGCAGGCCATCAACGGCGAGGGCGCCAAGACACAGGGCCTGGAGCTGGCCGGCCGCACGGCGCTGTCCTTCCTTCCCGGCTTGCTGGGCAACCTCGGCGTCGATGCCAACTACACCCACATGACGTTCAGCTACGCCAAGGGCAACGAGCTGATCAGCCCGTTGGACAACTCGGTGCTGCCGTATCCGGGCCTGTCGAAGAACTCCTACAACCTGGGCCTGTGGTACGACGACGGCAACTTCAATGCCCGCCTGGCCTACGCCTACCGCGACAAGTACTACACCGGTGGCAACGACGTCTCGGGCAACCCGAACTTCGCCGACAAGACCGGCTATCTGGACGCCAAGATCCAGTGGAAGGCCACGAAGAACTTCACGCTGGCCGTCGAAGCCAAGAACCTGACCAACCAGGCCGAACTGACCTATGCGGGCGACCTGGGTCGGCCCAACGAGCTCGCCTGGTCGGGCCGCCGCTACTACGTGACCTTGGGCTACAAGCTCTGATCACTCCTTCTTCATGAACTCCCGGGCCGGCATGGCCTCCGTAGTTGCGCCGTGAGCGCGCCGGCCCCCGCCTGAAGCTGGGGCCGTTTTTTTGATCGCCACCATGAATCTTCTGCGCCATCTCCTCGTCTGCTGCCTGCTGCTGACCGGCGCGGCCCAGGCCCAACCCAAGCAGATGGAGAAGCTGGACCGCGGTGTCGTCGCGCTTGTCACGGCGAACGGTGTCTTCGTCAGCTGGCGCCTGCTCGGCACCGAGCCGGCCGGGGTGCGCTTCAACGTCTACCGCGATGGCAAGCGCGTCAACCGCGAGCCGCAGCTGTTGACCAACCTGGTCGATGCGCAAGGACGTGCAGACAGCCTCTACACGGTGCGTGCCGTCGTCGACGGCCAGGAGCAGACGGCCTCGCATGCCGCTGCACCGTGGAGCCAGCCCTATCTGCGCCTGCCGCTGCAAAAGCCCGCAGGCGGCGTGACGCCCGACGGCGTGGCCTACACCTACGAGGCCAACGATGGCGCGGCGGCCGACCTCGACGGCGACGGGCAATACGAGCTGATCGTGAAATGGCAGCCCACCAATGCCCACGACAACTCGCACAAGGGCCATACCGGCCACACGCTGATCGACGCCTACAAGCTGGACGGCACGCGGCTGTGGCGCATCGACCTCGGCCAGAACATCCGTGCCGGCGCCCACTACACCAGCTTCCTCGCCTACGACTTCGACGGTGACGGCAAGGCCGAGCTCATGCTGAAGATGGCCGACGGCACGGTGGATGGACAAGGCTTGGGTCTCGGCGACGCCAAGGCCGACTACCGCAACGAGGCCGGCTATGTGCTGGCCGGGCCGGAGTTCCTGACCGTCTTCAACGGCCTGAGCGGCGCGGCCATGGCCACGGTGGCTTACACACCGGCGCGCGGCGAGGTGACGGCCTGGGGCGATGCCTATGGCAACCGCGTCGACCGCTTCCTGGCCGGCGTGGCCTACCTGGATGGCCAGCGCCCGAGCGCCGTGTTCTCGCGCGGCTACTACACCCGCGCGGTGCTGGCCGCCTGGGATTGGCGCGACGGCAAGCTGAGCCAGCGTTGGGTGTTCGACAGTGACAGCGATGCTTCAGCCAAACCCGCGGCAGGACAGGGCGCCCACTGGTTCTCGGTCGCCGACGTGGACGGCGACGGCCGGCAGGACATCATCTACGGCGCCGCCACCATCGCGAGTTCCGGCAAGCTGCTCTACAGCACGGGCCTCTGCCATGGCGATGCACTGCACGTCAGTGCCTTCGACCCCGCGCGCGAAGGTCAACAACAGATCTTCATGGTGCACGAGAGCCCGCGCTGCTACGGCGAGCATGGCCTGGAGATGCACGACGCCGCCACCGGCAAGGTCTTGTGGAGCATGTCGGGCAAGAACACCGATGTCGGCCGCGGCGTCTGCTTCGACATCGACCCCGCCTACCCCGGCGCCGAATGCTGGGGCAGCGTCGGTGGCCTGATGAGCGCGGGCGGCAAGCTCATCAGCGAGCAGCACCCCAACCGCTACAACTTCGCCCTTTGGTGGGACGGCGACCTGCTGCGCGAGTCGCTGGACCACGTTGCCATCGACAAGTGGAACCCCGCCACCTTCAAGTTCGAGAACCTGCTGAACGGCAAGAAATACGGCGCCGCATCCAACAACGGCACCAAGGGCAACCCCGTGCTGTCGGCCGACCTGTTCGGCGACTGGCGCGAGGAAGTGGTCTGGCGCAACGAGGACAGCACCGCGCTGCTGGTCTTCTCGACACCGCTGCCCACGGAGCACCGCCTCGTCACGCTCATGCACGACCCGCAGTACCGCGTGCAAGTGGCCGCGCAGAACGCCGGCTACAACCAACCTCCGCACACGAGCTTCCATCTGGGCCACGGCATGAGGGCGCCGCGCTACCTGCCGATCACGACGCCATGAAGCTCATCGGCCTGCTTCTGTTTGCGCTGCTGACCGGCTGTGCAAGCGTTGAACCGGCACCGCGCCCGCTCTATCGCGACCCCGTACTGGACGGTGCTGCCGACGTGTCCCTGGTCTTCAACCGCGGCCTCAAGCGCTGGGAGATGTTCTATACCAACCGCCGCGCGACGCTGCGGCTGGACGACCCCAAGGATGTGAGCTGGGTGCACGCCACGCCCATAGCGATTGCGACGACGGACGACGGCAACCACTGGCGCGCCGCGGGCGAGGCCAAGTTCCCGACCGAATGCACCGGTGTCACGCTTTGGGCGCCCGAGATCCAGGACTTCGACGGCGTGTATCACCTGTGGCTGACCATCGTGCCCGGCGTGCACAGGAGCTGGACCGGCGAGCGCCGCATCGAGCATCTGACGAGTACCGACCTGCGCAGCTGGACCTGCGCCGGCCGCGTGGACCTCGGCTCGCCCAAGGTCATCGACGCGTCCGTCATCCGCGCGCCGCAAGGGGGCTGGCGGATGTGGTTCAAGGACGAGCAGGGCGGCAGCAGGCTCAAGGTGGCCGACAGTCCCGACCTGAAGACCTGGACCGTGCGCGGCCCGGTCAGCCAGCTGGCTGGCGAAGGCCCCACCGTCTTCCACTTTGCCGGCAAGTGGTGGCTGGTGGCGGACCTGTGGAAGGGCCTGCTGGTCATGCGCTCCGACGGCGCCCAGAACTGGGAAGAGCAGCCCGCGCGGCTGCTGTCCGACGTCGGCCTTCACCCGACCGACCGCGCCAAGGGCCAGCACCCCGGCGTGACCGTCGTGGACGGCCGGGCCTACCTCTTCTACTTCACGCACCAGAGCGGCGAGCCCGAAGCGAAGACGGACGACCGCTGGCACCAGCGCACCGTCATCCAGGTGGCGGAGATGAAGCTGCAGGATGGCTGGCTGACGGTGGACCGCAACGCGCCACCGCCGGACCTGCGCGCGGCTTTCGGAGCCCGTTGATGCGCGCGCTGCTGCTGGCCTTGCTGTGTGCGCTGGCCAGCGCAGCGCATGCCGGGCTCGCTGTCGACGTCAAGGCCACGCTGGGCAGCGTGCCGCTGGACGGCGCTGTCATCGTCGCAGCGCCGGATGCCGACCCGCTCGAAGCCTTCGTCGCCAGCGACCTTGCCAACGACCTGAAGCGGCTGGGCCTGAGCGTCGGCAGCAAGGGCTCAGTGCAGATCTGGGTCGGCACCGTGGGCCGCCACGCCGCCATCGACGCCGCCGGTCTCGACCTCAGCAAGCTCAAGGGCTGCTGGGAATGCTTCCAGATCGCGCTGCTGCGCAACCCCGCGCCGGGCGTGAAGGCGGCCCTCGTCATCGCCGGCGCCGACCGCCGTGGCACGGCCTATGGCGTCTACACGCTGAGCCAGGCCCTGGGTGTGTCGCCCTGGCATTGGTGGGCCGACGTCGCGCCGCTCAAGCGCGGGCCACTGCACCTCAGCCTCGATGCGCCGCTGCACGACGGTCCCGCCGTGAAGTACCGCGGCCTCTTCATCAATGACGAGGACTGGGGGCTCTTCCCCTGGGCCGCGCGCACTTTCGAGCCCGAGGCCGGCACCCTCGGCCCGCGCACCTACGAGCAGGTCTTCCGCCTGCTGCTGCGCCTGAAGGCCAACACGCTGTGGCCGGCCATGCACCAGGTTTCGGGCGCCTTCAACGCCGACCCACGCAACGCCAGGCTCGCGCAGCGCTACGGCATCGTCATGGGTTCGTCCCACGCCGAACCCCTGCTGCGCAACAACGTCGCCGAGTGGAGCGCGCCGCACGAGCAGTACAACTACGCGACACATCCTGAACAGGTGCGCGACTACTGGGCCGAGCGGCTGAAGACGAATGGCCGCTTCGACAACCTCTACACGCTGGGCATGCGCGGCATCCACGACTCCGGCATGCAGGGTGGCGGCACGGTGGCCGAGAAACAGGCGCTGCTGAACCGCCTGCTGGCCGATCAGCGCGAGTTGCTGGCCCGTCATGTCGGCGACCCCGCCACGCTGCCGCAGGTCTTCGTGCCCTACAAGGAAGTGCTGCCGCTCATGGGAACACCTCCCGGCCTGGCGCTGCCGGACGATGTGACCCTGGTCTGGCCCGACGACAACTTCGGCTATATCCGCCAGTTCCCCGACGCGGCCCAAGCCCAACGCTCGGGTGGCTCGGGCGTCTACTACCACCTGTCCTATCTCGGCGCGCCGCTGTCCTATCTTTGGCTGAGCACGACACCGCCGGCGTTGGTGGCGGAGGAGATGGGTCGCGCCTTCGATGCCGGCGCACAGCGGCTGTGGATGGCCAACGCCGGCGACATCAAGCCGCACGAGGTCAACCTCAGCCACTGGTTCGACCTGGCCTGGAACCCGGCCGCCGTGCGGGCGCAAGGGCAGGGCGGCTACCTCCGCGATCTGGCTACTCGGCTGTTCGGCGTGGCTGACATTGCGGAGATATGGGACGGCTATTACCGCGTCAACTTCGAGCGCCGCCCTGAGCACCTGCAATTCCACCTGCCGGGCGAGAAGGTCAAGCGCAGCGGGCTGTCGGCCGACGCCGTGAACGAGCGCCTGGGCCGCTTTGCACAGTTGCTCACGAAGTTGGACGCCGTGCGCCCGCGCATCGCTAGCGCGCAGCAGGGCGGCTTCTTCCAGCTCGTCGAATACCCGCTGCGCGCCTCGGCCCTGGCCAACGAGCGCTTCTTCGCGCTGGAGCGCTACGCCGCCACGATGGAGCGCGACCCGGCCGGCGCCCGCCGCTTCGCGGCCCAGGCCGTGCGCGCCGACCAGCGCCTCAAGGCGCTGACGGGGCGCTACAACAGCGGCCGTTGGGCGGGCATGCTGGCCGAGGAGCCGGCGGATGGCTTGTGGACCAGCTACCGCCAGCAGGCCCTGCTGCTGCCGGCGGTCGGCCTGGGTGGTCATGCGGACGATGCGCTGCGCGATCTCGCCAAGGCTGCCGCTGACCTCGCACCCGTGTCAGCGGCCCCAGTACTGCCATCGCTGCGGGTGACCGCGTCGCAGGGCTGGCGCCGCATCCCTGGCCTCGGCCGTGGCGAGGGCGTGCTGAGGTCGCTGCAACCCGACGCCACCTTGGACCTGCAAGCTGAAGCCCCCACCGGCCCCAGCTGCCTGCGTGTCCACGTATTGCCCATCTACCCGCAGGCCACGCATGAGGCTTGGCAGGCCGATGTGCTGGTCGGCGGCCAGACCCATCCGCTGCGCTGGCCGCGCGGCACCCAGGACACCGCCTGGGCGCAAGGCGTGCTGGCCAACCGCCTGACCGCGACACTCACGCTGCCTGATCGCCCTGGCGCTTCTGTGTACCTGAAGGCTCGCCAGGCTGACCTGATGTTCGATGGCGCCGAGCTGCTGCCCGGCGCCTGCAAAGGCAATCCATGAAGCTCGCATCCCTCGCGCTCGCCGCCCTGCTCGCCACGCCGCTGGCGCAGGCCCAGAACCCGCTGAACCTTGGCAAGGACCTGCGCACCGCCGACCCGTCCGGCCACGTCTGGCCCGACGGCAAGATGTGGCTCTACACCTCGCACGACGAGGAGTGCCAGGCCGATTTCCACATGAAGGACTGGGTCGCCTTCTCGTCCACCGATCTCGTCAACTGGACGAACCACGGCGCCGTGCTGTCAGTGAAGGACCTGACCTGGGCCACCGACTACGCCTGGGCGCCCGACGCGGCCTACAAGAACGGCAAGTACTACCTCGTCTTCCCCGCCGGCACCGCCATCAAGGACCGGCAGAACCCCAAGAACAGCACCAAGTGGATGGGTATCGGCATCGCCGAGAGCGACTCGCCCGCCGGCCCCTTCAAGGACGTGATCGRCGCGCCGCTGTGGCGCAAGCCTTACGCCAACGATCCGGTGCTGTTCGTCGACGACGACGGCCGCGCCTACCTCTACAGCCGCACGTCGGGCGTCAACTACCTCGTGGCCGAGATGGCCGACGACATGCGCAGCCTCAAGGGCGAGCTGAAGAAGATGGACATGGGCGGCTACGAGCCGCCGATGGAGGGGCCGTGGGTGTTCAAGAGGAAGGGCCTCTACTACTTCACGATGCCCGAGCACAACCGCATCCTGACCTACTACACGTCCACCTCGCCCACCGGGCCGTGGAAGTACCACGGCGTCATCATGGAGCAGGAGAACAACGCCAACAACCACCACTCCATCGTTGAGTACAAGGGGCAGTGGGTGCTGTTCTATCACCGCTGGCTGGACACGCCGGGCGCGGCCTGCGCGAAGAAGCAGCGGCATGTGACGGCGGAGTACCTGCACTTCAACGGCGACGGCACGATCCGCAAGGTGGAGCGGACGAAGGAAGGCGTGGGTGATTTTCCCCAGCGGGCAACACCTGGCACTGCTGCAGGCGTGACAAAGTAGTTCGCAGTGCAAGCGCCGTCTTGCCCTGCTGGCCGCTGCAGCCCAGGCTGGGATGTCCAGACCTGTCGCAGCCGCCCCTTCCCGTTGCGGGGCCATCACCCGCTTCCTTCATGAGCACAAAGGACCTGTCCCGATGAAACCTGGTGCCCAGCGTTTGGCCTGGCTGGCGGGCGTCGCCTGTGTCGGCGCATTGGCTTTTGCCGTGACCCACTGGCGTGGCGGCAGCGACGCCGTGCCGCAGCAAGCCTCGGTGCCGGCGCCTTCGCCGCCCGTGGTGCCGGCGCCAGCCGTCCCGTTGGATGAGGGGCGCTCCGTCGCCGCCGCCCCTGCCGCCGCCTCGGTGCCGACAATGGCGATCCCTGCATCGGCCGTCTTGCGCCGCCCGCCTGTAAACGTCTCGCGCATGCAGCCCGACATCCAGCTCGCCATCAGCAGCGATCAGCGTGGCAAGGCGGGAGAAGCAGCGCGGCACATCCAGAGGTGCCTGGCGTTGGAGCGCGACCCAGAGCGGGCGCGCCAGTCGATGGAGAACTTGCTGCGCCGCTTGCCGGAAACCGCGCACAGCGTCATGAGAGCCAGCCACCAGGAGTTGGTCGCCTCCTGCCAGGCCGTGGACGCAGCGTCTCGCGCGCAGTTGGTGCCGCTGCTTCGCCGCAGCCTTGACGAGGGCGACAAGGGTGCTGCTGCAGGCCTGGTGCAGGCCTTGGGAAAGAACTTCAATCTGGCGGATGAGCCCGCCGTCATTCCCGCGCTGCGTCGTGACGCCTGGGACTGCGACAGCAGCTCACAACGTGTGCTGAGCAGTCTGGTCCGCCGGGATCCGCAACTGTTGACTCCCAACGAGATCGGGGCCTTGCGCGATCAGGAACGAATCCAGCTCAGCAAGGGTTTGGAGGCAATGCTGAGCAAGGCTGACGGTGACCCGAAGCGTCAGGCTGCCATCGAAGGCATGCTGGCCACCTTCAAGCCGCCGCCCGAGGCCAACGCTGCGGAAGTGGCGCGCATCTCGGCCGAGATCCAGAGTCGTTGCGAGGCCGCCCGGGCCGCCCTTCCCGGTGGCGGACCTCGTGGCGTGGGCAGCTAGGTGAGCCAGGCCCGGAATCCGTACGCGCAGATCAACGCGCTGGCCCGCCAGGCCTTTGCGCACTGGGGTGCCGGGCGGCTGGCCGAGGCCGCAGAGGGCTTCACCGCAGCCATCACGCTGGTTCGTGACGGCGGCCTGCCGGCGGTGGCGGACCTGCATGCCCAACTCGCCGGCGTGCTGGATACGCAGGGCCAGCTGGCCGAAGCCGTCGCCCAGTCCGAACTGGCGCTGGCCGCCGAACAGGCGCAGGGCGGGCCGAGCGATGCCGCGCCCGGCGTGAAGATCGCCCGCCACTTCCTGGCGGACCGATTGGTGCGGCACGGAGAGCCCGAGCGCGCGCTGGACGTGCTGGCGCCGTCGCTGGCTGCACTGCCCGACGACTGGCTGCTGAACCTGACGCAGGCCGAGGCGCTGTTCGCCGCCGGCCGCGCTGCAGACGCCAGGGCCGCGGCCGAGCGTTCGCTGGGGAATGCCTCATCGCAAGACAAGCGCACACAGCTTGCCGAGCGGCTCGCGCCGGTGCTGTCCGCCTGAGCGTGGGTGATCTTCCCCGCCCAGGCAATACTTGGTCCTCTCACCGGAATGACAAAGTCGTCCGCATGAAGTCATCACTTTTCACGGCCTTTGCCCTCTGCCTGCTGGCCACCGCTGCGCACGCCGAGACCATCTGCGTTGCCGACTTCTCCACCTTCGGCCAAGGCACGGAGCAGCTTCGGCAAGCTGCTGTGGCATGGCCAGTTCAGCGGCAACTCCACGTCGACTTTCGTGCGCAACAACCGGCATGTCATCGTCACCATCATTCGGCGCAAGGCGGGGTAGTTGGATGAAGCTGAGCCGCCATGTGGTCCCGGTTGTCGTTGTAGCCGTGCTGGCCGTATCGGCCTTCGCCTGGTGGCGCGGCGATGGCGCGGCACCAGCCGAGCCGGCGGAGCCTGTGGCGCAGGCCCAATCGATCGAACCGGTACCGCCCCCCGCCACGGCAGGGCCGACCGCCGAGCCAGCTTCGCAGCCGGCGGCACCGGCATCGGCGGTCGCCATTCCCCGCCCGCCGCCGGATGTCTCGCGCATGCAGCGCGAAATCCAGATCGCCGTCAGCAGCGACGAGCGCGGCAAGGCCGGCGAGGCGGCGCGGCACATCAAGACCTGTGAAGGCGTCGAGAGACTCCGTGCGCAGGTTGACGCCGGATGGCACCGCAAGTCCGAGGCTGACGGCCGCGCGCTGCTGGCCGGCATGCAGCAGGACCTGGCGTCCTGCCAGGCCGTGGATTCCGCGTCACGCGCGCAACTGGTGCCGCTGCTGCGCCGCAGCCTCGCCGAAGGCGATCAAGGTGCGGCGGCCGCGCTGGTGTCGGCGCTGGGCAAGGGTTTCGACATGGCCTCAGAGCCCACGGTCGTGGCCGCGTTGCGCCGCGACGCCTGGGCCTGCGACCGCGTGTCGCTGTACTGGCTCAGCACGCTGGCTGCACAGCACCCGCGGCTGCTGACACCCAACGAGATCGGCGCGCTGCGTGAGCAGCAGCGCGCCGAGATCAGCAAGGGGACCGAGGAGACGCGGCGCCGGCCCGACGTCGACTCCGCCCACAAGGCTGCGTTGGAGAGCTTGCTGGCCAGCTTCAAACCGCCGCCCGGGGCAGACCCGGCCGAGGTTGCGCGGCTGGCAGCCGACATCCAGGGCCGCTGCGCGCCTGAGCGCTGACCTGACCGCTCGCTTTGTGCAGGACGCCGCCCACGAGCTGCGCACGCCGCTGACGGCCCTCAACCTGCAGCTGGAAAACCTGCGCCCCCACATGGCCGGCGCCCAGGCCGAGTTCGTGCAGCTGCAGCAGGGCATGGACCGGGCCCAGCACCTGGTCGAGCAGATGCTGAGTCTGTCGCGCCAGGAGGCGGCCCGCACGACCGGCGCCGGCGTGCTGCTGGATCTGCGCACCCTGCTGCGCGCCAGCATCGGTCAGGCCATGGCCCTGGCCGACCGGCGCGGCGTCGAGGTCGCGTTTGTCGACCAGGTTGAAGGACCGCTGCTGCTGAGCGCCGTCGAGGGCGACCTGCGCAGCCTGTTCGACAACCTCATCGACAACGCGCTGCGCCATGCGCCGCCGGGCAGCGAGGTCGAGCTGAGGCTGGCGGCGGGCGAGGGCGGGGCGCGCTGGGTGGATGTGCAGGACAGCGGCCCGGTCCTGCCGGAGGCCATGCGCGAGCGCGTCTTCGACCGCTTCTTCCGCATGCCCGACGCGCCTGCGGGCGGCAGCGGGCTGGGCCTGGCCATCGCGCGGCAGGCGGGTCTCAAGCATGGCTTGCGCATCGAGCTGCGTGGGCGGGAGGACGGGCAGTCCGGCTTGGTGGCGAGAGTGCATCTGCCGGATCCAGGTTAAGGCTCAACTCATTCTTGCCGCCTAGATTGAGCGGCATGAACACCGCACACCCCTCCCCATTCGCCCGCCGGTTCGGCCTTGCGCTGTTGCTGGTGACCGCCGCCGTGACCGGCTTCATGGCGCTGCGCTACGCCTTGCCGGGCCAGCCCTGGGCGCCGCCGCTGACCAACCTGGCCACGCAGCGCGAGCTGCTGGTGCTGCACGCCGTGAGCGCCGGCCTGGCCTTGATGCTGGGCCCCTGGCAGTTCGTCGTGCGGCTGCGCGAGCAGCGCCCGCGCCTGCACCGCGCCATCGGCTGGGGCTATGCGAGCTGCCTGCTGGTCGGCGGCCTGACGGCGTTGCCGCTGGCCCTGCAGGCCAACGGCGGTCTGCTGGCTCAGGTGGGCTTTGCGCTGCTGGGCCTGCTGTGGCTGGCGAGCACGGCCATCGCTCTCGTCCACATCCGCGCTCGCCGCGTGGCGGCGCACCGGCGCTGGATGCTGCGCAGCTTCGTGCTGACGGCCGGCGGCATCACGCTGCGCCTGCAAATCCTCATGGGCTCGGCCTTTGGCGTGCCAGTGGAGGCCTTCTACACGGCACTGGCCTGGAGCTCCTGGYTGCCGCAGGCGCTGTGGCTGGAATGGTGGCTGTGGCGCAGCACCCCTCGGGCGCCGCAGCCGGCGCCGGTCTGGCCGGACCCGCAGCTCGGCGGGCGCTGAGCCTGCGGCGCCGTTGCTGACAGATCCCGGCACCGGCTGCGCAGCGGCGGCGCAAGAATCCACGCACCTGTCCTGGCTCTCCTGGAGACCCTCCATGCAAGGTCACTGCCTTTGCGGCGCCGTCCGCTTCACGTCGCCCGACACCCGAGAGATCGGCGCCTGCCATTGCGGCTTCTGTCGGCGCTGGGGCGGCGGCCCGTTGCTGGCCGTGCATTGCGGGCCCGACGTTCGCTTCGTAGGCCAGGAGCACATCGGCGTCTATGCGTCTTCGCAGTGGGCCGAGCGCGCCTTCTGCAAGCATTGCGGCACCCATCTCTTCTACAAGCTGCTGGCCACCGGCGAGTACTTTGTGCCGGCCGGTGCTTTCGAGAGCAACGACTTCGAGCTGGCCAGCCAGATCTATGTCGACAAGAAGCCTGCCTATTACGACTTCGCCAACCAGACGTCGATGTTGACCGAGCAGCAGGTCATCGAGCAGTACGCGCCGCCGGGCGAGGGCAGCTGAACCGCTTGACCTTGGCGATCGACTGAAGGGCTGTCTACCGGCACACCTGCCCAGCACCGATTTCCGCGTGATCGTGGAAGCGCCAAACCCCGTCCACCTTCGTGAACAGGAAGTTCGTCGTCCAGGGGTTCTTGCGGAGCAGGTCGCGATAGGTTGCCGAAAACGACAGCATGTCGTCGCCACAGACTTTCCAGCCGCTCACGCTGGTGACGGAGAAACGATTCTTGTCGTTGCGCAGCGGCGGCTGGCGCAGTGCGGCGCGACCATTGCCGGTCAGCACTTCCTTGTCGACGCTCTGCGGCAGATCGGCGTAGCTCAGGGCCACGAGCAGCCTCATGATCGGCGTGATGGCGTCGCCGATCACGCGGGCGTCATGGGCCGTGGTGATGGACGACGTGTCGAGGGCCTGCTTGGCCTTGCGAAAAGGCTGCTGCTTCACGAAGGCCAGATCCGGGCAGGGGACGGCGGCGGTTCCAGCGCCGACCAGGTGGGCCACCAGTCCGTTCAGATAGCGCTCCAGCTGCGTGTAGCCCGAGGACGGGTCCACGCGCGCTGCGTCCGACGCATCGCCGGGGTTCAGGCCCTGCGCCGTCTCCCACGCATCCGGCATGCCATCGCCATCGCTGTCCAGAGGTGCAGGGCCACTCTTCAGCTCGGGCCAGCCGCCCACTTCGGTCTGGCTGTTGATGAGCTTGCCACGGCGCTGGCGCACGTCGGTGATGAAGCGCTCATCCACCGCGTCTCGCACCAGTGACGCGCCGGCGCTGGCCAGCACGCGCTCCAGCGTCTTCGCGGGCGCGTCCGCGGTGACCGCTGCGAAGGGCAGGGGCGCCGCCAGCTTGTAGCCGGCTGGCAGGCCGCCGGGCAGGTTCTGCGCATGGGCCCGCACCAGCGTCCACGGGTCGGCGGGCAACTCGCCGTCCATGCTGTTGCCGGCGAACCAGGCGCGTGACCCGGGGTTGCTTTCCTCGAAGGCGAACTTGCCCGTGGAGCTGGGCCCGGTCAGGTAGACGTTGTCGACGAAGTTGTAACTGGCGCGTTCGCCGCCGCGATCCAGGTTGTAGCCGGCGCGCTCGGTGCCCCAGTTGTAGAAGACGTTGGCGCGCAGATCGTAGAAGCCACCCACCGGGTCGGCCTGCGGGCCGAGGTAGTTGCCGGGGCGGGGCATGCGGTCCTGGTGGTGGGCCCAGAGGTTGTGGTGCATGGACAGCCGCGTGCCGTGCGCGCCACGCAGCAGGCTGCCGAAGCCATGGCAGGCGCCTTTCTTGGGCGCATTGCAGTTCAGTGATTCGGCAATCAAGCTCCATTGCACGGTGACATGCTGGTAGGCCGGGCGGCCCAGGTCGGCGCGGGCCACCGAAACCGACAGTGACTCGTCGGTGGACCAACTGGCCGAGACATGGTCCAGCATGATGCGCTGGCCCGAGCCGACGCTGATGGCGTCGTCGTCCGCGCCGGACTCGTCGCCCATGCGGGAGCGGATGAAGCGCACGACGACGTCGTCGGCATCGATCAGCAGCGCGTGATTGCGCAGCGTGATGCCGTCGCCAGGTGCCGTCTGGCCGGCGATGGTGAGGCGGCCTTCGGTGACGTGCAGCGGCCTGGCCAGGGCGATGGTGCCGGACACCGCGAACACGACGGTGCGTGGCCCCTTGGCCTCGACGGCGGCGCGCAGCGAGCCGGGGCCAGCGTCGGCCAGCGTCGTCACGTAGAGGGCCCGCCCGCCGCGCCCGCCGAGGGAGACGGCGCCTTCGCCCTCGGCGCCCGGGAATGCAGGCGGTGCCGCTGCCGATTGGGTCGTCGCACAGGCGGCGAGCAGCAGGAGGGTGGCGAGAGCGGTGTTTGTCTTCATGTCGCGGGCGGGGTCAGTCGTCGTGAGCGGGCCGCGCGCCCGGGCCGGCCGGCGTGTCCAGCGCGGTCAGGCGCAGCGCGATGCCGGGCTTGCCAGGCAGTGGGAGGGCCTGGCCGCTGCGCTCCACGAAGTCGTAGCGACCCTGCGGCGTGAACTGCAGCGGCGTGGGCACTGGCGTGATCGTCATGGCCCAGGTGTCGATGATCTCGGCCTTGAAGCGCTGGCCGTCACGCAGGCCGGTCAGGTAGAGCCTGGGCAGCCATGCGGTGGGCGCCTGCTGGCCGAAGTAGACGAGGTAGTAGCGGCCGGGCTGGCCGGCGATGAAGAGGTCGTCGAAGGCGTCGATGGGGTCGATGCCTTCGGCGGGCGCGGCGTCGAGGATGCGCCTCAGGAAGGCCAGCCGCGGCGGGCTCTCGCCGCGCAGCTGCACGCCCTGGGCCAGCCAGATCAGGCCGTCGGCGTCGGGGATGAACTCGCTGTGGCCGCCGTAGCTGCCCGCGATGGTCGCCGACCAGAAGGCGTGCACCATCTGCGGCCCGCTCAGTTGCGCCCAGCGGCGGTCGTGCCGGCCCTCGTACTTCAGCTCGTCGAAGACGACCGGCTTGCGCCAGGCCTCGCGGAACAGCACGGCGCGGCTGGCCTCTGCGGCCGCCATGCCGTGCTGCATGCTGACGTGGGTGATCCACGGCCGCGCCTGGTCGTAGATGCGCTTGCCGTTGTGGATGGAGCGCAGATGGCCGTAGGGATCGACGTGCTGCAGCAGCTGGCCGAGGTGCTCCCAGTCGTCGTCGGTCTTGGTGCGGATGAAGTCGAACTCGTTGGCCAGCGACCACCAGACGTTTCGATAGGCCGCCAGGCGCGCGACGAGGTAGCGGGCGTAGCGGTCGTCCACCTCGCGCGGGAGGTCGTCAAAGCCCCAGGCGCGCTTGTCGTCATAGGGGTGGTGCAGGATCAGGTCGGCCTCGATGCCGAGGTCCCGCAGCTGGCCAACGCGCTGTTCCAGGTGGCGGAAGAAAGCGGGGTTGAAGCGGCTGAAGTCCCAGTTGCGAGGCGGCGTGCCAGCGTAGGGCCACAGTTCCGGGGGGTGCTTGTCTGTTCCCGCCGTCTGCGGGAACACCAGCATGCGCACCTTGTTGAAGGGCGCGACGGCCAGCGTCTTCAGCGTCTGCTCTTCCAGCGCCGCGCCGCGGTGAGCCCAGCTGTACATCGTCGTGCCGACGGGCTTGTAGGGCGTGCCGTCGGCGTGGTCGAAGTGGTAGCCATGGCGCACACCGACGGGGCCGTGGTTGCCCGCCTTGGGCGGTGTGGCGGTGAACTCGCCCTGCTGGTGGGTCAGCGGCCAGCGGTTGCTCTGGCTGACCCAGGTCCAGCGGCCGGCATGCGGCGGCATGAAGCGCAGGCGGTAGACGCCGTCGCCGTCGTAGAAGCCGTCGACCTCTATCGTCTGCACGCCGTCGCTGAAGCGGGCAGTGAGCTGCACGTCGACGAAGGGGTTGCCATCGCTGGGGCCCGCGAGTTCGATCTCGAAGAGGCCCCACTGCTCAACGGCCTGCGCCGTTGCGCCGCACAGGGCCAGCAGCAGGAGTGCGAGGGCGCGCAGCAGTCTCATCGCCTCACTCCACCACCGGCTTCCAGCCACCCAGCACGAACTCCGGCCGGCGGTAGTCGGCTATCAAGGCGGCGTCCTTCTCCATCGTCAGCCGGCGCGAGACCGGGTGGCGCCTGGAGAGGTCGATGGGGCGGCCGTGCAGGTCCATGGTGTTGAACTCCCAGAAGCGCACCTGCGAGCTGTCGAAGTCCGGCGCCTCTTCCACCGGACCCCAGCCTTCGGGCGCGATGCCCTGGGTGCGGGTGTCGATCAGCACCATCTCGGCATGCGGGTAGTTGGCGGCTGCGGCCGTGACGGAGCGGTTGCGCGGCAGCCGGGCGAAAACAGCGGGCGGGCGCTCGGCCTTGTCACCCTGCGGAGCCCAGGGCAGCGGGGCTTCGCTGGCGATGAAGCGGCAGTCCACGAACACATTGCCGTGCTGGCCGGCGGGTGTGCGCGTCCAGCTGAAGGGGCCGATGGACTGCAGCTCGGTGCGCAGGAAATAGGCCGCCGCATAGCCCAGGATGGTGTCGCCATGGCCGCTGAGCTTGCTGTCGGCCACATAGAGCGTGCCGTAGGTCGTCAGCGCATCGCCGGAGCCGTTCAGCGTCATGTCGCTCAGCACGATGCGCTCGCCGCGCGTCATCAGCGCCTCGGCCTGGCCGACGGCGTAGTTGTTGATCGTGAAGCCGGAGAGCTGGATGTCCGTGCCATCGACGATGGAGAAGGCCCAGCGGCCGCGCGCGCCGGGGTTGAAGGCGCTGCTGTTGGCATAGCCGACCTGCACCTTGTCGCGGTCCTCGCCGCGCAGGATGAGATTGGACTTGGCGGCCAGCGACACGATCTCCTCGTAGAAGCCATTGCGGATGAAGAGGGTGATCCGCTTGGCCGGCTTGTCGGGCACGAAGTCGATGGCGCCCTGCACGGTGGCGAAGTCGCCGCTGCCGTCGGCCGCGACGACGAGGCGGGTGCTGTCGGCCGCGGGTGGAGCGGCCCGGGTGCTGAAGGCCCAGGTGATGGCTGCTGCCTGCAGCACGCCCGCATCCACCGTCACGCGGTAGTGGCGGCCATAGCCCAGCACGCCGTGGTGAGGGTAGATCGTCGCCACCTTGCCGCGCACGATGACCGGGCGGAAGTGCCAGTCGCGGCCGGCGATGCGGGTGGACTGGTAGGTCTGCTGGAGCGCGTCGGCGGCCGCCTCGGGCGGCGTCATGCGGCGGTTGGGTGAGGCCGCAACAGACAGATCCAGCGTGTCGACCAGCCGCCCGTCGTCGGCGTCATGGATGCGGATCAGGCCTGCAGTGCCCGGCGTGGGCGGGCTGGCGAAACGGATGGCGAGCTGGGTGTCGGGGCTGATGCCGCTGGCCTGGTGAGCGGGCGACAGCATGAGGGCGCTGCCCTCGGCCAGGGCCGCCAGTGGCAGCCAGGCCGCGCACAGCAGCAGCGACTTCAGCAGATGGGTCATCCAGGGTCTTTCGTGCCGGGCTCGGCAACGCCGCGCCACAGGGCCATGGTGCGTGCCGTCCGGCTCGGCGGTTTGGGGGCGCGCCCGGGCAGGAGCAGGTCCATGGCGTGGATGGCGCGCGCGAGGAAGGGCAGGGCGAAGAGCAGCGGCATGGCCGTCAGGCGCAGCGCCGCGGGCGTTCCCGCCTGGAACTGGAACAGCTGGTGGACGGAGTAGGGCAAGGTCAGCACATGCTGCGAGAGCTGCATCGAGACCGCCTTGTGCCAGTCGGCGTCCACGCCGCTCAGGGCGCAGCGTTGGCGCCGGGTCAGGTGGAAGTCCGGCGGGTCGCTGCGCCGCAGCCGCAGGCGCAGCTCCGCCTGCGGCACGGCCGGCAGCGAGGCCATGTACTCGTGCGCCTCCAGCGCCAGCTGAAGCCGCGCGGCGTCGGCAAGGATGCCGGTGATGGCGGGGTCCGTCGAGGCGGTGCCGCCCAGGATCTTCAGGCGGCGCGTGGCGTCGTGCAGCTCCCAGAGCCGGATGCGAAAGCCGCGCTCCGAGTCCGTGACGGCGTGCCCGGCGATGTATTCGAAGGCGTCATGGGCCTCGATGACGCAGCGTGCCAGCGCGCACATGGAGGGCTGGTCCCACAGTTCGCGCGGCATCGGCTGGCCGGGGTCGGGCGCCAGCCGGCGCAAGGCGATGCTGTGGGACAGCAGCTTGACGTAGATCTGCGCGCCATAGCTGACGTGCGGGGCGGACGCCGGCAGCCCGGTCAGCGCCCCGGAAACCGCCTTGCCGTGCTCGAGCACGGCGTCGAACTCCCTCACCTTGGATCGGTAGTCACCCCAGCTATTGATCGCTTCCAGCATGCTTGACTCGTGGCTCTGACAAGCCGGCAAGGTTAGGCGAAGTTGGGGCTGTCCAATTTGGCCGCCATCCAGCGGGCCGCGAGCGCCGGCCATTGGTCCTGTGTGCCGGCGAGGCCGCGCAGCGCAAAGCCATGCTCGGCCTGCGGGAAGACATGGGCCTCGACATCCAGCCCGTGGACCTGCGCGGCCTTGATGAGATTGAGGGCGTGGTCGACAGGCACGATGGCGTCGTGCAGCGCATAGGCCAGGAACACCGGGCAGCGCGGCAGGCCGTGCGGCTCGGTGGCGATGCCGATGGGCCAGGCGTCGTAGAAGGCCTGCTTCTCGGGCGGTGGAAAGTCGGGCTTGCCCGCCGGGGCCTTGTGGTCGCGGTGGTTGGCGTTGAGGGGCGCGTAGGCGATGACGGCGCCCGCGGACCCGCCCTGGCAGGCCATCACGCCGGCCAGATGGCCACCGGAGGACAGGCCCACGTGCAGCAGCGGCAAAGGCGGCAGCGTGGCCAGCAGCTCCATGGCGCGCAGGCCGTCCTGCAGCGCGATGTCGAAGGGCTGGCCGTCCTGGCCGGGCAGGCGGTGCACGAGGACATAGGCGTCCATTCCCAGCGTGTTCAGCCAGCGCGCGATCTCGACGCCTTCCTTGTCGTGCATCAGCTGCAGATAGCCGCCCCCCGCGTAGACCAAGGCTCGGCCCCGGGCCGGCAAGGACGAGGGGTAGGCATGCAACTCGGCGCGCGTCGGCCGGCGGCAGACCCGGTCGGGGGACTCGCCATCGAACACATTGGGCACGCCGGCCGAGAGGGCGATGACGGTGATGGCCTGGTGGTCTCGCGCAGCGGCTGGCCGAAGTCGGGCATGCCATCGGCCGTGAAGCGCAGTGGCTGCACGCGTGTCGCGCGGCCACTGTCCTTCAGCGGGTCGCCGACGATGTCGCGGTAGTTGCGCGCGTGGAAGACGTTGAGCACGCTGCCGTCGGGCTCCACGACGAAGCTGTTGTGGCCGGGGCCGTACTGGCTGTTTTCAGGGTTGCTGACGAACACCGGGCCGGGTGATTTGCGCCAGCTCTTTGGGTCCAGCAGGTCGGCGCTCTCGTCGGCCCACAGCAGGCCCAGGCAGTACTCGGCACCCGTGCCGGCCGCCGAATACGTCATGAAGACGCGGCCGCCATGGATGAGCACGGCGGGCGCTTCGTTGACGATGTGGCGCACCTGCTCCCAGGCGAACTCGGGGCGGCTCAGCAGCAGCTGTGGGCCTTCTAGCGTCGTCGGGCTGGCCATGCGCTGCAGATAGATGTTGGTGCTGTGATTTTTGGTGGCCGGCTCGGTCTGGGCCCAGGCCAGATAGCGCTTGCCGCGGTGTTCGAAGACGGTGGCGTCCAGCGTGAAGGTTTCCCACTGCGTCTTGATCTGGCCGCGCTCGGTCCAGTCGCCCTGCAGTGGATCCGGCGACGCGTTCTCCAGCACCCAGAGCCGGATCTTCCAGGGCTCCTTGGCCTCGCCGGCGCTGAAGTAGATGAACCAGCGGCCGTCGATGACGTGCAGCTCGGGCGCCCAGATGTTGCGGCTCATGGGGCCCTGCTCATGCCGGCGCCAGACGACCTTGGGCTCGGCCGTGGCCAGGCCGGCGATGCTGCGCGCGCGGCGCAGCTCCAGCCGGTCGTACTCGGGCACGGTGGCCATCAGGTAGACCCAATCGCCGTGGCGCAGGATCTGCGGGTCGGCGCGCTGGGGGACGAGCGGRTTGGGCCACGAGACCGGCTGGGCCGAGGCGGTCAGGGCCGGCGCCAGCAGCGTGGCGGCCAGCAGCTGGCGGCGGGTGAGAGCAGGTGAATTGGGCATGGCTCAGGGCGTCTTGTAGAACTCGGCCTCGACGATGGACAGCACGCCGCGGCCCAGGCGGCTCGCGCCGGTGTCGACGATCTTCTGGTTGGCGACCTCGGTGTTGGTGGCCACCTCGTTGCCGCCCTGGGCATCGCCGGTCAGCTCGATGCTGACGAGCTGGCCGCGCTGCGGCCGCAGCGGCAGCGTCACATAGCCGAGGCTGCGCTCCGTCAGGCCGCGCCAGACGGCGATGCCGTCGACCCGGATGACCAGCGGGTACTGGCGCTCGCGCCAGCCACCGAGCTTGAGCGTGATCTCCTTCAGCGTCGTGGCCTCTGCCAGGCGGAAGCGGATGCCGCTCCTACCGGGCTCACTGGTCCAGGAGGTGGATTCATCGTCGTCGACGGCGTGGCCCGGCGTGCCGCTGTCGGCTTCCACCGAAGACACGGCCACGGCGATGCGGCTCACGACAAAGGACGGTGTCGCGGGCGTCGGGCCGCGCGTGAAGGGCGCGGCGATGCCATCCGCGGGGAAGCGTGTGCTCAGGCCGCCGCCGACCTTCACGGCCTGCGAGCGCAGCTCCAGCGTCGCGGGCGCCAGCCCCTGGGCTTCGGCGCGCAGCCTGATGAGGCCCGCATCGGTCGTGCTGCGCAGCAGCACGCGGTTGACACCGCCTTCCACCGGCAGCTCGCGCGCCAGCACAAAGTTGCCCGGACCCTGGGCGATGCCGCCGCGCCACTCGGCCGGGCCGTCGAGGGTGAACTTCGCGCTGTCCAGGGCCAGCGGGTGGCGCTGGCCCTTGGCGTCGACGACCTCGACCTGCACCAGCGCCAAGTCGGCGCCGTCGGCCTGCAGGCCCTGAGGGTGAGTCTGCGCCGTCAGCTTCAGCGCGGTGGGCGCACCGGCGGTAACGCGAACGTCCTCGCAGACCTTGTTGCCCTCCTTGTCGAGACCCACGGCGCGCAGCTCGCCGGGTTCGAACTTGACGCCGTCGAAGCGAAAGATGAAGGGCTCGCCGGCGGCGACCGCGCCGACCGGCCTGCCGTTCAGCGTCAGCACGACGCGGGCGGCGCTGGAGATGACGGTGACGGTCTTCACCGTGCCGGCTGGGTAGTTCCAGTGGCCCAGCAGATGTGCGCGCGGCTTCTCGACATCGACCCAGCCATCCCACATCACCTGGTGGGCGAAGAAGCCGTCCTTGGGGATGCGCATGGCATCCACTTCGCCGCTGCGGCGGTAGTTCTCGGCGCCGCGGTGGTGGGTGTTGCTGTCGCTGAAGATGATGTTGACGCCGCCCGACGACACGCGCGTGCCGGTGCCGGGGCGCTCACGCCAGTAGTCCACCCAGCGGCGCACGTCTTCCAGCGCGTGGCTGTCCTGGTTGCGGTTGTAGCTGGCGGCACTCTGGCCCTTGTGCTCGGGGCCGTCGCCGTCGCGGTGCCAGGGCGGCGAGAGCTCGTCCCAGAACTTGCGGGCGCCTTCGTCGCGCGAGTACTCCATGGCCCACATCGGCCGGCGGGCGCTCTTGTTGATGTAGAGCATCTCGCCACCGTACTCGGCCACGTCCTGCAGCGCCCGCGACAGCATCTCGCGGCTGCCGGCGGCGCGGCCGCCGTGCGGGTCGAAGCGGTCGCGCAGCGCGCGCACCTCGGCCATGTGCTCGGCGCTGACGCTGCGGTTGCCCGCCTCGAACATCAGCACCGATGGGTTGTTGCGGAAGTAGACGATGGCGTCGCGCATGGCTTCCATGCGCTGCTCCCAGCGCCTGCCCGTCACATCGGCCTCGGAGTCGCCGGTGGGCAGGGCCTGCATCAGGCCGATGCGGTCCAGCGACTCGACGTCCTGCTTCCACGGCGCGGTGTGCATCCAGCGCACGAAGTTGGCGTTGCTGGCCAGCATCAGGCCGTTGCTGTAGTCGCTGAGCCAGGCGGGCACGGAGAGGCCGATGGCCGGCCACTCGTTGCTGGTGCGCTGGGCATAGCCCTTGAGCTGGATGATGCGGCCGTTCAGCGTGACCATGCCGTTGGCGAACGCGGTCTGGCGAAAGCCGGTGCGCGTGACGACCTTGTCGACGGGCTTGCCGTCGACACTCAGCGTCGTCTCGACGTCGTAGAGGGCGCCATAACCCCAGCTCCAGAACTGCAGGCCGTCGACAGGCGCGCTGGCGCGGACGGTGGTGGTGGCGCCGGGCAGCAGCGTCTGGGCTGGAGCCTTGAAGCTGGCAACCTGCTTGCCGTCGCGGTCAAGCAGGGCGACGTCGAAGGCGAAGCGGCGCGGCTTGTCGTGCTCGTTGCGCACCTGGGCTTCAGCGGTGATGGTGGCGCGGTGGGCCTGCGGGTCGAAGTCCGCCGCGTGGACGTAGACGCCCGTGGTGCCGAGGTTGCTGTACAGCGGCAGCGTCTGGTAGAGCTTGTCGGTGACGTGAAGCCGCAGGTTCTTGGGCAGGCCACCGTAGTTGGCGTTGAAGTTCTTGTCGGCCCACTGGTAGCGCTGGTTGGTGGCCTGCTCGCGGTAGTCCCAGCGGTTGTCGGTGCGCACGGCGATGAAGTTGTCGCCGGGTTTGACGACCTGGCTCAGGTCGAAGCCGAAGGCCGTCACGCCGTTCTCGTGCAAGCCGATGCGCTGGCCGTTGACCCAGACCTCGGCGGCTTGGCGGGCACCCTCGAACTCGATGAAGACCTTGCGGCCGGCGATGTCCCTGGGCAGCGTGAAGCGCTTGCGGTACCAGGCGATGCCGGTGCGGTGGTCGACGATGTCCCTGGCGAAGGCATCGTCCTCGTTCCAGGCGCGGGGCAGGGTGACGGGCTTCCAGCCGGCGTCGTCGAAGGCTGGGGCTTCAGCGCCAGGCGCGTCGCCGACATGCAGGCGCCAGCCCGGGTTGAAGTTGTAGGCCTCGCGCGCGGCGTGGGTCGACAGCGCCGCCGCTGCCAAGGCGAGGGCGGTCAGCCATCGCTTCATTTCGCCTGCGCCTTGTAGTGCTCGGCCAGCACGTCGAAGGCCAGCTTGCGCTGCCCCGTCTCGGAGATCAGCCCCTTGCGGTTCCAGCCGTTCTGGTAGACCGGGTGCTCGCGGCGCGGCGAGCGGAAGTCCTTCAGCACCCAGGGCGACAGGCCGCGCAGCGTCGGCACCTTGGCGGCCATGGCGAGCGTCGCGCGGTAGTAGTCGGCCTGGTAGTCCTCGCTGAACTTGCGGCGCAGCGTGGCATCCTGGAAGCCGGCCTGCGCATCGGCGCCGAACTCGGAGAACAGCAGCGGCTTGTCCGCCGGCACGTCCCAGCGCAGCTTGCCGACGGCCTCCAGCGTGTCGTCGCCGTACCAGCCCGCATAGGTGTTGACGGCGATGACGTCGAGTTCCTTCAGCAGCGGGTCGGCGATGTGGAGGGTGTCGCCCTTGCGCTCCACCAGCAGCGCCGCGCTGATGAGGCGGCTCGGGTCCAGCGCGCGCACGGTCTGGGCCAGCGCGGTGTGGAAGCGCGTGCGGTTGTCGGCCACGGGCGTCTCGTTGCCGATGCTCCACAGCACGACGGCGGCGCGGTTGCGGTCGCGATAGATGGTCTCGGCCTGCATGCGGCGGGCCAGGTCCAGCGTGGCCGGGTTGTCCCAGTTCACGGTCCAGTAGACGGGGATCTCGCTCCACACCAGCAGGCCGATCTCGTCGGCCACGCGCAGCATGGCTTCGTTGTGCGGGTAGTGGGACAGGCGCACATAGTTGCTGTGCAGGCCGTTCTTCACCTCGCCGAGCAGGCGGCGCGCGGCGGCATCGTCGATGCGGCGGGCGGGGTTGGGGCCGACCTCTTCCTCGTGGATGCAGATGCCCTTCAGGAAGATGGGCTGACCGTTGAGCAGGATCTCGCTGCCGCGCACGGCAATCGTGCGGAAGCCGATGTGGTCGCGCACTTTGTCGTCACCGGCGTCGAAGTCCACGTCGTAGAGCGTCGGCGTGTCGGGCGTCCAGCGCTTCAAGCTCGCTGGCGCTGCCATGTCAAAGCGGGCTTCGCCGTTCGCGTCGGTGCGCGTCGGYAGCGTGAGGTTCAGGCCGGCGATGCGCAGGTTTACCGCGCGGTTGGCGGCCTGCGGGCCGTTGAGCTGCAGGCTGCCCACCAGCCGGCCGGCGTCGTTGAGGCGCAGCGTCGCGTCGTCGATGAAGGTGGCGGGTGTCTGGATGAGCTTCACCGGCCGCGTGATGCCGCCGTAGAGGTCCCAGTCGGTGATCTCGCCGGGGACGCTGTTGGCGTCGTGCTTGGAGTCCACGCCGACGACGAGGCGGTTGCCCTGCGCGCGCAGCGCGTCGGTCACCTCGACGACGAAGGGCGTGAAGCCGCCCTCGTGCCGGCCGACTTCCTTGCCGTTCAGATAGACGTAGGCGCGGTAGTTGACGGCCTCGAAGCGCAGGAAGCTGCGCTGGTCCGTCTTGATGGCCGCATCAAAGCGGCGCTGGAACCAGATCAGCCCGTCGAAGTAGCGCAGTTCGGGCGTGGCCGAGTTCCACGCGCCGGGGATGTCCATCGCCGGGCCGCGGTCGAGGTCGAACTCGAAGAAGGCCGGACCGGGCTTGCTCTCCTCGGTGGCCACGTCCACGTCACGGTGGCGCTGCATGCGCGACTTGGCGACCCAACCATTGATGTCGGTGAAGCCGGTGCGGTACAGATCCTTGGAATAGGTCCAGCGGCCGGACAGGTCCTGCGCATTGGCCCGGGCACCGGTGAGCAGCAGCGGCGGGCGCAGCGCGTCGGCGGCGAGCGTCGGCAGGGCGAGGGCCCAGGCCAGGGTGAGGGTGATCCAGGTGCGCATGGCGGCCCTCCTTCAGTTGAAGTGGAAGAGGGGTGTCAACGGCCACTGGCGCGGCTTGTTGTCGGCCTCGACCTCCATCAGGTCGGCCATGTAGTCCCACCAGCGGCGCATCACGGGCTGGTGGGGCAGGTCGTCGAAGGGGTGGCCGGACTTGCGCTTGAGGACGGCGAAGAGGGAGAGCGTGGCTTCGTCGAGGAAGATCCAGTAGTCGTGGATGCCGGCGCCGCGCAGGGCTTCGGCGAGATCGGGCCAGAGCTCGTCGTGGCGGCGCCTGTACTCGGCCACGACGCCGGGCTTGAGCTGCATCTTGAAGGCCAGGGTCTCGTCGCTCATCGTCATGTCTCCGGTTTTATTGGATGTCCTGCTCGGCCATGGGCAGGCCCGACACGTCGCGGCGCTGCAGCGTCGGCGCCAGGCGCCAATGCCTGTCGGCCAGACCCGCCGGTTCGCAGCCGGCGCCGACGGCGATGGGCGAGCCCAGGTCCAGGCGGCAGTCGGCGTCGAAGCGCCAGCCGCTGGTGTCCTGCAGATGGCCGCCACGACGGGCCTGGATGTCCAGGCCGGTGAAGCGGAAGTCGCGCAGCGGTGCCTCGGCATAGGCGTCGACCTCGAAGGCCACCTGGGCGCCGCGGGCCTTCAGTCGCTCGATGCGAACCCCGCTCACCTGCACGCGGCCCTGCGCTGGCGGCACCGGCGTGGCCAGGTTCAACCAATGAGCGGGCGCCGCGGCGATCTCGCTGGCCGGGATGTCCGCGCGGCTGAAGGCGGGGTTCCAGTTCATCGTCACGCGCAGCGCCGTTGGCACGTCGTGCAGGGCGAGGTCGCTGATCGTCACGTCCTCGATGAAGCCGCCCCGGCTGGGCGCGGACTTGAACAGCAGGCCCACCGGCACCGGCGCATGCACTTCGATGCGCCGGGCGGTGATGCGCCGGAAGCCCCCAGAGGTTTCGCTGCCGAAGGTCAGGCCCGCGGCGCCGTCGCGGACGACGCAGTCGCTGATGCTGATGTCCTCGCAGGGGCGGGCGACGCGCAGGCCGTCGGCATCGCGGCCGGCCTTCAGCACGAGGGCATCGTCATTGCCGGCGATGTCGGCGCGGCGGATGGTGATGCGGCGCGAGGAGTCGATGTCGATGCCATCGGTGGAGGGGCCGCGTGCGTCGCCCTCGTTGTTGCGGAGGGTGACGCCGTCGACGGTCACGTCCTCCGAGTAGCAGAGGTGCAGCGTCCAGAAGCCCGAGCGGCGCAGCAGCAGGCCTTCGCCGATGTTGACGCGGGCCGACTCGAAGACCTGGATCAGGCGTGGACGCTGGGCGTCGTAGTCGGAGGCCCAGCGCAGGCCACGAGGCTCGTAGGTTGCGCGCAAGGCCCAGTAGCTGTCCCAGAAGACCTGGCCGTCGCCGTCGATGCAGCCTTCGCCGAGCAGGCCGACGTCGTGCTCACCGTAGATGTTGACGAGGGCGGCAGGCCAGCGCATCTCGATGCCGGAGACGCGCGTCGGCAGCAGTGGGTAGTCAGCCAGGTTGTGCGAGCCCAGCAGCGTGGCGCCGCGGTCAAGCCGCAGCGTCATGCCGCTTTTCAGGAACAGCGAACCCGTCAGGTAGATGCCGGGCGGCAGGCGCAGCTCGGTGCGCCGCAACGCCGCGGCATCGATGGCGGCCTGCAGCGCCCGCGTGTCGAGCGTGATGCCATCGCCGCGTGCGCCGAAGTCCTTGGCATCCACCTCAGACGATGCCGCTGCCGGAAGCTCCTGCTTTCGGCGGGCGCTTGACGGCGGCCTTCTCGCGATAGCCACTGGCACGGTAGGCGGCGACCGGGTCGATGGCAGCGCCCGAACGCAGGCGGGCCATGGCGAGGATGGGGCTGACGTCGGTGCGGAAGGCCTTCTTCAGCGCCTGAGCCGATTGCAGCGCATCGTTGGCTTCCTGGAAGCCGGCCAGAGCCGCACGGTCCACCATGGCGGCCTGCACGAAGGCGCGCTGCACTTCGACGGCGCTGCTCATCAGGCTTTCGATGGGGTCGGTCACGTTGTGCGACTGGTCCAGCATGTAGGCGGGCTTGAAGCTGCCATCACGCAGCGTGGCGTCGGCCAGTTCGTTGAAGACGAGGAAGAGCTGGAAGGGGTCGATGCTCCCCGAGTCCAGGTCGTCGTCGCCGTATTTGCTGTCGTTGAAGTGGAAGCCGCCGAGCTTGCCGAACTGGGCCAGGCGGGCCACGATCATCTCGATGTTGGTGTTGGGCGCGTGGTGGCCCAGGTCCACCAGGCATTTGGCCTTGTCGCCCAGGGTTTGCGCGGCGGCGAAGCTGGTGCCCCAGTCGGCGATGACGGTGCAGTAGAAGGCCGGCTCGAACAGCTTGTGCTCGATATACATCAGCCAGTCGTCGGGCAGGGCGGCGTAGATGCCCTTGGCGCTGTCCAGATAGCGCTCCAGCGCGCCGCGCAGATTGTGCTGGCCGGGGAAGTTGGCGCCGTCGCCGACCCACACCGTCAGGCCCTTGGAGCCCAGCGTCTTGCCGAGCTCGATGCAGTCGATGTTGTGGGCCACGGCCTGCTCGCGGGCGGCCTGGCTTTGCGAGGTCAGGCTGCCGTATTTGTAGCTGTGCGCCTGGCCGGCCTGGTCCTGGAAGGTGTTGGAGTTCACCGCGTCGAAGGACAGGCCCAGGCTGTCGGCCTGCTGGCGCAGCGCCTTGGGGTCGGCCGGCTTGTCCCAGGGGAAGTGCAGCGACACCAGGGGCGTGGCACGCGTCAGCTGGTGGATGACGGCGCAGTCCTCGAGCTTCTCGGTCACGTCGCGCGGCTCGCCCTTGCCGGGGAAGCGCGCGAAGCGCGTGCCGCCCGTGCCCACGCCCCAGCTGGGCAGGGCGACGGCGAAGGTCTGGGCCGTGGCCGTCAGCGCCTCGATGTCCACGCCGCGGCGGGACAGCATGCCGCCGAGCGCGTCATAGTCGGCCTGCAGCGTGGCGCGCTGGCTGGCGTTGTGCTGCTCGACCTGGCCGGCATCAATGATTTGCGTCGTCATGTTTGTCTCCTGCGCTGATTGTTAGCGCGTGAAGGCCGCGGCGTTGCCGGCGTCCACGTTGAGGACGTTGCCGGTGCTCTTGCCGGACTTGTCGCTGGCCATGAAGTAGACCGCTTCGGCGATGTCCTCGGGCAGCACGCTGAGCTTGAGCATGCTGCGCTGGCGATAGAACTCTTCGATGTTGTCGCTGTCGATCTTGTTGGACGCGGCGCGCTCTTCCTTCCACTTGCCGTCCCAGATGCGCGAGCCGCGGATGACGGCGTCGGGGTTGACGACGTTGACGCGCACGCCGATGGCGGCACCCTCCAGCGCGACGCAACGGGCCAGGTGGATCTCGGCCGCCTTGGCCGTGCAGTAGGCCGATGCGCCGGCGGAGGCCACCAGGCCGTTCTTGCTGGCCACGAACACCATGCTGCCGCCGATCTTCTGCTGCTTCATCAGGCGGAAGGCACCGCGGCTGACGAGGAAGTAGCCGGTGACGAGGATGTTCTGGTTGCGGTTCCAGATCTCCAGCGTCGTGTCTTCCAACGGTGCGGCGGAGGCGATGCCGGCGTTGGAGACGAGGATGTCCAGGCCGCCGAAGCGCAGGGCCGTGGCCGACAGCAGGGCTTCGACCTCGGCCTCTGACGTGATGTCGCCCCGCACGGCGGCGACGTTGTCCTTGCCGCCGACCTTCAGCAGGTTCTGGCGGGCTTCTTCCAGCGCCTCGGCATCGATGTCGGTCAGCATCACGCAGGCACCTTCCTGCAGCAGCTGGCGGGCAACGGCCTGGCYGATGCCGCCGGCGCCGCCGGTGACCAGGGCCACGCGGCCGGCCAGGCTCTTGGGCTTGGGCATGCGTTGCAGCTTGGCTTCCTCGAGCAGCCAGTACTCGATGTCGAAGGCCTCCTGCTCGGGCAGGCCGACGTATTTGTCGACGCCGTTCGCGCCGCGCATCACGTTGATGGCGTTGATGTAGAACTCGCCGGCGATGCGGGCGGTGGCCTTGTCCTTGGCGAAGGACAGCATGCCGACGCCGGGGATCAGGTAGATGATGGGATTGGCATCGCGCACGGCCGGGCTGTTGGGCCGCTTGCAGCGCTCGTGATAGGCCCGGTAGTCGGCGCGGTAGGCCTCCAGCGCGGCGTCCAGGCCAGCCAGCACGGCGTCGACATCGGGCTTGGCCGGGTCGAAGTCCAGCACCAGGGGGCGGATCTTGGTGCGCAGGAAATGGTCGGGGCAGGACGTGCCCAGAGCGGCCAGCTTGTTCAGGTCTTGGCTGCCGACGAACTCCAGCACCGCGGCGCTGTCGTTGAAGTCGCCCAGCTTGCGCTCGTCGGCGCTGATGCGGCCGCGCAGCGCGGGCATCAGCCTGGCGGCGAGGGCCGCGCGCTGGTCGGCGGGCAGGGTGGGGGTCTTCACGCCGCCGAACACTGGCTGCTTGATGTTCTCGGAGAGCCACTGCTCGGCCAGGCGGATCATGTCCAGCGTGATCTCGTAGCAGGACTTGGCCGTGTCACCCCAGGTGAACAGGCCATGGCCTTCCAGGATGATGCCCTTCAGTTGGGGCTGCGACGTCGCCAGAGCCTCGAGCTTCAGGCCGAGGTCGTAGCCGGGGCGCTGCCAGGGCAGCCAGCCCAGCTGGCCGCCGAAGATCACTTCGGTCAGGCGGCGGCTGTCGGCGCAGGCGGCGATGGCGATGATGGCGTCGGGGTGCATGTGGTCGACATGCGCCTTCGGAATATAGGCGTGCAGCGGGGTATCGATACTCGCGGCACGCGGATTCAAATTGAATGTGCAGTGCGGCAGGTAATCCACCATCTCGTCTTCGAGTTCCAGGCCGCGATAACGCTTCTTGAGCGCCTGCAGCTTGCTCATATAGAGGGTGGAAAAACCATCGAGCTTGATGCTGCCAAGGTCGCCGCCCGAGCCCTTGACCCACAGCACTTCGACATCCTCACCCGTCAAATGGTCGCGCATCAGCACCTTGGCCGAGGTATTGCCACCGCCGAAATTCGTCACGCGCAGGTCCGAGCCCAGCAGATTGGAGCGATACAGCAGCAGTTCAGGTTCGCTCAGCTTGGCCGCCACGGCGTCGTCCCATTTCGAGACGATCGGAGTTTGTGCAGGGGTTTGAGAAATTGCAGTCATCAGCTTGCCTGTATTCAGTCCGTCATTCATCCCCGTGAGCGCAGCCTGCGGTCCGGAGCCCGCCATTCGCGGGGTTAGCGGAACGCAGTGTGGGCCGAAACGGCGCGCCATGGGCGGCGGCGGCGCAGTAAATCAAAAGGATGAGCGAATGCATCGGCCGCGATGCCTCCGCTCACGAAACGCTCACGGCCGTGAGCGTTTGCTGATTGACCTCGTCACCTGCCTGACGTAATCTGTACTTGGAACAGTGTTTCACCCAGGCTTTGATTGCTTCTGAGCGTGAGTGGAAAGGGCTGTGGCGACCGGCGCCTACGCTCACCGGCCGCGATCAAGGACCTGGCCTCAGCCGGGCCGCCAAGCCAAGCGACGCCTGCCCTTCAGAGGCTGGGTGCCATAAATACGAGACAACGGTCGCCGCCGGTTCTCCGGGACGCCCGATAAAGGTGATCCACATGATCAATCACAAGCGCCACAAGCGTCTGCTCAAACTGCTGGACGAACGCGATCACGCCAGCGTGCAGCAATTGATGGAATGGCTGTCGGCTTCCGCCGCCACCGTGCGACGGGATATTTCCTGGTTGGCTGCCAAAAACCAGCTGACGCGCACCCGGGGTGGTGCCCAAAGGCTGGAGCAGAAGAAAAAGTCCTATACGCTGTCCAGCGAGACTTTTCAAAGCAACGCCCAGCAGAATACTGCCGCCAAGCGCGCCATCGCCCGTTATGCCACCTCGATGTGCAATAACGGCGAAACCATCATCATCAATGGGGGCACCACCACTTTCATGATGGCGGAGTTTCTCGTCGAGAAACAGCTGAAGATCCTGACCAATTCATTCCTGATGGCCGAGCGCCTGCTCGTCACCAGCGACAACGAAATCATCCTGCCCGGCGGCAAGGTCTATCGCGAGCAGAACGTCATCCTCAGCCCGTTCGAGAACGACGTCGCCCAGCACCATTACGCGGCCAAGATGTTCATGGGCGTCTACGGCCTGTCCATCCTGGGCCTGATGGAAGCCGATCCGCTGCTGATCCAGGCCGAAAAGCGCCTCATCGGCCAGGCCGAGGAACTCGTCGTGCTGGTGGACAGCTCCAAGTTCCAGCGCAAGGCCGGCCTGGTGCTGTGTGGCCTGAACCGTGTGTCCACCGTCATCACCGACACCGGCGCCTCCGACAGCGCCGTGCAACTGCTGGAGCACTACGGCGTGCGCGTCATCACGGTGGAGCCCGAAGCCGTGGACCCCCGGGTGGTGGAGGCTTCGGCCATGAGCTCGAATGACTATGCGGCCGTGCTGGAAGCGGGTGGCTATGGACGCCACGTGGCGTTGAACTCTTGAGCGCTGCCCCCGGTCAAAGTGTCATCCTCGACATCGGCAAGACCAACGCCAAGCTCACCCTGATCGACTCGGCCGGCAAGACGCTGGCCGAGGCGCGCACGCCCAACACCGTGCGTCGCGACGGCCCCTATCCGCGTCACGACACCGAGAGGCTCTGGGGCTGGATGCTGGGCCAGTTGCGCGAGCTGTCGACTATGGCGCATATCCGCGCCATCGTGCCCGTGACGCATGGCGCGACGGCGGCATTGATCGACGACGCGGGCCTGGTGCTGCCGGTGCCCGATTACGAGCATGTGCCCGGCGATGCGACCGATGCGGCGCGCTATGACTTGCTGCGGCCGGCCTTTGAAGAGAGCGGCTCGCCGCAGCTGCCGGCCGGCTTGAATCTGGGCCGCCAGCTGGACTGGCTGCAGGCGCGCTTCCCCGCGGAGTTCGCGCAGGCCAGGCATGTGCTGATGTATCCGCAGTACTGGGCGTGGCGCTTCTGCGGTGTCGCGGCCAGCGAGGTCACCTCCCTGGGTTGTCATACCGATCTGTGGCGGCCGCGCCAGCGCACCTGGTCGTCGCTGGTGGAGCGTCAGGGCTGGCAGCCACTGTTCCCGCCGCAACGCGAAGCGTGGGCGCGGCTGGGCACGCTGCGGCCCGATGTCGTCGCGGACACGGGCCTGCCGGCCGATTGCGAGATCGTCTGCGGCATCCACGACAGCAATGCCTCGCTGCTGCGCCACCTGCTGACGCTGCAGCAGAGCGGCCCCTGCACGGTGCTGTCCACGGGCACCTGGGTCATCGCCGCGGCGCTGGGCTCGGCGACGCGGCCCCTCGTCGAGGCGCAGGACATGCTGGCCAACTGCAATGTCTTCGGTGACGCCGTGCCCTGCATCCGCTTCATGGGCGGGCGCGAGTTCGGCGCCATTGCCGGCGAACGACCGGCGGCGTTCACGGCCGAGGATCTGGAGCGGCTGATTGCGCGGCAGACGATGGCGCTGCCCTGCTTTGCGGAGACCGGCGGGCCGTTCGAGGGGCAAGCCGGGCGGGTCCAGGGCGTTGCGCCGCAAACGGATGCGGAGCGCGCCGCGTTGGCGACGCTCTACGTCGTGCTGATGACCGACCATTGCCTGGCCGCTCTCGGCGCCAGGGGCCGTGTCGTCGTCGAAGGCGCGTTCACGGCCAACCCCTGGTTCGGCCCGCTGCTGGCGGGTCTGGCCGAGGGCCGCGACGTGACCGTCTCGGACGACAGCAGCGGCACCACCTGCGGCGCCTGGCTGCTGGACGCCTGGGGCAGCGCCCCCGAGGCGGCCGCAGCGCCCGTGGCCGCGTTGAACCCACCGGGCTGGCGGGCCTATCGCGACGCCTGGCGAACGCAGGCCGGCGCGCACTGAATGAAGGAAAAAGGGCCGGCCTCCCGCGAGACCGGCCCTTTGACTTTGGCGCAGCGATCAGCCGCGACGGCGACGGCGCATGCCGGCCACGCCCAGCCCGGCCAGCGAGGCCAGCGCAAGGGAGCCCGGTTCGGGAATCGTGAAGGCGCGCACGCTGTCGATGGCGGGTGCGCTGTAGCCGGACACGTCGCTGGCGCTGTCGAAGGCATAGACCCTCACCTCGTCAAAGCCCACCAGGTCGCTCAGGCCGAGCACGCCGCCGATACCCGCTGCGCCGAGAGACACGCGGCCGGTGCCGGTCTGCACGCCGTCCAGCCAGGTCTGCCACATCAGGTAGATGTTGGCGTAGCCCGAATCGACGGCGAACTCGATGCCGTTGAGGTCGCGTGCCGCGCTGCGGATGGACAGGTAGGCGTTCATGCCCGCAGTGGCGAAGTAGTTGCCGGAGAAGGACTGGCTGTAGGACTCGCCGGCGCCCAGATCGACACAGTTGCCGCCGGCATAGCCGCAGCCGCCGTTGTCGTTGCCCAGGCCGGTATGGCTGAACAGCAGGCCCCCCTCCGACCAGGGGCTGGCCAGCGCGGTGTTGGTCTCGAAGTCGGCGGTATAGGTCAGGTGCGCGGCACCGGGCGTGGCGCTGCCGGCGCCGGTGGTCTGAACGACGGCGGCCATGGCGGGTGCCGCGAACAAGGCCGCGATCAGGGAGAGAAGTTTGGTTTTCATGGTGGTGGATGTGTCAGTTGTATTCCGGGCCGAGCGCCGGGCCGCCCCTAGCCGGCCCGCGTTGGCGATGTGCATGCGGCTCGACGCCGCATGCATCGCCGTCCCCTCGGGGGACCGACTGGGCTGACCCGCGTCCAGCGAGGTCAGACCGGGCGAGGGGTACCTAGTTCGCTGCGACGAGGTCGATGGCGTCGAAGGACAGGGCGGGGCTCAGGAAGCCCGCGCCGGCGGTGCCGCTGACGGTGTTGATGGTCAGCACATTGGTGCCGACGACGAGCTGGGCGGCCGGGATGTCGAAGGTGTAGAGGCGGTTGAAGCCGCGGTAGGTGCCCACGGTGACGTTGCGCGAGACCTTGGGCGGCGCGCTGGGAATCGCGGACGACCAGCTGTTGACGGTGACCTGCGGGCGGGCGCTGTTGTAGTCGGCCGTGATGCCGATGCGTAGCCGCAGCGGAGCCGCGTTCTGGCCGCGCTTGAGCGTGAAGCGCACCTGCAGGCCGTTATTCACGTCCTTCCATTGATAGGCTGGCCAGTTGGCATTCGTCGACGTGCCGACGATGAAGGGGCCTGCCAACCACGAAGCCATGCGCACGTCGGACGGGTGCATGAAGTTCAGGCGGTCGCCGTTGATGAACTCCTGAGGCGTGCCGTCCCAGCGGCCGATGCGCCAGATCGCCGGCGTGGCCTCGGGGTCGGCCGTGATGGCCACCGGGTTCAGCGCAAAGCTGGTGTTGGCCGTGACTGTCACCGGCACGGTCTGCACGGCGAGTTCGCCCTTGTAGACCGTCATCGTGTAGTTGCCCGGCAGCATGCCCTCGGCCGTGAAGTGGCCGTCGACCGGGTCGGCGTCCACCCAGTACTGCGCCTGCGCATTGGCGAAGCCCACCGTGTAGGGCACGCCTGCGACGCGCCCGGTCAGGCCCGCGACGTTGACCGCGCCCCGGCCCACCGGCGGCACATAGCCGACCATGCCCAGCTGGCCATACCAGCTGGTGTCGGGTCTTGCCGTCGGCGCGGTCCCGTCGTTGAAGATCATCGTGTAGGTGTTGAGCACATTGAGGCGGAAGGGCTCGATCTGCGCCTCGCCGTAATTGACCATATAGGTCAGCTCGTTGGTCGTGTCGGTGATCTGCTGCAGCAGGCTGCGGTAGAACGGGCCGCTGGAGCCGCCTTCGTTGTTGTCGCGCCAGAACCAGATGCCCACGCCGGCACCGGTGCCGCCGAGGAACTGCCAGTCCTTCAGGCGACGGTTGGCGTAATGCTTGGAGCGCGACTGGCCGTAGCGCGGGTCGCTGCTGGCGAAGCCGAACACGTCGCTGGCCTCGATGGCGCCGTTGGTGCCGCGCAGGTCTTCGGCCCAGTAGCTCTGGCCGGCGTAGGTCACGAGACCGCCGGCCGCGTTGGCCGGGCCGCCGTTGGGCAGCTTGGCGATGGGGATGCGCGCGATGAAACGCACCAGGCCGTGCACATCGGGCTCCTCGGTGAAGTGGGTGCCCATGTGGATGTTGGACTCACCCTTCTTCACCAGGTAGTAGTGCGTCAGCACGCCACCCTTGAGGCTGTTCACGGTCAGCGTGACGCGGATGTAGGCATCGCCCGTGACGACGCCACCATTGGTCGCGGCGGCCGGCACCACGCTGCCATTGGCGTTGACGAGCTCGGCCTTCACGGCCACGGCGCTGACGCCGGTGTAGAGCCAGTCGGCGCCCGAGTTCAGCTGCGTGCCGCGCGCCGGGTCGGCGTACTCCACGCCCTTGTAGACCATGCTGGAGAGGTCACCTGCCGACGTGGTGCTGGCGCCGTTGTCATAGCCGCGCACCTTGAACACCAGGCCGGCGTCGGTATCGATGACGTATTGCGGCTTGGCGGCATTGCCGCTGTCGTGGACGGTGGTGATGCTGAGGGCCGCCATCGCGGCCGGTGCGGTGGTGGCGAGCAGCGCGGTGGCCAGCCAGCGCGCCCAGGGCGGGCGCGCGCTTGTCTTCGTGTGCATGAGGTCTCCTGGTTTCGTGTCGTTGTTCACGGTCTATGACCGGGAGCGGACTCTAGGCAGGAGGCCTCGTTGCGTGTACTCAACCCAATGAGCGTTTGGGCCGCGTTTCAAATACGCCGTCGACGGCGCGAATTGATGCGCGCTAACACGGCGTTCGCGATACCCGATGTGGCATCGCGCGTCACTTCATGAGGGCTTGATAGGTCAGGTTGCGCACGCGCAGATGCAGCGTCGAGTTGCCCGCGGGCCGCAGCTGGGTCATGAAGAGGATGACCAGGCGCTCCTTGGGGTCCACCGTGTACTGCGGGAAATAGGCGCTGCCCCAGCCGAAGGCGCCTTCGCTGCCCAGCTCCTTGAAGCCGCCGGTGCGCACATTGACCCAGAAGCCCAGGCCGAAGCCATCGGCGTCGCCACCGGACTTGGCTCCGAGATGGTCGGCCGTCATCAGCGCCACGGTGTGGGGCGCGAGCAGGCGCACGCCGTCGAGTTCGCCCTTGTTGAGCAGCATCTGCAGGAAGCGGGTGTAGTCGCCGGCCGTGGACAGCATGCCGGCGCCACCGGACAGCAGCTTGCGCGGGCCGTCGACGAAGTCGCTGCGCGCGGCCGTTTCCATCAGCTTGATCTGCCCGCCCTCCAGGCCGTAGACATTGGCCAGGCGATCGAGCTTGTCGGGTGGCAGGAAGAAGCTGGTGTCCGGCATGCGCAGCGGGCCGGTGATGCGCTCGCGGATGAAGCGGTCCAGCGGCTGGCCGGACACGACCTCCACCAGCCGCCCCAGCACGTCGGTCGCATAGCCGTAGATGAAGGCATCGCCCGGCTGGCCCTGCAGCGGCAGCGCGGCCAGCCGGTCGGTCCATTGCGCCAGCGTCTCGTCGTTGCCGACGAGATACCAGTCCTTCATGCCGGCCGCGTCGTAGGCGGCCTTGGCCGGGCCGGGGCCATAGCTCATGCCGGCCGTGTGGGTCAGCAGGTCGTGGATGGTCAGCGGCCGGCGCGGCTTCTCGGTGCCGCCACCGGGCAGCGCCACCTGCACATTGGCGAAGGCCGGCAGATGGCGCGCCACCGGGTCCTTCAGCAGGAAACGGCCTTCCTCGTAAAGCATCATGGCCGCGACCGTCGTCAGCGCCTTGGTCATGGAGGCGATGCGGAAGATGGCGTCCGTGCGCATGGGCTTGGCGTTCTCGACGTCCTGCTGGCCATAGGCCTTGAAGACGACAGGCTTGCCATCGCGCAGCACCACCATGACGCCGCCGGCGAGCTGCTTCTGCGAAATCTGCTCGGCTATGGCGGCGTCCAGGCGCTTCAGCCGTTCGGGCGAGAAGCCGGCGACCAGGGCCGGCGGCGCTGCGATCGAGGCGGGCGCGTGGATCACCGCGGCGCAGGCCAGCGCCACGGCAAGGACGAGAGACTTCATGCGGCTAGTCGCCCAGCGGGCGCTGGTTGGTGAAGCCGGGGCTGGTGGCGACGTGGAACTGCTCCGGCGCCTGCGGTTTGCCCGGCTCGATGGCGCCGAGATCATCCCGCAGCTGATCAGCCACCGGCACCCGGGCTTCCCTGAGGCCCAGGGCCACCAAACGCGCCAGTTGCATGGCCCCGTAGTTGTTGTGGTGGGTGTTGTCCAGCTTGCCGTTGTTCAGCGGGTGGGCGGCCTGGGAACGCTCGGGCCCCAGGGCCGCATAGACCTGCTGGCTCATCGCGTTGAGGTCGATGAAGGCCAGCTTCATGTCCTGGGCCACGGCGCGGGCCGAGTCGGCGTACTCGGTCAGGCTGGGCTTGAGCTTGCCTTGCGCGTCGAAGTTGCGCCTCTCCATCGACGACACCACGACCGGCACGCCGCCGCGCGCCAGGATGCGTTCGGCGTGCGTGCGCAACTCGGCCTTGTAGCTCTCGGCATTGCCGCTGCCGTCCTTCTGCTGCTTCTGGTCGTTGTGGCCGAACTGCATCAGCACGGTGTCGCCGGGCTGCAGCACCGACAGGATCTTGTCGATGCGCCGGCGCGCCAGCGAGTCGCGGAAGGTCTCGCCCGACTCCGCATGGTTGGCCACGGCCACGCTGGGCTTGAACAGGGCTGTCAGCATCTGGCCCCAGCTGGCATAAGGCTCGCCGCTCTGGTCGGCGACGGTCGAGTCGCCGAGCAGGAAGACGGTGGGAAGGCTGACCGGCTCGATGACGAGCTGGCGCAGGGCGGGATGCGGTCCGTTGATCTCAAGCGTGAGGCGGCGGTCCCAGGCCCAGGCTTCGCTGGCGATCTCGCGCTCCTTGAGCTTGACGCGGCCGGCTTCGACCCCTGGCGCGGCGGTGATGTCGGCCGTGCGCACGTTGACGATGAAGCTGCGGGTCTCGGTGCTGCCTGCGGGCAGGCTGACGCTGTCCAGCATCAGCCGGCGCAGCTCGGCCTTGACCGTCGTGTTGTTCGCCTCGGCGCCGCCCAGCGTGGCGGTGACGCGGTAGTTGCCTTCGGGCAGGTCGATCGAGAAGAAGCTGGGCTGGCCGGCCGCATTGCGTGGCGAACCGGGCTCGAAGCCGTTGCCGCGTTCGCGGCTGTAGGTCTGCTCAGGGCCGGTGAGGTCGAAGCTCATGGCCTTGTCGGCGGCCAAGGCGGGTGCGGCCAGCAGGCTGGCGATGAGGAGGAGGCTCTTCATGTCAGTCGGTCAGCTGGTCGCCGATCAGGGCCAGGTTCTGGATGGCCGCCAGGCCCCATTGCGCCGTGTCGTTGGTGCTGATCCACGGCGCCTCGTCGACCGGGTTCAGCGCCAGCGGGCCGGCGATGCGCGTCGTCTTCAGCGTCTTGTGGCCGCGCGGGTCGTCGGCCCAGAACTCGCGCCAGGCGCGCTGGGCCAGGGCCTTGTCCTGCTTGCTCTTGGCCGCGTAGGCGCTCAGACGCGAATGCCCCACGCTCAGCACGGTGCCGCCGCCATGCGGCGCACCCAGCGCCTTGACCTGCTGTTCCTTCGGCGCGTTGTAGAGCTCGCAATACTGCAGCCACGCCTGCTTGAAGGCGGGCTCGTCGATGAGGTCGACCAGCTCGGCCATCATCTCCACCGCACCGAAGACGGCGCTCAGGTGGCTGGCGCTGAGCTTGTCGCCGCTGACGTTGTGGAAGGCGCCTTCGTTGAGCCCCGTGGGCTCGTAGCCGCCGCTGCCGGTGAAGAAGCCATGCGGCATGGCGGCAATGCCTTTCATGCCGCGCAGCAACTTGTTGCGCCAGCGGACGTCGCCGGTGCGCTCCCATTCGGTCAGCACATTGGCGACCACCGAACCCCAGTCCGTGCCGAAACCGATGCGTGCCGGCCAGGGGCCCTTGTCGACGCGGCCGGCGATCTTGCGCACGGGGTCGACCTCGTCCATCTTGCTGTCGGCGTTCAGCACCTCGCGCATGACGTCGCCGATGCGCTCGTCCGCCGTCAGGTAGTAGTAGAAGCGACGGTAGGCAGCCGTGGAGATGCGCGCCTGCTTGGCGCTGCAGCCCCAGTGCTGCACGTTGTGCCGCGTACCCAGGCCCTGGAAGCGGCCGGCGTGATAGATGTCGACCTCGCTGGTGTGGCGCACCATGGCCTCGGCGAAACGGAAGATGTCGGCGCGGCCGCTGCGCAAGTAGGCGTACCAGAGCCAGAGGTCGGGCGAGAGCTCGGAGTTGTCCCAGGCGAAGCCGCCGACGTCGTAGCGCCATTCGTGGCGGTCGCTGTCATAGGTGTGGCGGACGTCGCCATAGTCCCAGAAGCCGTACCAGTGGCGTTGTTCGGTCTCCTTGGCGTAGAAGCCGAACAGGAAGTCCAGCTTGTCCTCGATCTTCTGGCGTGCCGGCGTGCTGCGGTCGGGCAGGCTCCATAGCTTGCCGAAGACGCCGGCCTGCAGATAGCGAGCTGGCGACGCAGCCAGCTGCGGCGGCGTTTGCACCGCGGTAGCCATCTGCACGAGGCGCTCGCGGGTCGGCGTGGCGGCCAGCGCCCACAGCGTGATCTCGCTGCTGCGCGCGATGCCTACCGGCGTGCCGAAGCCCTTCTCGTAGTCCTCGTAAGTGACCTCCAGGCCTTCGAGCTCCTGCTCGTGGGTCTCCATGCCGAGGCCATCGTGATAGAAGCGCAGGTCCATGGCCGGCGCCTCGGGCGAGTGCATCCACAGCGTCACCTGCGCGGCGTCGGTGTGGGCGTTGCGGATGTCCAGCTGCGTCGGGTGGCGCTGCCAGAAGTCGCGCAGGCCGAATGCCACGCCGCCGGTGGCGCCGCCGATATAGCCGCGTTGCAGTTCGCGCACCTGCTTGCCCCATTGCGCCACCGGCGGCGTGGCGCGGCCGGCGAGCTGGGCCTCGCGCACGGCGGCGCCGGGGTCGCGGCGCAGGCCGGTCAGGTTGCGCACGCCCTCGGCCCAGAGGCCACCGGCTTCGCCGGCAAAGCGCACATGGCGGTCGTAGAGGGCGTCGCGCAGCGGCACGTCGAAGCGCAGGCCGATGCCGCGCAGGAAATCCTTCTGGTCGTCGCCATCGAAGACAAAGGTGTGCATGACGCGCAGGGACTCGGCACCGGCGTAGAAATACAAGCGCACCGAGAAGGGCAGCCATTCGCGGCCGGCGGCGCTGCGGTGCTGGCCGTCGACCTTGATGACGGCGCGCACCGGGCCGGTCTGCTCGACGGTCAGCTTAGTCGTGCGGCTCTGGAAGGCGGTCTGCGTGACAGCACCCTGCTCGGCATCGGGCTTGTCGTCGGTCTGCGCAATGAGGGTGCAGGCGCCCAGCACCTCGCGGCCGTCGCGCTCGATGCCCTGGATGAGCCTGGCGCCCTGGCGTGGCAGCTTGCAGCGGATGACGCCGGTGTCGACTTCGATGAAGTCCGGCCCCTCCTTGACGCTGACGATGGCGCCGCCTGTGGTCACGCCCTTGCCGGCGCGGATGCTGGGTGCGGCGCCGGCGTCGACGCCGGCCGGCAGTGCATGCGCCGTCCATTTCAGCGAGCCGTCGGGCCAGTAGGCCAGCGGCCAGGTCTGCAGCGGCAGCGGGTTGCCCTTGGCATCGACCGCGTTGAAGTCCTGACTCTTCTGATACTGGCCGCGCGGCCAGGGCAGGCCCAGCGTTGCGCCCAGCGGCAGTGCGGGCGCGGCGCCGTCGAGCCAGCGCAGCGCGAGCAGCTCGGTGGAAACCGTGGCGACCGGCGCTGGCGCCGGCGCTGCGCTGGCGGCAGTGGCCAAGCCGGTGAGGCCGGTGATGCCCAAAGGCAGTGACGCGGTCTTGAAGAAATTGCGGCGGCTGAAGTCGGTCATGGGCGGGCTTGCAGGGGTTGCAGCGAGGAGTCGGTGGCGTGGCCGCTGCCGCGGCCCCACAGGCGGTCGTAGGACCAGCCGGTCAGGTCTTCGACGATGCGGCGGCTTTCATCGGTTTCTGCCTCGGTGGCGCCGCTGCGCAGGCGCTCGACCTCGTTGACGAGGACGGCATGCGTGCTGGCATTGAGGCGGAAGGACCAGGAGGCGATCAGGCCGAACAGCATCATCAAGAGGGGCCCGCCCACCATCAGCCCGGTGATGGTCTGGATGGCCTCGGGGCTTTGCACGATGACCTCGCCGGGGCGGCTCTTGGGTGAGATATAGCCGCCCAGGTCGATGATCCAGCCGCTGGCGATGATGGCGGCGCTCTGGGCCATCTTGCGCACCAGCGTCATCACGCCGGCGAAGATGCCCTCGCGGCGCTGGCCGGTGACGGCCTCGTCGATGTCGGGCAGGTAGTTGTAGACCGACCAGGGCACGAAGTTCAGCGTGCCGCGGCCCAGGCCCGCCAGCACGATGGGCACGAAGATCCAGAACACCAGGCTGAAGCTGCCGCTGGCGGGGTTCAGCGCGCTGAAGAGGTTGGTGCCCAGCGCCTTGAAGCCGGCGTCGAAGCCCTCGGGCCGCAACAGGAAGAAGCCCAGGTACAGCAACAGCGCTGCGCCGAACAGGGAGATCGCCAGGCGGTAGGCCAGCACGGGCCCGGTGCGGATGACGATCTGGATGGCCACCATCACCGAGATCAGCTGGGCCACATACATGACCGTCATCAGCTGCGAGATGACGAGGGTGGCGCCCATCAGCACCGTCGCCACGAAGATGGGGAAGGCGGTGTTGAAGATGTCCTGCGACAGATAGCCACCCAGGTAGATGGACAGGTGCTGGCGGAAGGCGCGGATCTTCAGCGTCGAGAACAGGTCGCCGAACATCTTGACCGGCAGGGCCAGCGCCGCCTTCAGCGTCACGCCGCCATAGGTCTGCGACAGCACGGCCTGTTCGCGGGTGCCGTAGGGGCGCTCCCAGGTCGTCAGCACGACGATGGTCACGACGACCGAGAAGATGCAGCCGAAGATGGCCGCCATCCAGAAGAAGGTGTCGGGCGAGTCCTTGCCGCCGAACTGGCTGATCAGCAGCGTGGGCAGGTAGGAGGCCAGGATGGCCGAGCTCTGCGCGACGATCATGCGCGCGCCGGCGAACTTGGCCTTGGCCTTGTAGTCCTTGGTCATCTCGGCCGCCAGCGTCTCCCAGGGGATGAGAAACATCGTGTACAGCAGCTCGAAGAAGATGAAGGCGAGCAGGTAGTAGGTGAAGCTGTGGCCGGTGCGGAAGATCAGCGCGAAGCTGGGCAGCAGCGGGATGGTGATGAGCAGGAAGAGCTTGCGCCGGCCGATCTTGCGGCCCACCCAGGTGTGGCGCAGGTTGTCGGACACATAGCCGATCAGCGGGCAGGTGATGGCTTCAAGCAGCCTGGGCAGACCCAGGATCAGGCCAGCTTCCACGGCGCTAAGGCCACAGAAGGTCGTGAAGAAATAGAACAGCCAGCCGGTGATGACGGCCTGGGCGCCGGCGCCCAGCATGTCGCCCGAGCCCCAGCCCCAGTAGTTGATCCAGTTCGGCTCGCGGGCCGCGGGGTGCAGGTTTTTCATCGTCAGATGAAGCGGACGAGCAGCTCACCCATGGCCAGCAGTGCCATGGCCTGGCCGAAGGGCATGGAGGTCAGCGGGATGTCCTTGTATTCCTGCAGCGTGTTGAACACCGGCGTGCCGAAGCTGACCTGGGTCAACTCGCCCGCGTCGTTGATCTTGCTGCGCACGGCCAGCGCGGCCTTCAGGCCCAAGGCCTCGCAGTCCTTGGAGATATGGCCCTTGCGGACGGCCTTCAGGATGCCGTAGGCGAAACCGGCCGAGGCGGCGGCCTCGTCATACGACGTCGGATCGTCCAGCAGCGTCGGCCACAAGCCGGACGCGGACTGGCAGGCGGCGAGCGCCTTGACCTGCGCCTCCAGCGTCGACACCAGGAACTGCCGGAAGGCGTCGCCCTCCGGCAGGTTCAGCAGCTCGATGAACTCGGGGATGACGATGGTGACCCACGAGTTCCCGCGTGCCCAGAGCGCGTTGGCAAAGTTGTGCCGACCCTCGAAGGTCCAGCCGTGGAACCACAGGCCCGTCTTGCGATCGGCCAGGTATTTGATGTGGACGAGGAACTGGCGCTTGGCCTCCTCGACGTAGTGCGGCCGGTCCAGCAGCAGGCCGAACTTGGCCAGCGGCAAGACCGACATCATCAGCGTGTCGTCCCACAGCTGCTGGTGGTTCACGCTGTTGTAGACGATGTGCTGGAAGCCGCCTTCCTCGGTGCGCGGCAGGTCCTTGTAGACCCACTCGGCCCAGCGGTCGATATAGGGCAGGAAGCGGCGCTCGCCGGTGCGGTCGAACAGATAGGCCAGCGTCAGGAAGGGCGCCACCGTGTTGATGTTGCGGCTGGGCATGCCCTCGGCGAAGCGGGCCTCGAACCAGCTCGTCATGATGTCCCAGGCCTTGGGGTCGCCGGTCAGCTCCCAGACCTTGTAGACGCCGTACAGGCCCACGCCATGCGTCCACTCGAAGCCGTTCCAGCCCTTGGTGTCCAGCACGCGGCCATCGTCCAGGCGCAGCAGGAACTTGCCGTCCTTGTCCTCGATATTGACCAGGTTGTGGATCAGGCGATCGATGGCGCCGCGGATGTCATCGCGGTCCGCGCCGAGCTTGGCCGTGTGGTGGGCCAGCAGCGGGTGGATCTTGGACGAATCGACGGGCTTGAGGACTTGATTGGGCATGGTCATGTCTCGGTATGTATTCAACGCTGCAGGTTGCGCGGTTGGGGCACCGGCTCCAACGGTACGCCGCCGCGCGCCACGGCCAGCGGCACGAGGTGCACGGCCTCCAACGCGTTGGCCGCCTGGCCATCGGTGGTGACGGCCAGCGTCAGCGTGTTGTCGCCGTTCGGATTCAGGATGCCGGGCGGCAGTACGAAGACGCGCTGCGGGCCGACGTGGGCGATGAACTGGCCCATATTCCAGCCGTTGACGAAGATCAGCGCGCGGTTCTCGACCTCGGAGCGCGGCTTCGTCGTATCGCCAAAGGCCAGGCCCAGCTGCACGTCGTGGCCGGCGGGAAGGTCGAGCTTGAAGTGGGTGCGCAGCCAGTAGCTGCCGGGCGCGGGCGGTGCGGCGCTGGGCGTGGTGGTTTCCCACCCAAGCTGCGGCTTGCTCGGATCGACAGGCAGATGCCAGCCCATGCGCTCGCCCTGCAGGCCACCGTTGTTCATCGGGCCGCGCACGAGGTCAGCAATGTCCTCGCCGCCCTTGTTGCCCTGGATCTTCCAGGCGATGGGCAGACCGAAACGCTGGCCGCCCCGGGTCGCCAGCGACGCGGCGATGAGGCCGCGGGCCTCCTTGTGGGCATCGTCGGCGAACAGATCCCAGTTGTGCGAGTTGTTGCGCACGACGACGGCCAGCACATGCTCGCCGGCCGGCAGGTCTTTCAGCTGCTGCTTGAAGCTGTCGGTCGTCTCGGGGAAGGGCCGGCCGGTGTCGTTCTCCTGCTGGCCGAGGAAGCGGCCGTCCAGCCAGACCTGGATCATGCCGGCGCCGCCGCCGCCAAAGAAGAGTTCGAGCTGCAGCGGCTTGGCAGTGCTCGTCGTCGTGAAGCGGCCGCGGTACCAGACGTCGCCGTGGTGGAAGCCGTAGTCGCTCATCGCCAGCACGGGCTGGCCCTTGTCGGGCGCGGTGTAGACATTGGCGGCCGAAGCGGTCGCGTCGGCCTTGCGCCAGGCGCTGTCGTCGAAGCCGGGTGCGGCTTCGAGGGAGTCGAAGCGGCGCGTCCAGGCCAGTTGCGTCAGGTCGGGCAGCTTGATCACGTCGGGACCGGGCAGGGCGGTGCGGGCGGCGAGGCTGAAGTCTTGAGCTGCAACGGCGACGGGCTGGCCGTTGAAGTTCAGACCGGTGATGCCATCGGGTACCCAGGCGCGCAGTGCGCTGGGCGCGGTCGTGTCGCCGCTCAGCTTCAACGTCTTGCCATCGACGGCCGCCGCGCGAACGAGAGCCGCGCTGCGCACCAGCACGCCTTGCAGCCGCCAGAACTCCTGGGCCGTCTTCTCGTCGGCAAGCAGCAGCAGCAAGGGCGCGCGGCCGGCGCCGCTGATCAGTACTTCGACGAGGCCGCTGTGCTGGTAGTTCAGCCGCAGGTCGCCGCTCCTGGCATCCCAGTTCAGCTGGGCCTGGCCGCGCAGCAGCTTCACGGTCGGCCTGGCGGCATAGCGCAGCACGGTCTCGCCGTCGTCGCCGTTGCGGCCGTAGAACAGCGCCACGTCGCGCGCGCCCTGCTGCAGCTGCGCCTGCAGCTCGCTCGTGCTGTAGACGAGATGCTGGCGCTCCAGCGCGTAGCTGGCCAGCAGCATCTTGGCGTCCTGGCCGGTCAGTGTCAGCTTGCCGGCGTGCGGGATCTGGTAGCTGCCGTCGCGCGTCTGCAGCTTGAAGCCGAAGGCCTCGGTGCCGGTCAGCGCGTTGTGCTGCGCCAGCAGTACATGGCTGCCCAGTGCCTGGTTGACGTTGTGATACAGCCTGACCTTGGCATTGCCCGGGTCCAGCGGTTCGCCCTTGTCCATCTGCGTCAGTACCGGCGTGGCGGCCTGGACGAAGCCGCCCATCTGCTTGAGCACCAGGGCCTTGTCGCGCATGACGCGGGCCTCGCTGATGGGCGAGCCGTAGTCGTAGCTGGTGTAGACGATGGGCCCGGGTTGCCAGCCCCAGCTGGTGCCGCCGAAGGCCATGTAGATGGAATGGATGGTCAGCGCATTGATGAGGCTGCTGCCGTAGAACACGCGCTGGTAGCCGGGGCCCTGGCGCTGGGCCGTGCACTCATAGGTGCCGTTGCTGCCCCAGTAGTCGAACCAGCCCGCGCCGATCTCGGCGACAAAGCCCGGCGTGTTGGGCGAGGCCAGAGAGCCGACCTTGGGATAGTTCTTGCCGTAGATGCCCCAGTCCGGCGCCGGTGCGGGCGTGCCGGTTTGCGCATCCACGCTGCAGACGCCGCCGGGGTAGCCGTCGAAGGCGTAGAGGTCGGTCGGACCGGGGTTGGCGAAGGACGCGGTGGAGTTCTTCGGCGTCCAGTCCGGCAGGCGTGAAGCGGCATTGTGGAAGAGGGGCACCGTGATGCCGTCGGCGCGCGCCTTGTCCGCCAGATGCTGCATATGGCGGATGTTCTTGGGCTGCACCGAGAACAGCTCGTTCTCCAGCTGGTAGGCGATGACGTTGCCGCCGCCGTTGGTGATCTGGTGGCGGGCCAGGATGGCGTTGATCTGCGTCATCCATTCATCGGCTGCGGCCTGGTATTCGGCCGCGTCGGTGCGCGCTTCGGCGCGCTGGCGCAGCAGCCAGCCGGGGAAGCCACCGGCGGTCAGCTCAGCATTGACGTAGGGCCCCATGCGGGCGATGACGTAGAGGCCTTCCTCTTCGGCCATCTGGATGGCACGCTCGATGTTGCGCACGCCGGTGAAGTCGTAGTGGCCCGGCTTGGCCGAGTGGTAGCCCCAGCTGAAGTAGAAGGACACGGCGTTCAGCCCGGACGCCTTCATCTTCTGCAGCACGTCGCGCCACAGGCTGGGCGAGGGCAGGCGGAAGGGGTGGATCTCGCCGGCGAAGATCATTTCGCGCCGGCCGTCGATGATCAACGAGTGCCGGTCCCAGGCGATTGCCTTGGGCTTGTTCTTCGGCGCCGTTGCGCGCTCCAGTTGCGCGGTCTCTTCGGAGATCACGGTGAAGTGGCGCACGGTGCCCGACACGCCGCCCAGCTCCTTCTTGGCCGTCCAAGTCTTCAGGCCGTCGAAGCTGTCGGAGTACCAGTAGCGCTTGGTCGTGTAGTCGTCGAAATAGATGCGCCAGCCGCCCTTGATGGGTACCAGGGCCTGGCCTTCGGACGGGCCACCCCAGCCAGCCCAGTCGCCGGTCTTCTCAACCGTCCACGGCCCGTCCAGCGACGGCGCGGTGGCCAGTTCGATGAACTTGGTGGTCTCGTTCTTCGTGAAAGCGACGTAGCGGCCGTCGTGCTGGATGACGAAGGTGTCGATGAAGTTGTTTTCCAAACCTCGCATGGGCACGGGATCGGCGAACTTGGTGAAGCTGGCGTCCAGCGCCTTCACCGAGTAGGCGGCGAACGGTCCTTGTGTGCCGCCCTTGGACAGGCTGACGACCAGCTTCAAGCTGCCGTCGGCCTCGCGGAACCATTCCGGCGCCCAGACGTTGGAGACGCCGGGCAGCTTGACCGGCACATCGGCCACGTGCGTCCAGGTCTTCAGGTCGGCTGACCTCGCGATGCCGAAGGTCGAGCCCGACCAGTTCGTCGTGTAGGCGATGTAGTAGAGGCCGTCGGCCGCGCGGATGATGGACGGGTCGCGCAGCAGGTCCTTGGGCGGCTCATAGACCTCAGAGCCCAGCGACGTGAACGTGATGCCGTCGCTCGACGAGAACAGGCTGAGCTTGTTCTGCGAGGTCGCCATGAAGGCGGACATCAGGAAGCTGCGCTCGGCCTTGGCGGCCGGCGCGACCGCTCGAGCCGGCGTGCTGACGGCGGTGGGCGCCTGCTGGCCGGGCAGGTCCTGTGCGACGGCAGCGGCACACAGCAGCAGCGCGGCGAGCGGGAGCGACCGAAGGGCGGAAGGCAGGGCAGCGTGCATGAGCGGACCGGGAGTGCGGGGAGCCTGAATCAGTGTCACCCGGTTCGCCATCGCCAAAAAATCAAGCGCTTGCGAGAAAGGCGCCATCCAAGGGCTTTCGTGAGGGCAGGCGAAAATGGCGGCCTATGTTCAGTTTCTTCAAGAAGACGCCCCCGCCTCCCGCGCCCGCCGACGAGGCGCCGACCCTGCTTCCGGAAGGCTGGGTCACCAAGCCGGCCAGCAAGCCGGCGCCGGAGCCCGTTCCGGCCCCTGCAACGGTCATCGCCCCTGTGCCAGCCCCCGTGCCAGCCGTCGTTGCTGCGCCTATCGCTGCACCCTTTGCAGCGCCTGTCGTGGTGTCAGCGCCAGTGCAGGCGCCCGTTGCCGTGCCGGCCCTGCCGCCGCGCGCCAGCTGGATGGACCGCCTGCGCGCCGGCCTGCGCAAGACCGGCGGCAGCATTGCCGGCGTCTTCAGCGGCGCCAAGATCGACGAGCAGCTCTACGAAGAGCTGGAAGAGGCCCTGCTGATGGCCGATGCCGGCGTCAAGGCGACGCAGTTCCTGCTCGATGACCTCAAGCGCCGCGTCAAGGATGCCCGCGTGACCGAGCCGCAGGCCGTGCGTGGCCTGCTCATCGACGCGTTGGCCGAGCTGCTGGCGCCGCTGGAGAAGGGCCTGGAAGTGGGGCGCCACACGCCCACCGTCATGATGGTCGTCGGCGTCAACGGTGCCGGCAAGACGACCAGCATCGGCAAGCTGACCCGCCACCTGGCCGAGGCCGACCAGAAGGTGCTGCTGGCCGCCGCCGACACCTTCCGCGCCGCCGCGCGTGAGCAGTTGGGCGTCTGGGCCGACCGCGCCAAGGTCGAGATCATCAGCCAGGAGGGTGGCGACCCTGCCGCCGTGTCCTTCGATGCCGTCAACGCCGGCCGTGCGCGCGGCGTCGATGTCGTCATTGCCGACACGGCCGGTCGCCTGCCGACCCAGGTCCACCTGATGGAGGAGCTGAAGAAGATCAGGCGCGTCATCGCCAAGGCCCAGGAGGGCGCGCCTCACGAGGTGCTGCTGGTGGTGGACGGCAACACCGGCCAGAACGCGCTGAACCAGGTCAAGGTTTTTGACGAGGCGTTGGGCCTGACCGGACTGATCGTCACCAAGCTCGACGGTACGGCCAAGGGCGGCGTGCTCGCGGCCATCGCGCGCGAGCGGCCCGTGCCCGTCTATTTCATCGGCGTCGGCGAGAAGCTGGAAGACCTCGAGACCTTCAGCGCGCGCGAGTTCGCGCGCGCCCTGCTGGAATAAATCGTTTCAATGGGCCTGGGGCGTGTCGGCGTAGTAGCCGGACGCCTTGGCCTTGGAGAACAGCCGTTCGCGCAGCGTTTCCGGCGTGTCGTTCTGCCACTCACGGTCCCAGTGCGTGACCGCCAGCTCCGTGGCGCCCAGCACCCGCAGCAGGCGTTCGCGCTTGCGGGAGTGGCGGACCTGGTCTTCGGCGACGGGCAGCAGCACGACAGAGCGCACATAGCCGTGCTCGTCGCACAGTGCAAAGTCGACAGTCAGCAGGCCAGTGCGAGACAGCCACTCGCGGTAGGAGTATTGCTTGGGCACGCGCACCAGCTTGTGCAGGGGCACATGGGCCAGCAGAAAGCCTTTGGGATGCTCCAGCGTCAGCGCGTGGGAGATGCTCTTGTGGGCGTGGCGCTCCGAGCTCACCAGCACGCGTGCGGCCGTGGGCGGCCAGTGCATCACGGTGTCAGATGCGTCGACCTGGCGGCGCGGGGCGCCCTGTCCGGTCAGGTTGCTCAGCCAGGCGGGGAGGTGAAGATTCAGCATGCGGAGCACGCTAGCGGCAGTGCCGGGTCTTGACCATGGCCGGCTGTCCCCGGACCTTGGGACCAAGTGTGAGCACTTGTGTCGCCGGACAGTCCGACGAAGGATTGGGTGCTGGTTGTCCCTAGCCCATCAGGCCGCCGGGGCCGCCCATGCCCTTCATGCCGCCCATCTTCTTCATCATCTTCATCAGGCCGCCGCCCTTCATCTTCTTCATCATGCCCTGCATCTGGTCGAACTGATTCAGCAGGCGGTTGACGTCCTGGATCTGTACGCCGGCGCCTGTGGCGATGCGGCGCTTGCGGCTGGCCTTGCTCTTGCCGTCCATCAGCAGCGTGGGCTGGGCGCGCTCCTTGGCGGTCATGGCGCGCAGGATGCCTTCCATGCGCTTCATGTCGCGCTCGGCACGGTCCATGTCGGCCTGGCCGGGCTGCTTGTTGCCCATCATGGCGGTCGGCAGCTTGTCCATCAGGCCGCCCAGGCCGCCCATCTTCTTCATCTGCGCGATCTGCTGCAGGAAGTCGTTCAGGTCAAAGCCGCTGCCGCTCTTGAGCTTCTCGGCCATGGCCTGGGCACTGGCCAGGTCAACGTTCTGCGTGACCTGCTCGACCAGGGCCACGATGTCGCCCATGCCCAGCACGCGGCCGGCATGGCGGTCGGCGTCGAAGACTTCCAGGCCGTCGATCTTCTCGGACACGCCGGCGAACTTGATCGGCGCACCGGTGATCTGGCGCACCGACAGGGCCGCGCCACCGCGCGAGTCGCCGTCGAGCTTGGTCAGGATGACGCCGGTCAGCGGCAGTGCTTCCTTGAAGGCCTTGGCGGTGTTGACCGCGTCCTGGCCCTGCATGGCGTCGACGACGAACAGCGTCTCGACGGGATTCAGGACGCTGTGCAGCTCCTTGATCTCGGCCATCAGCGCTTCGTCGATGGCCAGGCGGCCGGCCGTGTCGACCAGCAGCACGTCGATGTAGTGGCGCTTGGCGTAGTCCAGCGCGGCCAGGGCGATGTCGCGCGGCTTCTGGTCGGGCGTGGACTCGAACCATTCGGCGCCGGCCTGCTTGGTCACCGTCTTCAGCTGCTCGATGGCGGCGGGGCGGTAGACGTCGGCGGAGACCGTCAGCACCTTCTTCTTGCGCTTCTCGATCAGGTGCTTGGCCAGCTTGGCGGTGGTCGTCGTCTTGCCGGCGCCCTGCAGACCGGCCATCAGGATCACGGCAGGCGGCTGGGCGGCCAGGTTGATGTCGGCCACGCCCTCGCCCATGGTGGCGGCGAGTTCCTTGTGCACCACCGAAACCAGCACCTGGCCCGGGTTCAGCGAGCCGACGACCTCCTGGCCCAGCGCCTTCTCCTTCACGCGGGCGATGAAGTCGCGTACCACCGGCAAGGCCACGTCGGCCTCCAGCAGGGCCACGCGCACCTCGCGCAGCATGTCCTGCACATTGCTTTCAGTGATGCGGGCCTGCCCGCGCATCGTCTTGACGAGGCGACTCAGGCGGTCGGAGAGGGTGGAAGCCATGTTTGGGAAGGGGGCCTGGGTCGACAGAACGGCGACAGGCCAAAAGTACACTGCAGCCATGAGTTTATCGCCCGCCCCTGTTGGAGACGCCGCCGTGGTCGGCGCCGTCGGGCCGGGCCTCGCATTGGCCGTCGCCAGCGCGCTGGCGCTGCTGGGTTATGTCTGGGTCGGCCTGCTGCGCGCGCGCACCGGTGATGCGGACGCCGCGGTGCGTCGCCCGCTGCGCTCCGTGCCGCCCATGGCCCTGGCCTGGACGGCCCAGTTCATCGCCCTCTATATAGACATCAGTGGCTACGGCCTGGCCGAGCCGGGTGCGCGCTTCGGCTTCGCGCCGGCGCTGTCGATGACGACCTGGCTGGTGCTGACGGTCTATCTGGTCGAAAGCCGTTTTCTGCCGCTGCACAGCGTGCGCCGCGTGCTGGCCTGGCTGGCGGCGGCTGCCGTGCTGCTGGCCTGGGGCTTCCCGGGCGAAAGCCGGCCGACGGCCGCCTCGCCCTGGGCGCCGCTGCATTGGGTGCTGGGCTTGGCGTCCTATGGCCTCTTCGGCGTGGCGGTGCTGCACGCGGCGCTGATGAACCGCGCCGAATCCCAGCTGCGCCGCAAGCAGTCGACACCGGCCGGCCTGCCGCTGCTGCGGCTGGAACGGCTGACCTTCCAGTTCGTGGCCGCCGGCGTCGGCGTGCTGTCGCTGGCCATCGTGCTGGGCTGGTGGTTCACGCCGCATTGGCGCTGGGACCACAAGAACCTGCTCGCCGTGCTGGGTTGGCTGGTACTGACCGGCCTGCTCGTCGGCCGGCGCATCTATGGCTGGCGCGGCCGGCGCGCGACGCGTTGGCTCTATGCCGGCGCCGCCCTGCTGCTGCTGTCCTATGCCGGCTCGCGTTTCGTGCTGGAGGTCATCCTGCAACGCGGTGTCAACGGAGGCGGCGCATGAAGTACCTGCTGCTGCTGGTCGGACTGGCCGTGCTTTTCTTCGTGCTGGGTGTCAGGCGCGCCAAGCCGCGCGAGCCCGAGGCGAGCCAACCCCAGCCGCCCGCACCGCCCCGCCCCATGCTGCGTTGCGCCGAATGCGGCATGCACCTGCCGGCCGATGAGGCCCTGCCGGGCAAGGGCGGCGTGTTTTGCAGCGCGGGCCACCGCAGCAGCTTCGAGGCCCGCCAGGGCCAGGCCTGAAGGTGGCCGGCGCGGGGAGCTGGTTCGTCGAACAGCCGCCGGCGGAGCCGCCGGTCGAGGCCAGTGCTTCGTTCGAACGCCTCTACCGGGCCTTCCTGTCGGCGCGGGCCGCCCTGGGCCTGGCTTTGGTGGCGGCGCAAATGATCTCCGCCATTCTGGGGACGACACCGGCGCGCTCGACGCTGGCGCTCAGCGTCTCCTATGCACTGGCGGCGCTGGCGCTCTGGCTGCTGCCGCAGTTGCGGCGCGGGGCTTCCGCACGCAGCCTCGCGCGCATCAGCAGCCCCCATTGGTGGAGTGCCATCGGCGTGGACCTGATCCTGTTTGGCGCGCTGCATGCGCTGGACCCGAGCGGCGTGAACTACGGCGCCTTGTTCGTCATGCCGGTGCTGATGGCGGCCGTGCTGAGCCCGCGGTTGCTGGCGCTGGCGACGGCCGCGATCGCGACGCTGGGCCTGCTGGCTGCGGCGGGTTGGTCGCTGCTGTCGGGCAACGATGTGGGCTTGAAGACGACGCAGGCCGGTCTGGTGGGGGGCGGCCTGTTCGCCGTCAGCCTGCTGGCCAGCGAGCTCAGCGCCCGCCTGGCCCGCGAGGAAAGGGCCGCGCGCGGCAGCCTCGCGCTGGCGCGCCAGCAGGAGCAACTGAACCGCCTCGTCATCGACGAGATGCAGGAGGGCGTCCTCGTCGTCGATCGGCGCGGCCGCGTGCGCGCGATGAACCCGGCGGCGCGCGTCCTGCTGGGCGCCGCCAGTGGCGAGCTGAGCTGGCAGCTGCGCGGCCGGGCCGACTGGCAGCCGCTGGTGCTGGCCCTGGAGCAGGCTCACGGCAGCAGCGCTGGCGAGGCGGGCGCGGAGGTCGACGTGGCGCTCGCGCTGGACAACGGCGCCGCGCGCAGCCTGCGCCTGCGGCTGCGCTTCACGCGCCAGCGCGAGGGCAGCGAGGAGCTGTGCGTGCTCTTCGTCGAGGACAACCGCGAGCTGCTGGCGCGCACCCGCCAGGAGAAGCTGGCCGCCATGGGCCGGGTGTCGGCGGGCATTGCGCACGAGATCCGCAACCCGCTGGCGGCAATAGCGCAGGCGAATGCCTTGCTGGCCGAGGACGTGGCCGGCGGCCGCGCGGAGCAGCTGACCAAGATGGTGGCTTCCAATGTGCAGCGGCTCAAGCGCCTGGTCGATGACGTCAGCGAACTGGCTCCCGGCATGCAGCCCGACACCCAGCCGCTGGACGTCAGCATGCTGGTGAAGGAGGCCTGCGAGGACTGGGTGCGCGTCAATGGCGTCGAGCCCGGCGCCGGGAGCCGCTTCCAGCTGCACATCGCCGCGCCGGGCCTGGTGGGCCTGTTCGACGCCGAGCATCTGCGTCGCGTCCTCGTCAACCTGCTGGACAACGCGCATCGCCATGCCGAACCGGGCGCGGGTGCCATCCAGGCAAGCCTGGAGCGCCACGGCGATGCGCTGGACCTGCTCGTGCGCAGCGCGGGCCCGCCGGTGCCGCACGAGATCGAGCGCCATCTGTTCGAGCCTTTCTTCTCGACCCGCAGCCGCGGTTCGGGCCTGGGCCTCTATATTTGTCGTGAGCTGTGCGAGCGTCATGGTGCCCGCATCGACTACCGCCGCGCCACCGAGGCGGCGGCCAACGAGTTCCGCGTTCGACTGCGCACGCCCTCATCCGCATCCCCTGCATGACTACTGCTTCGCCCCCGCGCCTGCTGGTCGTTGACGACGAGCCCGATCTGCGCACGCTCTACGAGCTGACGCTGCTGCGCGAAGGCTATGAGATCGACAGCGCTGGCACGGTGGCCGAGGCGCTCGCGCATCTGCAGGCCGGGACCTACAGCGCCGTCATCACCGACATGAAGCTGCCCGACGGCTCGGGCCTGGCGTTGCTGCGCTGGCTGGAGCAGGCGGGCCGGCCGGAGAAGGCCATCGTCATCACCGCCTTCGGCTCGGCCGAGAACGCCGTGGAGGCCTTGAAGGCCGGCGCCTACGACTATCTGACCAAGCCGGTGGACCTGCGCCAGTTCCGCCTCGTCGTCGGATCGGCCCTGGGCCGCGTGGCGCCCGAGCCGGCGCCGGCGGCGGCACAAGAGAAGGACGTGGCGACGCCCGCGTCGGCCTTGCGCCTGGTCGGCGAATCACCCGCCATCCGCGCGGTGCGGTCGCTGATCGACAAGGTGGCGCGCAGCATGGCGCCGGTGCTGGTACAGGGCGAGTCCGGCACCGGCAAGGAGCTGGTGGCGCGCGCCATCCACGACCACGGCGTGCGGGCTGACGCGCGCTTTGTCGCTGTCAACTGCGGCGCCATTCCCGAGAATCTGCTGGAGGCCGAGTTCTTCGGCTACCGCAAGGGCGCCTTCACCGGTGCCAACGAGGACCGCGAGGGTTTTTTCCAGGCGGCCGACGGCGGCACGCTTTTCCTCGACGAGATTGGCGACCTGCCGCTGGCCATGCAGAGCAAGCTGCTGCGCGTCATCCAGGAGCGTTCGGTGCGACCGGTCGGCGCCACCGCCGAGACGCCGATCAATGTGCGCATCCTCAGCGCGACGCACAAGGACCTGTCCGCCGAGGTCGCGGCGGGCCGCTTCCGCCAGGACTTGTTCTACCGCCTCAATGTCATCCAGATCCGCGTGCCGCCGCTGCGCGAGCGGCTGGAGGACCTGGGCCTGATCAGCACCCGGGTGCTGACGCGCATCGCCCAGGACGCTGGTGTCTCGCCGGCGCCGCGGCTGACGGCGGGCGCGCTGCAGACCTTGTCGCGCTATGCCTTCCCCGGCAATGTGCGCGAACTGGAGAACCTGCTGCACCGCGCGCTGGCGCTGGCCGGCGGTGAGTGGATAGACGCCGACGATCTCGGCCTGCCCGACACCCTGCTCGATGAAGGCCGCAGCGAGTCGCAGTTCGCCGCCCTGGACCTCCCCATCGAGGCAGCGCCCGTCGTCGAGGGCGTGTCCCTGCCCGAGGAGCTGCCATCGGACCTGGCGCGCTATCTCGACGAGGTCGAGCGCGCCATCCTGCTGCGGGCTTTGGAGCTGCACCGCTTCAACCGCACGGCGGCGGCGGCCAGCCTCGGGCTGTCGCTGCGCCAGATCCGCTACCGCATGGCGCGGTTGGCGATCTCGGCGGGTGACAGTTGAACGAAAAACCTTCTCGGGATTTGCCCTGCTTGAATCTGCAGCGTGGCTGTCGGGTGCTTGTCCGGGCCTAGCGTTGGCGCGGCTTTGCGGGCCGCTTCGACCCGCCAGCCCAGTGTTGATGCGGGTTGTCGGCCATGAGCCCCGATCTGATCGGACAAAGGCGCGCGCCGGGCATTTTTCCAGCGGAATCACGCCCAGGGTTTGACACTAGGGGTAGTGCTTGAGGGGTCTTCGGCCCATAGATATAGTGTCCCTTCGTGATATCCTGCTAACCCAGTCGACCCCATGACCTTCCCCTCGGATTTGCTGTTTGCAGTGGCTTGGCCACCGCAGCAAAGCGCCCGAGGCCCAAGCCGGAACACCGGCCTGGCAATGGACCGGCAGGGACGAAACACCCCACTGAAGCTACGCACCATGCGCTGGCCCGACCTCCGGGTTGCTGCCGCGCATTTGCCCGTCATTTCTCGATAAAGGATCTCCTCATGCTGCATGAAGCCGCCACGGGTCAGGCCCAAGCCATTCCCGCTGCACCGGTCGCGTTTGGATCCGACGCGTCCGCTCCCAGCGCCCCCACGCTGACGACCTACCAGGCCTACCAGATCATTCGCCGCAACGGTGCCGTGGTCTCGTTCGAGCCGAGCAAGATCGCCGTCGCGCTGATGAAGGCCTTCCTGGCCGTGCACGGCACCAGCGGTGCAGCCTCGGCCAGCGTGCGCGAGACGGTGGAGCAGCTGACCCAGAACGTCGTGCGCGCCCTGCTGCGTTCGCGTCCGAGCGGCGGCACCTTCCATATTGAAGATGTGCAGGACCAGGTTGAACTGGGCCTGATGCGCAGCAGCAACCACGAAGTCGCCCGCGCCTATGTGCTGTATCGCGAGCGCCGCACCCAGGAGCGTGCCGCCCAGGGCGAGGCCACGCGYGCGGCCGAGCCGSAGCTGATGGTGGTGGACGGCGGCGAGCGTCGTCCGCTGGACCTCGGCCAGCTGAAGTCGCTGATCGTCTCCGCCTGCGAGAACCTCGGCGCCGACGTCAAGCCCGACCCCGTGCTGGCCGAGACCATGCGCAATCTGTACGACGGCGTCGCGATCGACGAGGTCTACAAGGCCGCCATCCTGGCCGCCCGCACGCTGATCGAGAAGGACCCCGGCTACAGCCGCGCCACCGCCCGCCTGCTGCTGCACACCATCCGCCGCGAGATCATCGGCGGCGAGGTGCTGCAGGGCGAGATGGCCCAGCGCTATGCCGAGTACTTCCCCGGCTATATCAAGAAGGGCATCAAGGCCGAGCTGCTGGACGAGAAGCTCGGCCAGTACGACCTGGCCAAGCTGGGCGCCGCGCTGAAGGCCGAACGCGACCTGCAGTTCGACTACCTCGGCCTGCAGACGCTGTACGACCGCTACTTCCTGCACATCGAAGACCAGCGCATCGAGATGCCGCAGGCCTTCTTCATGCGCGTGGCCATGGGCCTGGCGCTGGGCGAGATCGACCGCGAAGCGCGCGCCATCGAGTTCTACGAAGTGCTGTCGAGCTTCGACTTCATGTCGAGCACGCCCACCCTCTTCAACGCCGGCACGCGCCGCTCGCAGTTGTCGAGCTGCTACCTGACGACGGTCAGCGATGACCTCGACGGCATCTACGAGGCCCTGAAGGAGAACGCGCTGCTGAGCAAGTTTGCCGGTGGCCTGGGCAACGACTGGACGCCGGTGCGTGCGCTCGGCTCGCACATCAAGGGCACCAACGGCAAGTCGCAAGGCGTCGTCCCCTTCCTGAAGGTCGTCAACGACACGGCCGTCGCCGTGAACCAGGGCGGCAAGCGCAAGGGCGCCGTCTGCGCCTACCTGGAAACCTGGCACCTCGACATCGAAGAGTTCCTGGACCTGCGCAAGAACACCGGCGACGACCGCCGCCGCACCCACGACATGAACACGGCGAACTGGATTCCCGACCTGTTCATGAAGCGTGTCCTCGAAGGCGGCGACTGGACGCTGTTCAGCCCCTCCACCTGCCCGGACCTGCATGACCTGTTCGGCAAGCCCTTCGAAGTGGCCTACACGGCCTACGAGGCCAAGGCCGACCGCGGCGAGATCAAGCTCTTCAAGCGCATGCCGGCCAAGGACCTGTGGCGCAAGATGCTGTCGATGCTGTTCGAGACGGGCCACCCCTGGATCACGTTCAAGGACGCCTGCAATGTGCGCAGCCCGCAGCAGCATGTCGGCGTCGTGCACTCCAGCAACCTGTGCACCGAGATCACGCTGAACACCAACGACAGCGAGATCGCCGTCTGCAACCTCGGCTCCGTCAACCTGGCCCAGCACATCAAGGATGGCGCCATCGACCAGGTCAAGATGAAGAAGACGGTGCGCACGGCCATGCGCATGCTCGACAACGTCATCGACATCAACTACTACGCCGTCAAGAAGGCCCGCGACTCCAACCTGCGCCACCGTCCGGTCGGCCTGGGCATCATGGGCTTCCAGGACGCGCTGTATCAACTGCGCACGCCCTACGCCAGCCACGCTGCCGTCGAGTTCGCCGACCGCTCGATGGAAGCCGTCTGCTACCACGCCTACTGGGCCTCGACCGAGATGGCCGAAGAGCGCGGCCGCTATTCCTCGTACAAGGGCTCGCTGTGGGACCGCGGCATCCTGCCGATCGACTCGCTCGACCTGCTGGCCGAAGCCCGCGGCGGCTACGTCGACGTGGACCGCTCGACGACGCTGGACTGGGATTCGCTGCGCGGCCGCATCGCCACCTTCGGCATGCGCAACAGCAACTGCATCGCCATCGCGCCGACGGCCACCATCTCCAACATCATTGGCGTCGACGCGTCGATCGAACCCTGCTTCGGCAATCTGTCGGTCAAGTCCAACCTGTCCGGCGAGTTCACCGTCATCAACGAATCGCTGGTGCGTGACCTGAAGGCCCTGGGCCTGTGGGACGACGTGATGGTCATGGACCTCAAGCACTTCGACGGCTCGCTGCGCCGCATCGACCGCGTGCCCGAGGACATCAAGGCGCTGTACGCGACGGCCTTCGAGGTCGACACCGTGTGGCTGATCGAAGCCGGCTCGCGCCGCCAGAAGTGGATCGACCAGGCGCAGAGCCTGAACATCTACATGGCCGGCGCATCGGGCAAGAAGCTCGACGAGACCTACAAGCTGGCGTGGCAGCGCGGCCTGAAGACGACCTACTACCTGCGCACCATCAGCGCGACACAGGCCGAGAAGAGCACGGTCACGCGCTCGGGCCAGCTCAACTCGGTGTCGTCCAGCGCGGCGCCGGTGATGGCTGCTGCGGCTGCACCGATCGCTGTCGTCGAGCCCGAACTGCCGGCCACCGACATGAAGTTCTGCGCCATCGACGACCCCGGCTGCGAGGCCTGCCAGTAAGTCGAAGTGGAGGTGTGTACTTGTATAGACAAGTGCGCACCTCCTGTTTTCGATGCCCACGCGCAACAAACTTTGCGCGAATGATGCAAATAGCCGCAGCTAGTTCTTGTTGATTTGCACAAGCACTGCCGATAATTAGAAGTGATAGGAAGCACACCATGCTGGATTGGGACGAAGACCTGAAGTCCACTGATACCCACACCGCGAAGCCTCTCGCGGCCATGCCTTCGGCGACAGCGTCGCGCGAAGCCGCCAGCATCTCCATCCCCGCTCCCCAGCTGTCCGGTGAACCCACGACCGCGCGTCGCGTGCGTGCCGCCGACAAGCGCATCATCAACGGCCAGACCGACGTCAACCAGTTGGTGCCGTTCAAGTACAAGTGGGCCTGGGAGAAGTACCTCGCCACCTGCGCCAACCACTGGATGCCGCAGGAAGTGAACATGAGCCGCGACATCGCGCTCTGGAAGGATCCCAACGGCCTGACCGAAGACGAGCGCCGCATCATCAAGCGCAACCTCGGCTTCTTCGTCACCGCCGACTCGCTGGCCGCCAACAACATCGTGCTGGGCACCTACCGCCACATCACGGCGCCGGAGGCCCGTCAGTTCCTGCTGCGCCAGGCCTTCGAAGAAGCGATCCACACGCACGCCTACCAGTACATCGTGGAGTCGCTCGGTCTCGACGAGAGCGAGATCTTCAACGCCTACAACGAAGTCCAGTCCATCCGTGACAAGGACGAGTTCCTGATCCCCTTCATCGGCGCGATCATGGACCCGAACTTCAACACCGGCACGCCCGAGACCGACCAGACGCTGCTGAAGAGCCTGATCGTCTTCGCCTGCCTGATGGAAGGCATGTTCTTCTACGTCGGCTTCACGCAGATCCTGGCGATGGGCCGCCAGAACAAGATGACCGGTGCGGCAGAGCAGTACCAGTACATCCTGCGCGACGAGTCCATGCACTGCAATTTCGGCATCGACCTGATCAACCAGATCAAGCTTGAGAACCCGCACCTCTGGACGGCCGAGTTCAAGGCCGAGATCAAGGCGCTGTTCCTGAAGGCCGTCGAGCTGGAATATCGCTACGCCGAGGACACCATGCCGCGTGGCGTGCTGGGCCTCAACGCCTCGATGTTCAAGGGCTATCTGCGCTTCATCGCGAATCGTCGCGCGGTGCAGATCGGCCTTGAAGCCCTGTTCCCTAACGAAGAAAATCCCTTCCCCTGGATGAGCGAGATGATCGACTTGAAGAAGGAACGCAACTTCTTCGAGACCCGTGTCATCGAGTACCAATCAGGCGGGGCCCTGAGCTGGGACTGAAGTCTCAGCCATCACAAGATCAAGACCTGGCCAATGCAGTCACCGAGCGAAACCCGCATCAGCACCCTTGWGGTGGCGGGGCTGCATGGCGATCCGATTCACCGTACCGAGGCGTTCCTCCTGAGCGACTCTCGGACGGTGAATAACCGTATCTGCACGGACCGGTCCGTGCGGGACGGTGACTTTTCCACTTGATCAAGGAGAAAACCATGGCAACTGCGAAGACCCCGGCTAAGGCCGCACCGAAGAAGGCCGCTCCGGCCAAGAAGGCCGCTCCGGCCAAGAAGGCTGCTCCGGCGAAGAAGGCCGCTCCGGCCAAGAAGGCCGCTCCGGCCAAGAAGGCCGCTCCGGCCAAGAAGGCCGCTCCGGCCAAGAAGGCTGCTCCGGCAAAGAAGGCCGCTCCGGCAAAGAAGGCCGCTCCGGCCAAGAAGGCTGCTCCGGCAAAGAAGGCCGCTCCGGCCAAGAAGGCTGCTCCGGCGAAGAAGGCCGCTCYGGCCAAGAAGGCTGCAGCTCCTAAGAAGGCTGCTGCCAAGAAGGCCGCACCGAAGAAGGCTGCACCCGCCAAGAAGGCTGCTGCTCCCAAGAAGGCTGCTCCGGCCAAGAAGGCTGCTGCTCCCAAGAAGGCTGCTGCCAAGCCTGCCGCCAAGCCCGCTGCGAAGCCTGCTGCCAAGAAGGCCGCTGCTCCGAAGAAGGCTGCCGCCAAGCCTGCCCCTGCTGCCAAGCCTGCCGCTGCTGCGACCGCTCCTGCGGCCAAGACCGCGCTGAGCCCGCAAGCTGCCTGGCCCTTCCCGACCGGCAACAAGCCCTAATCAGGCGATCCGCTGACTCGTCTCCGGGTGGCTTGTCCACCCGGATCCCGGCGAATCAGACACCCGGCACCGAATTTTCGGTGCCGGGTTTTTTTATTGCCGGCGCACTCGTGCAAGTGGGCGCGGATGCATCTGCTGACGCCTCTTGCCGGCGATGCGGCCTGGTCCTACAGCTGTTGCCGCTGCGAGGGCCTAACTTTGATCCCGGGCGCAGACTCCCGGCCTCTCTCCCCGCAGCACGACAGCGTGCCCCGACTGACGCATGACGTTGGCCGAAGCGCTCAAGTCTCGAGGACTCGCACGGGGCTCTGCGTCTTTCCCATTGGCGCGGCGATGAAGATCAAGACCCCGCGATGACTGCGGTGTCGGACGCTGCCGCGCTCAGGGGTAGAAGATGTTGACGCTGTAGCCGCTGACCTTTTGCCCGCCCGTGCCGAACACCAGGCTCAGCGCCTGTTCGGACTCGGCATTGACCTGGGTCAACGCGGGCGTCAAGGTCTCCGGGCCGAGCACACGGCGCGCGAACGGCACGCCGTTGGCGTCGCTGAGGCTCAGCTCCACCCAGGGCGCTGCGACGTCGACGCCGGTCTTGTTGCGCAGCGACAGGCTGAGCTTGTAGCTGCCGGTGCCCACCGGACTGAGCGACGTGGCATCGATGCTGAGCGCCTCGATGCGGCGCCACGGCTTGACCTCGCAACTGGCAATGCCGCAAAGCGCCCGCAGGGGTTCACGCAGGGGTGCGTGCAGCGCCGCGATGGCGTCGCGGAAGTGCAGCGTGACCTGCAGGCCCAGCAGCAAGGCAAGCAACAGGGAAACGGCGACGAGCGCCACGCGCACGGCCGGGCGATTCCAGCGCGCGCTGCTCTCGGCCTGGCGCATGAACTCGGGCACCCCGGGTTGGGCCTTGGCCGTCTTGGGCGCCTTGGCTGGCTTGACTGCCTTGGCCGGCTTCGCAGGCTTGCCGGGCCGCTCGGCGGGCTCTGCGGTGATGGGCGCCATCTCGGCCATGGACGGTTCGGGCTCGGCATCACGGGCCACCATGGGTGCGGGTTCGACAGCCGCCTCGGCGACCCGGTCATCCTCCACCCAACGGGGCTCCGGCCTGGACTCGTTCCTGCCGAACTCGGAAGGCCAGCCGGTGGGCAGGGCCTCGGCGCGCGGCTCGGGTTCGGGCGGCGGCATCCAATCCGGCGGCGGTGTGTAGGCCGGTGGTGGTGGCGCAGCAGGCGGCGGGGGCGGTGGCAGCGGCTCCGGTTCAGGCGCCATGGCGGCGGGTGCGTATTGCGCCGGCCATGGTGGCGGCGCGTCGCGCTCGATGTCGAACAGCAGTTCGCGGGCGTCGAAGATCTCGGCGCAGCGGCCGCAGCGCACCCAGCCGTCGGAGACGCGCAGCTGGTCCTCGACGATCCTGAAGATCGTGCCGCAGGCGGTGCAGCGCGTCGCGAGGCTCATGCCGGGCGCCGGGCCGTCATCAGGATCCAGCCATCTTCTTCGTCCGTGACTTCGAGCTTCAACCAGGGCGCATAGGCTGCCTTCAGCTCGTCGGCCTGGCGGCTGAGGATGCCGGCCAGGATCAGGTCGCCACCCGGCGCGACATGGGCGCAGAGCAGCGGGGCCAGCAGCTTCAGCGGCGTGGCCAGGATGTTGGCGATGACCAGCGGGTACTCGCCCTGGGCCAGTTCAGGCAGGCCGGGATTGAGCTTGACGTTGTTCGCCGTCGCGTTGTCGCGCGAGGAGGTGATGGCGGCCGGGTCGATGTCGACCGCGTCGATGTCGCGGGCGTCATGCAGGGCCGCGCCGATGGCGAGGATGCCGGAGCCGCAGCCGTAATCCAGCACGCGAGTCCAAGCTTGAACGTGGGTCGCGATCCAGCGCAGGCACATGCGCGTCGTCGGATGCGTGCCGGTGCCGAAGGCCAGGCCCGGGTCCAGGCGCATGACGCGCTGGGCCTGCGGCGGCGCCTCGTGCCAGCTGGGCACGATCCAGAACTCGGGCGTGATCTCCACGGGTGCGAACTGGCTTTGCGTGAGGCGCACCCAGTCCTGCTCGGGCACGGCCTGGATGGCCTGCACATGCACGTCCGCGGCCCACTCCTGGGCCAGGATCAGCGTGGCAGCTTCGGTAGCGTCGGGCTCGCTGGGAAACAGCGCCTTCACGACCGATCGTTCCCAGCCGGCCTTGGGCGCCGGCATGCCGGGCTCGCCGAACAGGGCGTGTTCGGCGTCGGTGTCTGCGTCGGCGTCCTCCACGGAGACGGCGAGCGCGTCGATCTCCATCAGCGCATCGCTGACGATCTCGACATCGGCCTCGCGGCACACCAGCGCAAGTTCAAACAAATGACTCATGCGCCTATTGTCCCGCGACTGCCGAGACCCGCCCTGGGCTCATCGTTTATGAGCAGCCATCCAGCCTTCCAGGTAATGGATGCTGGTGCCACCCTCGATGAACTTGGCGTCCGCCATCAGCTCGCGGTGCAGCGGGATGTTGGTCTGGATGCCTTCGACCACCGTCTCGCTCAGCGCGATGCGCATGCGGGCCAGGGCCTGCTCGCGTGTGTCGCCGTGGACGATGATCTTGCCGATCATGGAGTCGTAGTTGGGCGGCACGAAGTAGTTCGTGTAGGCATGCGAGTCCACGCGCACGCCGGGGCCGCCGGGGGCGTGCCACATCGTGATGCGACCAGGCGACGGCACGAACTTGACCGGGTCTTCCGCGTTGATGCGGCACTCGATGGCATGGCCGCGCATCTCGATCTGGCGCTGCGTGAACGGCAGCTTCTCGCCGGCGGCGATCTTGATCTGCTGCTGCACGATGTCGATGCCGGTGACCATCTCCGTGACCGGATGCTCCACCTGCACGCGCGTGTTCATCTCGATAAAGAAGAACTCGCCGTTTTCGTAGAGGAATTCGAAGGTGCCGGCGCCGCGGTAGCCCATCTTCTTGCAGGCGGCCGCGCAGCGGTCACCCACCTTCTCGATGTTGCGACGCGGGATGCCGGGCGCCGGCGCTTCCTCGATGATCTTCTGGTGGCGGCGCTGCATGGAGCAGTCGCGTTCGCCCAGCCAGACGGCGTTCTTGAAGGTGTCGGCGAGGATCTGGATCTCCACATGGCGCGGGTTCTCGAGGAACTTCTCCATGTAGACCTCGGGGTTGCCGAAGGCGGCACCCGCTTCGGCGCGCGTCGTCTGCACCGCGTGCACCAGGGCCGCTTCGGTGTGCACGACACGCATGCCGCGCCCGCCGCCGCCGCCGGCCGCCTTGATGATGACCGGGTAGCCCACCGAGCGGGYGATCTTGATGATCTCCTTGGGGTCCTCGGGCAGGGCGCCCTCGGAGCCGGGCACGCAGGGCACGCCGGCGCGGATCATGGCCTGCTTGGCCGAGACCTTGTCGCCCATCATGCGGATGGACTCGGGCGTCGGGCCGATGAAGGTGAAGCCGCTGCGCTCGACGCGCTCGGCAAAGTCGGCGTTCTCGCTCAGGAAGCCGTAGCCGGGGTGGATGGCCTCGGCGTCGGTCACCTCGGCCGTCGCGATGATGGCCGGCATGCTGAGGTAGCTCTGGGCCGAGGGTGCGGGGCCGATGCAGACGGCCTCGTCGGCCAGGCGCACATATTTGGCGTCGCGGTCGGCCTCGGAGTAGACGACGACGGACTTGATGCCGAGTTCTCGGCACGCTCGTTGAATGCGCAGAGCGATCTCTCCGCGATTCGCAATAAGAACCTTCTTAAACATCGAGTGGCCTCACTCGATCACGAACAGCGGTTGTCCGAACTCGACGGCCTGGCCGTTCTCGCACATCACCTTGGTGATCGTGCCGGTCTTGTCGGCCTCGATCTCGTTCATGATCTTCATTGCCTCGATGATGCAGATGGCCTCGCCTTCCTTGACCTGCTGGCCGACGTCGGCGAACGGCTTGGCGTTGGGGCTGGAGGCACGGTAGAAGGTGCCGACCATGGGCGACTTGACGATGTGGCCGGTTTCGACGGGCGCGGCCGGAACGGCGGCGGCCACGGGCGCGGCGACCTGGGCCGGCGCATGGGCGACCGGCGCCGGGGCGGCGGCATAGACCGGCTGCATGGCGACGGCGGCGGCCGGGTCAGCCTTGACGATGCGGACCTTGCCGTCGGCCTCGGTGATTTCCAGTTCGGAAATATTGGATTCCGAAACCAGGTCGATCAGGGTTTTGAGCTTGCGAAGGTCCATCTTGGCTCCAGGCGGTGTTGTTGTTGTGGGAGAAAGGGAAAAGGCGGCGCGAGACCGGAGGTCAGGCGCCGGCTTCCAACGATTCGAGGACGTGGCGCAGCGCGAGGCGGTAGCCGTTCGCGCCGAGGCCGCAGATGACGCCCACCGCCAGTTCACTCATATAGCTGTGATGGCGGAAGGCCTCGCGGCGGTGGATATTGGACAAATGAACTTCGATGAAGGGCAGGGCCACGGCCGCCAGCGCGTCGCGGATGGCGACGCTGGTGTGGGTGTAGGCGGCCGGATTGATGATGATGAAGTGAGTGCCGTCGGTGCGCGCGGCCTGGATGCGGTCGACCAGAGCACCTTCGTGGTTGCTCTGGAAGCTGCTCAGCGTGGCGCCGGCTTCTGAGGCGATCGCGCCGAGTTCAGCGTCGATCTGCGCCAGAGTCTGCGCGCCGTAGACCTCGGGCTCGCGGGTGCCAAGCAGGTTGAGGTTGGGGCCATGCAGGACAAGAACTTGCATCAAACACGTGGCAGCTGCCAGGCCCGAGGGTCTAGAGAGCGGCCACTAAATTGAGGAAGGGCGAACTTTACGCGTTTTGCCGCCGATTTCCCGCTGGATAGGGAAATTCTCGGGGTGGCTCAGCTTTTCGCCAGCTGGCGCAGCTCTTCGAGGCGGCTGACGCCCAGACGGCGCCAGCTGATCTCGCCAGTTTCGTCGAAGACCACCGAAAAAGGCAGGCCGCCGGCCGGATTGCCGAGCTCGCGCACCAAGCCCAGGCCTTCCGGACCGGCCAGCGCGACAGCGAAGTCCAGCGGCGTCTTCTGCAGAAAGGCCTTGACCGGGTCCAGTTGGTCCACCGCCAGCCCCAGCACCTGCCAGCCCTTGCCCTTGGCTTCTTTATAGAACTGGTTGATCTCGGGCAGTTCCTTGACGCAGGGCGGGCACCAGGTCGCCCAGAAATTGACGAGCAGGGGCTGGCCGCGCCAGCGGGCGACGTCCACCTCCTGGCCGTCCAGGCCAGGGAAGCGGCGCGCCCAGAAGGCCTGGGCGAGGGCCGAGGACTGGGGTGGGTTCAGCTTGCGCCAGGCGAAGGAGGCGCCCAGCGTGGCGGCGCCGAGGCCGGCGCTGGTCAGGAGGATGCGTCGGGTGATCGGGCTCATTCGGGGGCATCCAGCAGGTTCTGCAGCGCACCGAGGTCACCGCGCTCGGTCAGGCCGCGTGCATCGGGCTTGAGGGCGCCGCGCAGATCGTCGAAGTCCAGGATGGTCAGGCACAACGTCACTCGCTCGCCCAGGGCGGCGCAGGGCGCGTCGAGGATGAGCATGTCGACCTGCCGCCCGCGGCCCGCCGTCGTCTCTGCCACGTCGAAGTTGATGCCGCGATCCAGCAGCGCGATCTCGGCGGCCTTGCTGTCATCGCAATACAGCTGCAGATGGACGTTGGACAGACGGGTGGCCGTGCCGCGCCAGACGGCGCCGGTCAGATGGGGGCGGAACTCCGCCAGCCGCGTCATCCACTGCGCAGCCAGTTCGCGCAGGGCGCGCAGTTCGCCGGGCTGGGTGTCGGCATGGAAGATGGCGATGTGCTCGCGCACGGCATCCTCGACCTCGTCATTGCCGGGCAGGGCGGCGCGTGGCGCGCCCAGGTCACGCGCGGCGCGCTGCTTGGCGGGTCCCCAGTCCATGCCTTCGTCGACGATGAGTCGGGCGGCGACGGCGGCAATTTCCTCTGTATCGCTCATGGAAGCTGGGCGCTGTTCATGCGGCTGGTGATGATGCCGGCCCGACCCATCACATAGGCCGACCCCGGTTGGCGCTCGAAGCGCTTGGGCGCCGGCAGCATCACCGCCAGCCGCGCCGCCTCGAAGGCGCCCAGCCGGGCCGCGTCGGTGTGGAAATAGTGGCGTGCCGCGGCCTGGGCGCCGAACAGGCCCTCACCCCACTCGACACTGTTCAGATAGATCTCCAGGATGCGGCGCTTGTCCAGCAGGCCTTCCAGCATCAAGGTCAGGATCAGCTCCTGGCCCTTGCGCAGCAGCGTGCGTTCGCCCGACAGGAAGAGGTTCTTGGCCAGTTGCTGCGTGATGGTCGAGCCGCCGATGACCTTGGCGGTGGGTTTGCCGCGCGCCTCGGCGCGGGCCTGCGCCTTCTCGTTCTTCTTCCAGGCGCCCTTGAGGGCGTCCCAATCGACGCCGCCATGCTCGGCAAAGGAATCGTCCTCGCTGGCGATGACGGCGCGCTTGAGCGTGCTGGCCAGCTGGGCGTCGTCCACCCATTGCTGGCTCCAGGCGACCTGCTGCTTCTCCTTCAGCAGGCGCACCGCCTCGCTGCGCTGGAAGCTGGTCGACTGCGGCGCGACAAAGCGCATCAGCAGGATGCGGCCCGCAAACCACAGCTGCAGGCACAGCACCGCCAGCGCCAGCACGGCGACCAGGCGGCCGATGTGCCGGATCACAGCGAAGACCTCAGCGCGGTGAGCACCGGCGCGGTGTCGGGGCGCAGGCCGCGCCAGAAGAAGAAGGCCTCGGCGGCCTGCTCGATGAGCATGCCCAGGCCGTCGCGCGGTTCGGCGCCGTGGGCGGCGGCCCAGTCGAGAAAGCCCTGGGCCTTGGGGCCATACATCATGTCCAGGGCCAGGGCGCCGGGCTTGAGCACGCGGGCGTCCACGGGCGAGGCCGCGCCGGCCAGGCTGGTGCTGGTGGCATTGACGACGATGTCCTGGCCCGCGGGCGCGTCGGCCAGCGTGGCTGCCTTCAGCGGGACGCCCAGGTCGGCATGGCTGGTTACCAGGGCCAGGGCCTTGTCGAGCGAGCGGTTGACGATGGTGATGTGCGCCGGCCGGGCGGCGATCAGGCTGCCCAGCACGCCGGCCGCCGCGCCGCCGGCACCGACCAGCAGCAGCTGCAGGCCTTCGAGCGGGCGGCGGGCATTGCGCTGGATGTCGTTGACCAGGCCCGCGCCGTCGGTGTTGTCGCCCACCCAGCCGCCTTCGTCAAAGCGCAGCGCATTGACGGCGCCGGCCCGTGCGGCGCGTTCGGTGTGCTCGGTGGCCAGCGCAAAGGCGTCGAACTTGAAGGGCACCGTGATGTTGCAGCCCTTGGCGCCGGCCGCCGCAAAGGCACGCAGCGTCGCCTCGAAGCCGTCCAGCGGCGCGAGCAGGCGCTCGTAGCTCAGCGACTGGCCCATCTGCTCGGCAAACATCGCGTGGATGGCCGGCGAGCGGCTGTGCTCCACCGGGTTGCCGACGACGGCGTACTGATCCTTCATTGCGGCTGCCCTTGCAAAGTCGTTTCCAGGTTCTCGTCCCGCGTGAACTTGAAGCGCGAGGTGATGACCAGCACTTCCGCGCCACGCAGCATCTCCTTGGTGAAGTTGCCGAAGGGCGAGGCCGCCTGCACGATGGCGACGGCGCGGCGGTCCAGCGTCGGGTTGCCGCTGGAGGCGACGATCTCGGTCTCGATGACGCGGCCCTTGTGGTCGATGTGGATGTTCATCGTCAGCTCGCCGTAGAGTTTCTTGCCGCGGGATTCAGGGAAATCACGCGTGCCGCGCTCCTCGATGCGGCGGCGCAGGCCGTCGTAGTACTGCGCATAGACGACCTCGCGCGTGGCCGGGCTGACATAGCGCTTGCGCGGCCGGGCGCTTTCCTCGTTGACGCGCTTCTCGATCTCGGCGAGCTGGTCGACGAGCTGGCGGCGTTTCTCGGCCAGGGCGCGTTCGGCGGCATCGGTCTTCTCGCGGCGCGGGTCGGGCGGTGGCAGCAGCGCCAGATCGCGGCGCATCTGCGCCAGCAATTGCTGCTGCTGCTGCTGCAACTGGGCGATCTGCGAGCTCTGCGATTCGGCCGCGTTGCCAGCCTCGTTCTGGCGCGCGGGCGGCAGCGGCGACGTGGCGCGGCCAACCTCCGTATTGCCGCCGCCGGCCAGATTGGCCTGGGCCAGCGCGGCGGCCTTGACCGGCACCTCGTTGGAGCGCGTGTTGACGAGCACGACCTCCAGCGGCGTGTCCTGGAAGATGCGGTTGAAGGCCTCGGGTGCGGCGATGCGCAGGCTCAGCAGCGCGGCATGCACGCCGAGCGAAAACGCGAGCGCGATCTGCAGCGTGCTCAGCTTGCGCATCTTCAGTTCGACGCGGCCGCTTCTGCGGGTTCGGTTTCGCTGCTGCCGTCGTTCAGGTCGATGGCCAAGGTCAGCGGCGCCGCCGCGGCCTCGAGTTCCTCGTCGTCGCCTTCCGATTCGTCGGCCGCAGCCGCCTCGTCCAGGCGCTCGATCAGCGTGGCATGCACGTCCAGCGTCATTTCGTCCAGGCCGGTGATGCGCACCTTCACATGGCTGCCGCGCGGCAGGTTCTCGCAGCCCAGGGCCCTGAAGACCAGGGGCAGGTCGTCGGCGCGCACCAGGCCGTCCTTCATGACGGCGGCGGTCAGCTCGGTCGTGCCAGTCTGCTGCAGCCAGCGCAGCGTCCAGAAACGTTCGATGCCGTTCTGGAAACCGTTGTAGGCCATGTAGGCGGACTCGAAGCCCGAGATGATGGAGAAGAGCTGCGCATCCTTGGGCTTGAAGGGCGCGGCCAAGGCGGCGGTGCGGCCGTGGCGGGCGCAGGCAATGATCTGCCACTGGTTGACGAGGTCCACGTAGCGGCGCAGCGGCGACGTTGCCCAGGTGTATTGCGCCACGCCCATGCCGGCATGCGGCAGGGCCTTGACGCCCATGCGCACCTTGATGCCGGGCGCCAGGCTGGCCTGGCTGCGGTAGATGCCGGGCAGGCCCAGTTCGGCCAGCCAGCCGCCCCAGGCGGAGTTGGCCAGGATCATGGCCTCGGCCACGATGAGGTCCAGCGAGCTGCCGCGGGCGCGCACGCCGATCTCGACGGACTCGCTGCCATTGGGCGCTTCCGAGCGCTCGCCGGCGAGGCGGAAGTTGTAGTCGGGCCGGTTGAAGTTCTCGGGCTTGCCGCGCACGACCTCGCGCTGGGCCTTGAGGTGCTTGGCCAGGCGCCACGTGAAGGCCAGCTCGGGCGCGAAGGCGTAGTCGGCCGGCGCCTCGCCCGACAGCGTTGCGTCGGTGACGATGCCGTCCAGCTTGTCGTGGCGCAGGTTGGCGGCGATGTGCACGCGCTCCAGCCGGGTCTCGCGCGCCTTGATCTCGAAGCTCGCCTCGTCCATCGTGAAATAGATGGACACGGCCGGGCAGTCGCGGCCCTCGATCAGCGTGTAAGCCTGCACGACCTCGTCGGGCAGCATGGTCAGCTTCCAGCCCGGCATGTAGACGGTGGACAGGCGCTCGCGGGCGACCTTGTCGACGGCCGAATCCGGCGTGATGGCCAGGCCGGGGGCGGCGATGTGCACGCCGAAGGTGACGGTGCCCGTGCCCAGGCCCTGCACCGACAGCGCATCGTCGATCTCGGTCGTCTGCGAATCGTCGATGGAGAAGGCCTGCGCGGTGGACAGGGCCAATTCGTCCTTGATCTCCGGCGCCGAGAGCTGAGGGAAGCCCACGCCCTTGGGGAAGTTCTCGAACAGGAAGCGCTTCCAGTGGAACTGATAGGCGCTGGTGATGGCGCCGGCCTGCTGCAGCAGGTCCAGCGGCGCCTTGTGCGAGCGCTTGGCCGCGTCGACCACCGCCTTGTATTCGGGGCCGTTCTTGTCGGGCTTGAAGAGGATCTTGTAGATCTGGTCCTGGATGGGCTGGGGGCAGGCGCCCTTCACCAGCTCCTCGGCCCAGGCCTCGATCTGCAAGGCCTGCTGGCGCTTGCGCTCGATGCCCAGCAGGGCGGCCTTCACCGTCTCCTCGGGGGCCTTCTTGAACTGACCCTTGCCGGCGCGGCGGAAATAGTGGGGCGCGTCGTAGAGGCGGAACAGCGCGGCGGCCTGCTGCACGGTGCCGGCCTTGGCGTCGAAATAGTCGCGGGCCAGGTCGGCAAAGCCGAACTCGCCCTCGGGGGCGAACTCCCAGGCCAGGTCGAGGTCGATGTCGTCGGCGAGCGTGCGCGCTTCGGCCAGCAACGCAGCAGGCGCCGGCTTCTCGAACTTCAGCAGCACATTGGCGGACTTGACCTTGACCCGCTTGCCCGAGTCCAGCTCGACCTGCAGCGAGGCATCGGCCTCCGACATCACCCGGCCGGCGAGAAATTTCCCGGCGTCATCAAACAGCGCAAACATAGGGGCGCATTGTCATTGATAGTGACGGCCCGCCCGGCCGGAGTCCCCGCAGGCCATCGATATCATGCGCCGCCTTCGCCGCTGCCGATTGCCGATGACCGACCGCTTCAAGATCCTGCTGCTGCTTGGCTTTCTGTGGTTGCCGGGCCTGGCCACACCGTGGCTGGCGGAAGGGCTGGACGGCCTCGAGGCGCTGTCCGTCGTGCTGCTGTCGCTGTTCGTGCTGGCCGTGCCGCTGTGCCTGCTGCCGCGCTGGCGCAGTTATTTCCTGCTGTGGCTGCCGCTGGCGCCCCTGATCCCGGCCTATCTCTATCTTTGCCACTACTACCGCAGCGTGCCCGGGGACGTGCTGATGTCCGCCGCGCTGAACACGCGTTGGCAGGACTCGGTGCAGATGGTGGCCTCCTTTGGCTGGAAGCTGTGCTGGGTGCCGGTGCTGGGGGCGGTCTACGCTGTGATCGCACTCAGCATCGGCCGCGAGGCCCGCTGGCCGTGGCGCAGGCCGCTGCTGGCTGCGCTGCTGACCTACGCCATGGCCGGCATGCTGGGACAGCAGGTTCTGGTTCAGTGGCTGCCGTGGCCGCCGCTGTTTGATCTGCAGACGGCCAAGCTGGTGTTTCCGGTGAACCTGGCGCTGTCGGCCGAGCACAGCTGGGACAGGCAGCGACAGCTGGATACGCGGGCGAGCGTGTCGGGCCGCAGCGGCGACGACGGCCCGCTGCTGGTGGTGCTGGTGGTTGGCGAAAGCGTCAGGCGCGACCACCTGGGCCTGTACGGCTACGAGCGGCCCACCACGCCGTGGCTGATGGCGCATGCGTCCGAGTTCGCGATTTTTCGCGACGTGGCTTCGACCGCCCAATGGACCGAGGGTGCCGTGCCCCGCATCGTCACGCAGGAGTCTGCCGCGGGCGCGGCGACGCTGGTGCAGACCTTCGCCGAGGCGGGATTCCGCACCGCCTGGCTCTCGAACCAGGAGCCGTCGAAGCTGAGCCGCGAGGCGGACGTGGTGGACCATTCCGAGAACGGCCAGGACAAATACTTCCGCAAGGACATGAGCCTGCTGCCGCTGATGGTGGCCTTCAACCACCAGGCCGGGCCGCGGCAGTTCGTGGTGCTGCACATGATGGGCAGCCACTTCCACTACGACGAACGCTACACCGCGGCCTCGCATCGCTTTCGCCCGACGCTGACCGAAGCCGGTGTCAGCGGCCAGCCCGACCTGGCCCATCGAGCCGAGGCCGTCAATTCCTACGACAACACCGTCGTCGAGCTGGACCGCTTCATGGAGCGCACCATCGCTCTGCTGGAGGCCGAATCCCGGCCCGTCGTGCTGCTCTACACCTCCGACCATGGCGACAATCTTCTCGACGATGAGAGCGCCGCTTTCATGCATGCGCGCCCGACGCCCACCTGCCATGACCTCAAGGTGCCCCTGCTGGTCTGGGGCAATGCCGCCTACCGCGAGCGCCACGCCCAGCGGTTTGCGGCCGTGCAGGCCAACACCGCGCGCCGCGTCAGCCATGTGAACGTCTTCGCCTCGCTGCTGGAGCTGGGCGGCGTGGACTGGTCGGGCCGCGATGCCTCCTGGAGCTTCGCGTCCCCGGCATTCACGGAACGAGACCGCCCGCTGACCGACCTCTATGCGCGTGGCGCCAAGACCTACGAGGCGCTTTGCGCGCCCGCCGCGCCCTGACGCCCGGCCTCAGACCGTCATGCCGCCGGACACCTCGATGACCGCGCCATTGACGTAGCTGGCCTCGTCGCTCGCCAGGAAGGCGTAGACGTTGGCGATCTCCTCGGGCTTGCCCAGGCGCTTGAGCGGCACATGGGCGCGCATCTCGTCCAGCACCTTGTCGGGAATGGTGCCGAGGATGGGCGTGTCGATGAAGCCCGGGGCGACGGCATTCACGCGGATGCCCTTGGGCCCCAGCTCACGGCTCCAGGTCTTGGTGAAGCCGATGACGCCGAATTTCGCGGCCGCATAGTTGGTCTGGCCGAAATTGCCATAGATGCCGACGACCGACGAGGCATTGAGGATGACGCCCGAGCCTTGCGCCACCATGGTGTCGGCCACGGCCTGGGCGCAGTGGAAGACGCCGCGCAGGTTGACGTCGATGACGGCGTCGAACTGCAGCAGCGTCATCTTCTGCAGGCGGGCATCCTTGGTGATGCCGGCGTTGTTCACCAGCACGTCGATGCGGCCGAAGTCTTCCAGCACGGCCGCCACCATCAGGTCGACCGACACGCGGTCGGCCACGTCGACGGTGTGGCCCTGGGCCGTGGCGCCGAGCTTCTCGCAGGCCTGGACGGCGGCCTGCACGCCTTCCGGGCGCAGGTCGCAGGCGATGACCGTGGCGCCCTCGCGGGCGAATTTCAGCGCGGTGGCCAGGCCGATGCCCTGGGCCGCGCCCGTGATGATGCAGACCTTGTTCTGGAGTTTCATCGTTGGCTCTTCGTCAGGAATTCCGTCAGGGGTTGGAGATGGTCGTCGAAGTCTGTCAGACCATGGTCGCTGCCCTCCAGCACCTCGCCGTCACAGCCGGCATAACGGGCCAGCATCTCGCGCCAGTCCAGCAGCTCGTCGCCCTTGGCGATCAGCGCGTAATAGCGCAGCGGCTTCGTCAGCCGTGCCGGCGGCGTCAAGGCGGCCAGCTCGGCCACATGCTGGGCCGTGAACTCGAACTGCAGCTGCGGGTCATGCCAGGCCGTCAGTGTGCCGATGTGGCGGGCGAGATCGCGCGCCGGGTCGACGGCGGGGTTGAGCACGGCGACGCGCCAGGCGCGATGGGCGGGCTGCTCCGCGACAAAGGTGGCATAGAAACCGCCCAGCGAGCTGCCGATGACGGCGGCGCCCTCGGCCGGCCAGCCTTCAATGAGGCCGGCCACGATTTCCATGGCTTCGAGCGGGGAGGGCGGCAGCTGCGGGGCGGCGAAGACGAGACCGGGCTGCTCGGCCGCCCAGGCTGCCATGCGGCGCGCCTTGGCCGAGGCCGGCGAGGAGCGAAAGCCGTGCAAATAGAGCAGATGCGTGAGATCCATGACGGAAGTTTTGATGTGAACTTTTGTGCACCCGCGACGCGGGAGGAATCGGATTGACGCAAGTGTCGCCGCCAGCCACAGTGCCTGCCTTTCCGCAATCCCGGACCTGTCCCATGATTCCGACGCCCCGCACCGCCCTGGCCACCGCCGTCCTGCTCGCACTGGCCGCGGTCGCCCAAGCCCAGACCCCGCCCGCTGCCGCCGCCTCCGCACCCGGCAGCGCCGCCTCCGGCCCCGCCGCCGCCCGCCCGCCGGCGGATCCCACGGCGCCCAAGCCCTTCGCCGACGTCATCAAGGGCGCCAAGGAGCAGCCCGGCCTGTTCCCGATCTGGCGCAAGGACGAGAAGGTCTGGATCGAGATCCCCAAGGAAGCCTTCAACAAGCCTTTCCTGTTCAGCGTCAACGTTGCTAACGCCGTCGGCGAGCGTGGCCTCTACGCCAGCCAGATGCTGGGTGACGAGATGGCCGAGTGGCGCCGCATCGGCAACCATGTGCAGCTGATCGCGCTGAACACCAAGTTCCGCACCGCCAACCCGTCGAGCAAGATCGCCATCGAGCAGGCCTTCTCGCCCAGCCTGATCGGCGGCGTGCCGGTCGCCAGCGCCGACCATCCGGACCGCAAGTCGGTGCTGATCGACGCCAGCAACCTGCTGCTGGGCGACATCCCCGGCTATTCCACGCGCCTGGAGTTCGCCTACCGCCTGCCGTTCGCGCCCGATCGCGCCAACTCCTTCATCGAAGCCACCCGCGCCGATGCCCAGGTCTCGACGCTGACCTCGCGCGTGCACTTCGCCACGCCGCGCATCCCGGCGCCGTCGCTGGTGCCCGCACCCGTGCCCGTGCCGACGCCGCCCCAGGCCACGCCGGACCCGCGCTCGATGTTCTTCAGCTTCGTCTACAGCTTCCGTGCGCTGCCCGAAGCGCCGGCGGCCGTGCGCCATGCCGACCCGCGCCTGGGTCATTTCATGGAGAGCTACAGCGACTTCGGCGACGACCTCAAGGCCAACCCGCGCGTGCACATGATTGCCCGCTGGCGCCTGGAGAAGAAGGACCCGGCCGCGGCCCTGTCCGAGCCGGTGCAGCCCATCGTCTACTGGATGGACAAGAACATCCCGACCAAATACCGCGAGGCGGTCAAGGCCGGCATCGAGGAGTGGAACAAGGCCTTCGAGAAGATCGGCTTCAAGGACGCCGTGCAGGCCAAGCAGCAGCCCGACGACGCCGATTGGGACAATATGGACTCGACGCACGCGTCCATCCGCTGGTTCACGGGTGCCGACGTGGGCTTCGCCATCGGCCCCAGCAACAAGGACCCGCGCACCGGCGAAATCCTCGACGCCGACATCGGCATGAGCGACGTCTTCGGCCGCGGCTCGCGCCGCCTGGCGTCGGACGACGTGGTGGGCTTCCATGGTCACGACCATGCCGCCAGCAGCTGGATGGGCGAGCGCAGTCTGCGCCTGTCCGAGCAGCAGTGCAGCTACATGGCCGACCAGGCCAACGAGCTCGGCTTCGCGCTGGACCTGCTGTCCCTTCGCGACGGCATGGACATGAACGGCCCCGAGGCCGAGGCCCTGGCCCAGGCGGTCATCAAGGACGTCGTCATGCACGAGGTCGGCCACACGCTCGGTCTCAAGCACAACTTCAAATCCTCCACGACGGTCACCCAGGCCCAGCTCAAGGACAAGGCCTTCACCGAGGCCAACGGCATCTCCAACTCGGTGATGGACTACAACGCCTACAACCTGCCGCTCAAGGGCGAGGCCAAGGCCAGCCTGACGAACACGACGCTGGGCGCCTACGACTACTGGGCCATCGAGTACGCCTACAAGCCCATCGCGGTCGACCAGGAGGCGGCCGAGCTGGCCAAGATCGCGGCCCGTTCGACCGAGCCCAAGCTGGCCTATGGCGACGACTTCGACCAGGGCGTCGGCGGCCCCTACGACGGCTTCGATCCGCGCACCAACCAGCGCGATCTCGGCGACGACCCGCTGGCCTACGCCAAGAAGCGCCTGAAGCTCAGCCAGGAGCTGTGGGAGCGCGTGCAGTCGCGCCCGGCCGCCGTCGGCGACGATCCGCTGCGCAGCCGCCGCTCGATCTTCGAGTCCTTCCGCCAGCTGGGCATGACGGCCAACAACATCAGCAAGTATGTCGGCGGCATGTATGCCGAGCGCGTGGTGCCGGGTGTCACGACCGGTCCGGCCTTCAAGCCGGTCGACAACGTCCAGCAGCGTGAGGCCCTGCGCTTCATTGCGGCAGGCCTGCTGTCCAGCGACTCGTTCAAGTTCAAGCCCGAGTTCCTCGTCACCCAGACGCTGGACTACAACGAGTGGGACCGCGGCCTGCCGCTGTCCATTCCCGACAGCGTCAGCGCATTGCAGGGCCGCGTGCTGGACCGCCTGATGTCGCCCAACACCGCGCGCCGCCTCATCGAGCAGGGAGCCTACCTGCCCGAAGCCCAGCGCAAGGGGGCGGTGTCGCTGAGCGAGGTCTACGGCACGCTGCAGGGCGCGATCTTCAGCGAGCTCAAGACCGGCGCCGAGGTCGATCGCATGCGCCGCAGCCTGCAGCGCGAATACCTGCGCCGCCTGCAGGCCCAGCTGAACCGCGCGACCAACGGTGCAGCGGTCTATGCCGACGCCTTCTCGATGGCTCGCTGGCATGCCAGCCAGTTGCTCAACGAGCTGCGTGTGGCCTCGGCCAAGCCGGGCCTGTCGGTCGAGACGCGCGCGCATCTGGCCGAGACGCAGGACATGCTGAACTCGATGCTGAAGGCGTCGCTGGTGCGCAGCTGATCGGCTCCGCGTTCAATCAAAAGGCCGGCTTCATGCCGGCCTTTTTTCTTGTCTTAGCATCGTGCGCACTTCGAGGATCAGCGATGTCCACACCCGACAAACTCAATCAATTCGGCGCCAAGAACCTGCCCGGCCATCTGGGCATCGTCTTCACCCAGGCCGACCCCGCCGAGATCAAGGCGGAGCTGGTGGTGCGCGAGGAGCTGATGGCGCCCAACGGCTATCTGCATGCCGGGAGCATCGTGACGCTCGCGGACAGCTGCGCCGGTTACGGCTGCATCGCCAACCTGCCGCCGGGCGCAGTGGGTTTCACGACCATCGAGCTGAAGTCCAACCACCTCGGCACGGCGCGCGAAGGCACCATCGCCTGCGTGGCCCGGCCGGTTCACCTGGGCAAGACGACGCAGATCTGGGATGCGGTGGTGACGAACAAGGACACCGGGAAGACCATGGCCTTGTTCAGGTGTACGCAGATGGTGTTGTACGGGAAGTGAACTGGGAGAGGTTGCTTTTGCGGCTGTCCTTTCGACCCGGTGCAGTGCCGCGGGAATCCGCCCCGCGAGGGCGGGTAACTTTCTTCTGACGCGCCAGAAGAAAGTCACCAAAGAAGGAGCGCT
>NZ_JBFUFR010000007.1:0-193552 GCF_056403315.1 Roseateles sp. P2_H4 | reverse complement strand
CGCCAACGGCCCTGCCCGAACCGGCGCTGCCCGTCCCGCCCTCGCCCCAGGCGCGCTCAAGCCGCCCCAGCACCCGGCCTCCCATGCCGGCGGTGGAAGCGCCCGCCCCTGCGCTCGATGCACCCTTGCTGCGGCTGGCCGGCCCGGCCGCTTGGCATTTCCGGCTGCGCCAGGGCGGCCAGGATGGCGAGGCCCTGCTGGACTGGCGCCCCGAGGCCGACGGCCGCTACAGCCTGCGCCTGACACGCCGCGTCGGCGAGCGCGCCCTGCCGGCGCTGGAAAGCCTGGGCCATCTGGGCAGTGCCGGCCTGGCGCCCGAACGCTTCGCGCTGCAGCGCGGCGGCCAGGACCGCCAGGCCATCAACTTCGATGCCGAGGGCCGGCGCGTCAGCTTTTCGGCCAGCCCCGCCCAGCTCGACCTGCCGGAGGGCGCGCAGGACCGCCTGTCCTGGTGGCTGCAGCTCGCGGCGCTGGTGCAGGCCGCCCCGGCACCCGGCGGGCGCTGGCGCGTCTGGGTAGCCGGACTGCGCGGCGAGCTGCGGGAATGGACCTTCGAGGCCGTGGATCCAGGCCCCGAAGACGCCGGCATGCTGCATCTGCGCCGCCTGCCGCTGGGTGAGCGTGACCCCGGCGTCGAGCTGTGGCTGGACCCGGCGCGGGCCTACTGGCCGGTGCGGCTGCGCCAGGGCGACCCGGAAACGCGCGGTTTCGAGATCCGTCTGTCCGACGTGAACTCCTGACGCTTCCTACACGTTGTCAGCGCATGGGATGACCCGAACAGCGGGGTGTTCTGCCAGTATCTGAACCAAGCGGGGCTTGAAACGCCCGGCCCCACCCGCAGTTGAAGCCCTGAGGAGAACTCCATGCACATGCTCTACAACTCCGACAGCTTCATCGTCGTCCAGTTTGACGTGCCGCACGCCGAGCTTCAGGCGGTGGAAGCCGGTCCGCAGCTGAACCGCGGCGGTTTCGAGATCGTCGACAAGTTCGCCCGCAAGGAAATCTTCATCGAGGGCGCCCTGGCCGAATCCTTCCAGCAAGGCGTGCAGGCCCTCATCGACGACGGCGAGCCTTCCGAGGACGAACTGGACGCCTTCATCGAGCGCTATGCCGTGATGGGCCAGCAACCAGTCGTGATGCACTGAGCACTTGGGGGGCCGATCTTGCATTGATCTGCCGCCAAGCCTGATACAAGATGGGTCCGCGCCGGCCGTTGCAGGCTGCGCAAGGAGTCCATCGAATGGTGAAGCGAGTCGCCGCTGAGACAGCCGCCCGGGCATCTGCCCGCGTGCTGCCCTCGCCCGGCCTGGACAGCGCCCCGGTGCTGGACCGCATGTGCTCGCAGTTCGTGCTGACGCTGACCGTCAGGCACGCGGGCCGCTTCAATCTGCGCCGCGACTTCAACGGCCTGCTGTCCTTCACGGGCCGCCACCTCGTCTGGCCCACGCGCGTGCTGCAGAGGCTGCGCGGCTATCTGGGGCAGCGCTGCGCCGGCAACGAGCTGTGGCGCGGCCACGACGCGCTGAGCGACGAGGCCTTCCTGGACCGCTTCGGCCAATGGAGCGGCCCGTTCTCGGAAGCCACGCTGTTCTTCTACCTCGACGAATACGTCAAGGACGCACCCAAGGACATGATGGCCCTGCTCGCCACCACCTGCGAGCACCTGGACCGCCAGCTCAAGCGCGAGTCGACGCTGGTCGAGAAGAACATCGCCGCACTGGGCACGCTGCTGCAGCTCAACCCGGCCGAGCGCGCCATCCTGCTGTACGGCACGCTGGCCCGCTACCAGCGCGAACTGCGCGGCGCCCTCGTCGAGTTCAAGGTCAACACGGCCCAGGAGGCCTTTGCGGCGATTGCCGCCGTCGCCGGTGTCGATGAGCGCGAGGTGGCCGAAGCCCTGCGCGCCGGCTCGCGCCTGGAGCGCATCGGCATGGTCGAGAACCTGATCTCGGAGCACAACATCACCGACCTGGCCGACCTGATGAAGGTCAGCGACCAGCTGCCGCCGGTACTCATGCGCGAATACCAGGGCCCGCATGACCTGATGGCCGTGTTCACGCGGCCGGCCACGCTGAGCATGCTCGGCGCCAGCGATTTCCAGTTCGTCAGCGACGACCTGGGCCTGCTGCAAGGCCTGCTGCGCCAGGCCGTCGCCACGCATGCGACCGGCGTCAACGTGCTGCTCTACGGCCCCCCGGGGACGGGCAAGACGGAGCTGGCCAAGGTGGCCGCCGCGGCCGCGGGCCTGGATTTGTACGAGGTCGAGTACGCCGATCGCGACGGCAATTCCCTGTCCGGCCGCGACCGCTACCGCTCGCTGCAGATCAGCCAGGTCTTCCTGAAGGCCAGCGCCAATGTGGCCCTGCTGTTCGACGAGGTCGAGGACGTGTTCCCGCCCTTGTCCAGCGACACGGCGTCGCTGCTCAACCGGCTGGACGCCAGCGGCGAAGGTGGCGTCGGCAACTCGGTCAGCGGCAAGGCCTGGGTCAACCAGATCCTGGAAACCAACCCGGTGCCCGTCATCTGGGTGACCAACCGCATCGAGCAGATCGACCCGGCCTTCCGGCGCCGCTTCCAGTACCACCTGGAGCTGAAGTCGCCGCCGCCCGGTGCACGCAAGGGCCTGGTGTCCAAGGCGCTGGGTGAAGTCAGCGTCAGCGAAACCTTCATCGCCAAGCTGGCCGAGCGCCCGGGCCTGACGCCGGCGCAGATCCGCACCGCAGTGCGCTTTGCCCAGTTGGCCGGCGGTGCAGATGAGGCCGAGAAACTCATCGAGCGACAGCTGCTGAACGCCGACAAGGCCCTGGGCCGCGACGATGGCAGCAGCATGGCTCGGCCCTGCGTCACCAGCTACGCGCTGAGTCTGCTGAATTGCGAAAGCCGCTTCGAGATCCCGCGCATCGTCGAGGCCCTGCGCCGCAAGGGCAGCGGCCAGCTCTGCTTCTACGGCCCGCCCGGCAGCGGCAAGACCGCGCTGGCCGAACATATCGCCCAGGCCCTGGGCCGGCCGCTGATGGTGCGCCGCGCCAGCGACATCGCCAGCAAGTTCGTCGGCGAGACCGAGCAGAACATGGCCCGCATGTTCGAAACGGCCCAGACCGAAGGCGCCGTGCTGCTGCTCGACGAAGCCGACAGTTTTTTGCGCAGCCGCAAGCATGCCGAGCGCAACTACGAGGTCAGTGAAGTCAACGAGATGCTGGCCGGCATGGAGCGCTTCAGCGGCCTCTTCATCTGCACGACCAATCTGTTTGACGATCTCGACGAAGCGGCACTGCGGCGCTTCGCGTTCAAGATCCGCTTCAAGGCGCTGAAAGCCGAGCAACGCATGGCGATGTTCGAGCGCGAGGCGGGCGAGGCCCCGACGGACGAGCAACGCGTGCGACTGGCCGCGATGGACTGCCTGACGCATGGCGACTTCGCAGCCGTTCGGAACCAGGTCGAGATCCTCGGCGAGGCCTTCACGCCGGATGAGTTCCTGGCTCAGCTGGAGGCTGAGCATCGGGCCAAGCCGGAGGTGCGCGAGCGCAGGGGAATCGGGTTCAGGGCTTGACCCAAAGCGACCCGGCTACTGAGGGTCGCGGAGGTCAGGATCACCGGAACCGGTGAGCGTGCGCGTCTCTCGAACGAGCTGCGCATCTTTCGGCAAGGTGACTGTGATGGCCTCAATAGCGTACTGATGGTGGATGTAGCCCATCTCGTTCAGGCTGGACACCACCAAGACCGGGCCAAAGCGCTTGGCAACGAACTTCATGCCCCATTGAGATGCGGGTGTTTCCTTCCAGTTCGGATCGGGGGAGTGATAGCCCTGAGCACCGCCCTCGACACGACCAGCGACCGTGATTTGCATCGCGTTCGCAGTTTCAACCTTCGCCCGTTCTGCGTGCGCCGATCTCAAGACGACGCGCTCAATCCCCTCGGCATCGAACGACTGCGAAATCAGCGCGTCGTCAGCGTGAACCGTCGTGCAGATGAACAGTGCGACGCCGAACTGCGCTAAGAAGCGATGCTGCATTGAATGCTCCCGCAAGACACCGATGACAACTCACAGCCGCTCGCAGCCTAGCGCGCCATCTCCGTCAAAGAGCCCGGTAGTAGTACGTTGTAGAGCATGGCGCCCCATCCGGCATCAGCGCGTAGTTCGGAATGTCCCCCGCCCGCTGCCAGCCCGTTCTTTCGTAGACCCGCGATGCATCGCTGCCCGTGACGGTGTCGAGCACCAGCGTCGTCTTGCCCAGTTCTTGCGCTCGCGACTGCAGCGCCCGCAGCAGCCGCTCGGCGACGCCTTGTCGGCGCATGCGGCGGTGAACCAGCATCTTGCTGACGTCCGCCCGATGAGGTTGGTTGTCCGGCATGTCGGTGACAAGGGACAGCGTGCCGCAGATGCGGCCAGCCTCGTCTTCGGCGACGAAGAGATGGCGCTCACCCGCAGCGACTCCCGCTGCCACCTTGCGCCAGAACGCCTCGGGCCGGCCGGTCGCCAGCGGCAGCATGAACCCCACCGACGCGCCACCCTCGACGCAATCGCGCAGCACCTCGGCCAGTTCATCCACACGGGCCAGCGCCTCGGCGCCATCGAGTTCGCGGACGTTCATGGGCGGGCTCCAGTGAGCGCAACAAGGTAGCGCGCCGGCTTGGTTCCAGGATTGTGGAAACGGATGGGCGCATCCAGCCGCATGGCCAGGCAGTCGCCGGGGTTCAGCTGCCACTGCTCGCTGCCGTGGCCGATTTCCATGACGCCATCGATCATCCAGACCAGCTGATGAATGTCGGCGTCACGCTCCGACGTCTCGAAGGACACGCGTTGACCGGCCGGGAAGACGACGTCCACCAGCTGCAGTGGCGACGCGCCGGCCGGGGACACATTGCGGCGGCGGTAGCCCGAGGCGGGGTCATCCCAGACGGGCTGATCGGCCACGCGCGTCAATGGCGAAGGCGCCGCTGGCGCGGGGCCGGCCTCGAACATCGACGCGACGCTGACGCCGAGGGCCGACGACAGCTTGTCCAGCACGACCGCCGTCGGGCTGCTCTGGCCGCGCTCGATCAGCGAGATGTTGGAGCGGCTGACGCCGCTCTTCTGCGCCAGCGCGTCCAGCGACAGGCCGGCAGCCGAGCGAAGTTCGTGGAGGCGGCGGCCGATGCGTTGCGTGATGTCCATGCATTCCAGTTTACTGGAATTTTCCTTCCATCAAAATGGAATGGCCCGTTCCACGGCGCGACGCCAGGCCGGGTCGGGCCAGCGCCGGCCAAGGCGCCAGGCGGCATGGGTGAGCTTGATGACATGGGCGTCGTCCTGTTCACAGGCAGCCGCGATCAGTGCCGGCCAGGGACGGCTGGGCGGGCGGTCAAGCATCAGCGCCGGCTCGGCGCCGCTGGCCAGCAGGCCGGCCGCCGCGGCGATGCTGAAGCCGAGGGCCAGCCCGGGCGCCGGCCACCAGGGTTCCAGCACCCCCATCGCGTGGCTGGCCGTCAGCAGATGCAGCACGGTGAAGTTGCCGGTCGCTGAATAGGTGCGCGCCGCCAGCAGCGCCAGCTCGCGCAGCGTGTCCGGCCCTTGCCGCAGACGGCCGGCGACCGCGGCGAAGTCGGGCGATTCGCCCCAGGCCTGCATGCGGCCATGGATCAGCGCGCCCGCCGGGTAGATGACAGGCGGCAGCTTGCGCAGCGCCTGCAACCAATCGGCCATTTCCAGCGGCGGAGCGTCGGCCGTCGTCGGCGACGGCAGCGGCAGGAAGTGGGCCGCCCAGTGGGCGAGACCGCTGGCCAGCTCGCCGTCATGGCCGGCCAGCACAGCATGGCCGGTGCGGATCAGGCCATGGAAGGCGATCGCTCCCACGCCGGGCAACAGCAGCGCCAGGGCCTCGCGCAACGTGTCAGCGGCGCCGGTCTCCGCGATGCGCGCGGCGAAGTGGGCGTGCCAGGCGGCCTCGCTGTCCGGCCGCCCCAGGTCGCGCTCCAGGCTGATGCTGGCCGGGCGGCCGTTGACGCGCGGCTCGAGGTGGGCTTCATAGCCCTCGCTCCAGGCTTGCAGGCGTGCGGCCGAGGCGCCCAGCTCCAGCAGCGCCTGCTGGGCCATGGGCAGGTGGTTGCTCAGGCGGCCACGGTAGGTGGGCGACAGCGCCGCGCCGGCATCGAGCAGGTGGTGCAGTTGGGCCAGCGTGGCGGGCGCGGGGGTGGCGGTCTTCATCAGCATGGCGGTCTCGGCTGTGGGAACATGGCGCCATGCTCGAAGTTCAAGTGGACTTGAAGTCAAGCCCTGACGGCCCGACCGCTCCCCTGAGCATCGGCCAGCTGGCCAAGCGCTCGGGCGTGGCAGCCAGCGCGCTGCGCTTCTACGAGGCCGAAGGTCTGATTGCCGGCGGCCGCAGCAGCGGCGGGCACCGCCAATACCCGCGCCATGTGCTGCGCCGGGTGGCCTTCATCCGCGCCGCCCAGGTGGTGGGGCTGACGCTGCCACAGATCAAGGCGGCGCTGGCCACCCTGCCGCAGAGCCGCACGCCCACCAAGGCCGACTGGACGCGGCTGTCGGCCGGCTGGGCGCCGCTGCTGGACGAACGCATCGCGGCCCTGCAGCAGCTGCGCGAGCGGCTGACGGGCTGCATCGGCTGTGGCTGCCTGTCGCTGAAGGCCTGCGCCCTTTACAACCCCGAGGACGTCAAGCGCGGCGAGGGTGCCGGGGCGAGGCTTCTGCGCATCGAAACAGGCTGTTGACCCTTATGCGACTCCCGTATATCGCTTCCCGGTGAAAATCCAGGGGTTAACCCGCCAAACCGTCCGCCACAACGACCGACATGAGTGCCTTCCACGAAGAGACCGTCCTGACCGTCCACCATTGGACCGACCGCCTGTTCAGCTTCACGACGACGCGCGACCAGGCCCTGCGTTTTTCCAATGGCCACTTCACGATGATCGGCCTGAAGACGGAGACGGGCAAACCGCTGCTGCGCGCCTACAGCATCGTCAGCGCCAACTACGAAGAACAGCTGGAATTCCTCAGCATCAAGGTGCCGGACGGCCCGCTGACCTCCAAGCTGCAGCACATCAAGCCGGGTGACAAGATCATCGTCGGCCGCAAGCCCACGGGCACGCTGCTGATCGACTATCTGCTGCCGGGCAAGAACCTCTACCTGCTGGGCAGCGGCACGGGCCTGGCGCCCTTCATCAGCGTCGCGCGCGACCCCGAGACCTATGAGCGCTTCGAGAAGGTCATCGTCGTGCATGGCGTGCGCCATGTGAACGAGCTGGCCTATCACGACCACCTCACGGTCGACCTGCACCAGCACGAATTCCTCGGCGAATTCGCTGCCGAGCAGCTGCTGTACTACCCGACGGTCACGCGCGAGCCTTTCAAGAACATGGGCCGCATCACCGACCTGATCCAGACCGGCAAGCTGCAGGAAGACCTGGGCCTGCCGGCGCTGGACCCCGAGACCGACCGCATCATGCTGTGCGGCAGCCCCGCGCTGCTGAAGGACATGCAGGAGATGCTGGAGATCCGCGGCTTCAAGGAAGGCAGCACGACGACGCCCGGCGACTACGTCATCGAGCGCGCGTTTGTAGAAAAGTAACCCACTTTCAGCCAGTGCCGCCGCGCGTGCGGCGCGCCCTGGTTTGGGATGAGCTGCAAGGCGCAAAGCGGAGCCGGGCTCGCGCCCGGCGAGCATTTGCAACGCCGCAGATCGCCCAAAGCAGGGATGCGCCGCTCGCGCGAGCCTACATGCCCTTGAACAGGTGCGTGTAGCTGCGGCTGACTTCGAGCTTCTCGGTCAGGCCGCGCACGCCCACCAGCTGACGGCCGCGGAAGTCGCGCGTGATGCCGTCGATGGCGCGCGCGTTCACGAGTGTGGAGCGGTGGATCTGCCAGAAGACCTGCGGGTCGAGTTCGTCCACCAGCTCCTTGATGGGCTTGCGGATCAGCGCCTCGACCTTGGCCGTCTGCACCCGGGTGTACTTCTCGTCGCTGATGAAGAACAGCACGTCCTCGACCGGGATCATCTGGATGGCCTGGCCGACGGTGGCCTGGATCCACTGCAGATATTGCGGCTTGCCCGCGGGGTTCATCTGCCCCGACAACTTGTGCAGCAGCTGCTGCAGCGGCACCGGCGCGCTGTCGCTGAAGTCGCTTGACGGCGCCTCGCGCTGGGCCAGGCGCTTCTTGATGCGGGCCACCGTCAGCTGCAGGCGCTCACGCTCGGCGGGCTTCAGCACATAGTCGGCCACGCCCTGCTCGAAGGCCTCGACAGCGTACTGGTCGTAGGCGGTGATGAAGACGATCTCGGGCACCAGCCAGTCGTCGTCCTCGTCGGTCCCCTCGTCGCCCAGTTGGGCGATCTGGCGGGCAGCCTCCACGCCGGTCAGGCCCGGCATGCGGATGTCGAGGAAGACGATGTCGGGCTTGTGCTGCTTCGTCAGCTCGACGGCCTCGAGGCCGTTCTTGGCCTCGGCGACGATCTCCAGCTCGGGCCAGACCTCGGTCAATCGGGCGCGCAATTGCTCGCGCATCAGTCTTTCGTCGTCGGCCAGAACGGCACGGATGGGTGCATTGCTCATAGCCGACGATGCTAGTTCAGACTGGCGTCGATTTGGCGGTGTTGGCGCGGCTGCGGTTGCGCAGGACGACGAAGAGCAGCAGGCCGAGCAGGATCAGCGGCGAGCCGAGCACGGCGCCGACGCCGAGCAGGCTGGCCACGACCAGGGCCAGCACGCCGCCGACGATGAGCAGCGGCAGGGCCACGCCCAGCAGCAGCACCAGGGGCACGACGACGATGCAGACCAGGGCCGCGACGAAGAGGCCGATGCTGGCACCCAGCCAGTCGCCGAAATCGCTGCCGCCGAGGAAGAACTCGCCGTCGTCCAGCACGATGTGCATGTCCGGGCCGCCGTGGTGGTGCAGCAGCGCAAAGCCGCCGAACATCGCCACCAGGACCATCAGCGCGGTGCCAATGAACAGGATCTTGAACAGGGTTTTCATGCTGCGACTCCTTCGTCGTTGCGGCTGCGATAGGGCACGGTGATCGTGACGACCGTGCCACTGGGTTGGTTCTCGGTGACGGTGACGCTGGCCTTGCTGCCATGCAGCAGTTGCAGGCGTTCGCGGATGTTGGCCAGGCCCACGCCGGTGCCGCTGGTGGCGGCGCGGCCGAAGCCCAGGCCGGTGTCGGCGACCGTGACGGCCAGCTTGCCGTGCACGATCTCGGCCTTGACCTTCAGGCTGCCGCCCTCGGCCTTGGGTTCGAGGCCATGCTTGATGGCGTTCTCGACCAGGCCCTGGATCATCATGGGCGGGAATTCGGCGGACAGCAGGCCCTCGGGCACGTCGATCTCGGTCTGCAGGCGCTCTTCCATGCGCATCTTCAGGATCTCGAGATAGGGCCGGATGACGGCCAGCTCGCGGCCCAGGTCACGGGTGGCGGTGGCGTTGGCCTCGCGCATGGTGGGCATGGAGGCCCGCAGCAGCGCGATCAGGTTCTTCTGCATCTGGCTGGCCCGCGGCGGGTCGACCTCGATGAGGTGGTCGATGGACGCCAGCGTGTTGAACAGGAAGTGCGGCTCGACCTGGGCCTGCATGGCGGCCATGCGGGCCTCGATGACCTGGCGCTTCAGGGCTTCGCTCTCGGCGTTCTCGGCCGCCTGGGCGGCCTTGACCTCGGCCTGGATGCGACCCTTGTACATGGCCTTGATGACGGCCGAGGCCAGGATCCACAGGATGGCCAGGTCGACCAGGGAGTCGCCGGCATGCACGATGGTGACGCGCTTGCGGCTCTGGGCATTGCTTGCTTCCTCGACGGCGTCCTGCAGCGCAGCCTGGGCCTCGGCGGCGGCCTGCTGAGCGTCCTTGACCTCCTCGGCCTCCTGCTTGAGCTGGCCGAGCTGCTCCTTGGCCTGGTCGATGGCGGCGCGGATGTCCTCAGGGCGGGCACTCTTGGGGAAGTCGATGGAGATGGCCGGGGCCGGGTCGGCCTTGGGCTCACCGTCGTCATCGACGGCACTGGCTGCCGAGGCCGGGCGCACCGGCTGGATGCGCACGCCGCGCTCGTCGATCTTGACTTCGTAGTGGATGCCCTTGTCGGCCTCCTTCTTGCCCGCCTTGTCGACGGCCTTGCGGGCCTGCTCGACAGCCTTCTTGGCTTCGGCCTCGGCCTTGGCCCGGCGGCGCTCGGCGCCATGGTCATGGTCCTCGACCTGCTCGCTGACGCGCCAGGTGAAGGGGGGCAGGTTCTTCAGCACGTTGACGCCGATCAGCAGCGCCAGCGACAGCAGCACGAAGCGCTTCCAGCTGATGCCGACCAGCCAGCCGGCGTAGATGTGGAAGTAGCGCACCACCGTGGCGGAAAAACGCTGCCAGCGCTCGATCCAGAGCTTTTGCTGGGGGCTGGGAGAGAAGGTGGGAGTCATGGCCGGTTTGTCGTCGTTGGGGCCACTGTAAGCAGAGTGGCCGGGCGCCGTGGGCTTGACGCGACACGCCGGCCGGGGTGGGGGACGAACTGCATGGACGGGCGACAGGCCGTGCGGCCGGCTGTGACAGGGCTGTGAAGGCCGTGGGAATAGTTCACGGATCGCCCAGCAAAAAGCCCGCCAGAGGCGGGCTTCGAGAGGAAGGGCAGCGGGTTTACTGCTTGATGGCCTCGACCTGGACCAGCAGGCGGATGGCGTCCGGCGTGACGGCCGGCATGGCGTAGACGATGCCCCACTGGCTGCGCTGGATGGTGGTCTCGAAGTCGCCGCCGCAAACCTCGCGCTTCAGGCGCGGGTTCTCGTAGCAGTTGAAGCCGGTGGCCGTCAGCGTGACCGGGTTGGTCTTGCCGCGCAACGTCAGCTCGCCGGAGACGCTGGCGACCTTGTCGCCATTGAAGGTGAACTTGTCGCCGACGAACTTGGCCGTCGGGAACTCCTCGACGGCGAAGAAGTCCTTGCTCTTCAGGTGGCCGTCGAACGGGGCCGTACCGGTCGTGAGGGAGGCCATGTCGATGGTGAACTCGACCTTGCCGGTCTTGGCGGCCTTGTCCAGCGTGACCGAACCTTCCTTCTTGTCCCAGCGGCCGCGCAGCGTGCTGGTGCCGAAATGCTTGGCTTCGAAGGTGACCGCCGTGTGGCTGGGGTCGATGGCGTAGGTGGCGCTTTGGGCCTGGGCGGCGCCAACGGCGGCGAGCAGGGTGGCGAGCAGCAGGGCTTTCTTCATCGTGAAGGTCTCCGGGGGGTGAGGGGAAGGAAGGGGTTGAGGTTACAGGCCGGCGAAAGACAGTTTGAACTTCACGGTCACATCGTTGGCCACCATGGAGGTGTCGGCCCATTCGCCGTCACCGATCTTGAAGTCCAGGCGCTTGATGGCCACGCTGCCACTGGCCACGCCAGAGGCCAGCGTGAGGGGCACGACAACATCGCGGCTGGCACCCTTGATGGTCAGCTTGCCGGCCACGTCGTATTTGCCGGGGCCGGTGGCCTTGATGCCACTGGACACAAATGTGGCCTTGCCGTTGCGCTTGGTGTCGAACCAGGGCGTCTTGGCGAGCTCGGCGTCGAAGCTGGCGTCGCCCAGGGACACGCTGCCCAGGTCCACCGTGAAGGCGATCTTGCCGGCCTCGGGCTTCTTGGTGTCGAAATCGAGCTGGGCTTCGAACTTCTTGAACTTGCCGTCCACCGGCACGCCCATCTGCTTGAAGGTGAAGCTGAGGTCGCTCTTCTCGGGTTGCAGCGTGGCAGCCTGGGTGGCCAGGGCGCTGGTGGCGATCAACAGGGCGGAGAACAGGCGTTTCATGAGGTCCTTTCAGGCGCGACCCAGGCCCATGCGGGCAAGCAGGCCGTCGCGGTCGATGAAGTGGTGCTTGAGGGCGGCGGCCACATGGGCGGCGACGAGCAGGCTCAGGCCATAGGCGGCGAAGTGGTGCACCAGCTTCAGCGTCTCGGCGAGTTCCTTGTCCTTGCCCACGAAGTCGGGTAGCGGCAGCACGCCGAACCAGACGATGGGAAAACCCGCCGCCGAGCTGTAGGCCCAGCCGGACAGCGGCACGGCGAAGAACAGCACATAGAGCAGGTTGTGCGTCACATGAGCGGCGCGCAACTGCCAGGCCGGCATGGGGATGTCGGCTGGCGGGCGATGGGTGAGGCGCCACAACAGGCGCAAGGCGGACAGCGTCAGGATGGTGACGCCGGCCCATTTGTGCCAGTTGTAGAGCTTGAGCCGCGTGGGCGAGAACGGCAGGCTGGTCATGTACAGACCCACGCCGAAGGCGCCGACGATGGCCAGCGCCAGCAACCAGTGCAGCGCGATGGCGATGGGGGTGTAGCGGTTGGCAGGGCTCATATGGGTTTGCAGTGTGTTCCCGGCAGAGGGGGGAGCGGTTCATTGGCCTTGTCGCCAATGTTCAGCGATTTTGAACGGCTCGGGGGTGGTGCGTGCAATCCCGTGGGTTTGACCCAGTTGCGCACCGACAGCTCCCAGCCAGACTCGGTCTCAGCGGCGCGCGCCCGGCCGCAGGTTCTGTTGAAGGCGCATTCAAAACATCCATTGGAGACAGCCCATGACCCAGAAACCCAGCGCTCGCCGTCGCTTCATCAAGACGGCCGCGGCCACGACGGCCGGGGGTGCCGCCCTGGCAGCCCCCATGATCTCGAAAGCGGAGACCGTCAGCCTGCGCTTCCAGTCGACCTGGCCTGCCAAGGACATCTTCCACGAGTACGCCCAGGACTTCGCCAAGAAGGTCAACGACATGGCCGGCGGCCGGCTGAAGATCGAGGTGCTGCCGTCCAACGCGGTGGTGCCGGCCTTCCAGCTGCTCGAGGCCGTCAACAAGGGCACGCTGGACGGCGGCCACGGCGTGGTGGCCTATCACTACGGCAAGAACTCGGCGCTGGCGCTGTGGGGCTCCGGCCCGGGCTTCGGCATGGACCCGAACATGCTGCTGGCCTGGCACAACTACGGCGGCGGCGAGGCCCTGCTGGAGGAAATCTACAAGTCCATCAACATGGAAGTGGTGTCCTTCCTGTACGGCCCGATGCCGACCCAGCCCTATGGCTGGTTCAAGAAGCCGGTGGCCAACCTGGACCAGATGAAGGGCGTCAAGTTCCGCACCGTGGGCCTGGCGGTGGACCTCTACACCGAGCAGGGTGCGGCCGTGAACCCGCTGCCCGGCGGCGAGATCGTCGCGGCGCTGGACCGCGGCCTCATCGATGCGGCCGAGTTCAACAACGCCACCAGCGACCGCATCCTCGGCTTCCCCGACGTGGCCAAGAACTGCATGCTGCAGAGCTTCCACCAGAGCACCGAGCAGTTCGAGATCCTGTTCAACAAGGGCAAGTACAACGCGTTGCCGGCCGAGCTGAAGAAGATCATCGACTACGCGGTGCAGGCGTCCAGCGCCGACATGAGCTGGAAGGCCATCGACCGCAATTCCAAGGACTACGCCGAGATGAAGAAGGGCGGCGTGGCCTTCTACAAGACGCCGGACGCCATCCTGCGCAACCAGCTCGAATCCTGGGACAAGGTGATCGCCAAGAAGTCGGCCGAGAACCCGCACTTCAAGAAGGTGCTGGACAGCCAGCGTGCCTTCGCCCTGCGTGCCGGCCAATGGCAGAACGACTACCTGGTCGACTTCAAGATGGCCTGGAACCACTACTTCGCCAAGAAGGGCTGAAGTCCCACTGAGCGTGTCAATCGACGGGCCCTTCGGGGCCTGTCCTGCATGAGGGGTGTCGCGATGGATGTGCAGAAGCTGCTGCATCGGGTGGACGGCATCAGCACGTGGGTCGGCAAGGCCTCCGCCTGGCTGATCGTCGTGCTGATGCTGATGGTGGTGGCCGAGGTGTTCAAGCGCTACGCGCTGAACATGCCGACGGCCTGGATCTTCGACGCGAGCAACATGCTCTACGGCACGCTGTTCATGATGGGCGGCGCCTACGCGCTGGCCCACGACGGCCATGTGCGCGGCGACTTCCTCTACGGGCGCATGCAGCCGCGCACCCAGGCCTGGCTGGACCTCGTGCTCTACGTCGTCTTCTTCCTGCCCGGCATCGGCGCGCTGACCTGGAGCGGCTGGACCTACTTCGGCGACTCGCTGCGCATCCACGAGACGACCTTCAACGCCACGCCGCTGCCGGTCTACCCCTTCAAGGCCATCATCCCGATCGCCGGCGCGATGGTCATGCTGCAGGGCCTGTCCGAGATCCTGCGCTGCATCGTCTGCATACGCACGGGGGCGTGGACGCCACGGCTGCGCGACGCCGAGGAGATCGACGTCGTCGAGCAGCAGCTGGCGGCCAGCACGCATGTCGACGCCGACGCGGCCCGCGAAGCCATCGAACGGACCAAGAGCATCGACGAAATCGCGCGCCAGCGCAGCACCACTGGAGGCAACCCGCATGAGTAATGCCGCCCTCGGCCTGACCATGCTCAGCCTCATCGTGGTCGTCATCCTGCTCGGTTTCCCGACGGCCTTCACGCTGATGGGCCTGGGCATGCTGTTCGGCTTCGTCGCCTTCTACGACCCCGGCCAGCCCTGGCTGGACAACCGCATCTTCGACCTGATGGTGCAGCGCGCCTACGGCGCGATGAACAACGACACGCTGCTGTCGATACCGCTCTTTGTGCTGATGGGCTATGTGATGGAGCGCGGCGCGCTGGTGGACAAGATGTTCCACAGCGTGCAGTTGGCCTTCCGCCGCCTGCCCGGCTCGCTGGCCGTCACGACGCTGGTCATCTGCACCTTCTGGGGCATCGCCAGCGGCCTGGTCGGCGCCGTCGTCGTGCTGATGGGCGTCATCGCGATGCGGCCCATGCTGAAGGCCGGCTATGACACGCGCCTGGCCGCGGGTGTCATCACCGCTGGCGGCACGCTGGGCATCCTGATCCCGCCCTCCGTGATGATCATCGTCTACGCGGCCGTGGCCGGGCAGTCGGTCGTCAAGCTCTACGCAGCGGCGATGTTCCCGGGCTTCTTCCTGGCCTTCCTCTACCTCGTCTACGTGATCGGCTGGGCGATGATCGACCCCAAGGTCGCGCCGCAACTGCCGCCGGAGCAGCAGCGCGCGCCGATCTCGCCGGCCGTGGCGGCACTGGCAGAGCGTTATTCGCCGCGCATGCTGTGGGCCCTCGTGAAGGCGCTGCTGTCGCCAGCCGGCGCCTCCATGAGCTGGGGCGGGCTGGCGGTGGGCCTGCTGCGCGCGCTGGTGCCGCTATGGCTGGCCATCGTCTGCCTGGGCACGACGTGGTGGTACGTCACCATCTACACGCAGAAGACCGAGGCTGCGGCCCCCGCGCCAACGCAGCAGCTGGCCGCGCCGGCCGCGTCTGGCGGGCTGCAGGAGCCGCCGAACTCTGGCGGGCTGGCCGAGCCTCCCGGCGCCAGTGGTGGCTTGAAGGAGCCCCCGGGTTCTTCATCCGGGTTGAGCGAGCCCCCCGGCGCGCTGGCCGAGCCCGGCGCCGCCAAGCCTGCCGCCGACGAGCCGCTGCAGCGCATGGGCGGCTCCGCCGACGACGCGCCCCACCCCGAAGCCGTGCCGGCGGGTTTCTACACGGGCTTCGCCATCGCCTGCGCGCTGACGGCAGCATTGCTGGCCTGGTACTACTGGCGCTTCGACGCCGAGCAATACGAGATCCTGAACATGCTGGTGTCGTCGGTGATGCCGCTGGGCATCCTGACGCTGGTGGTGCTGGGCGTCATCCTGTTCGGCATCACGACGGCCACCGAGTCGGCCGCGGTGGGCGCGGCAGGGGCCTTCCTGATGGCCTGGCAGGCGGGCTCGCTGACCTTCCAGAAGACCAAGGAAGCGGTGTTCCTGACGGCCAAGACGACGTCCATGGTCTGCTGGCTCTTCGTCGGCTCGGCGCTGTTCTCCGCGGTGTTCGCGCTGCTGGGTGGCCAGGCGCTGGTGGAGCGCTGGGTGCTGTCCATGGACCTGACGCCGCTGCAGTTCATGCTGCTGTCCCAGGCCATCATCTTCGTGCTCGGCTGGCCGCTGGAGTGGACGGAGATCATCGTCATCTTCGTGCCCATCTTCCTGCCGCTGCTGGCCCACTTCCAGATCGACCCCATGCTGTGGGGCGTGCTGGTGTTCGTGAACCTGCAGGCCGCCTTCCTGAGCCCGCCGGTTGCCATGTCGGCCTTCTATCTGAAGGGCGTGAGCCCGCCGCACGTGACGCTGAACCAGATCTTCGCGGGCATGATGCCTTACATGCTCATCGTCATCCTGTGCATGGTGTTCATGTATCTCTGGCCGGGAATGACGCTGTGGTTGCCTGGTTACTTGTACGGGCGGTGACGAGAAAGACACCGACCATCACCAGCGCCGTGCCGAGCACGATCCAGGCATTCATCGGCTCGTCGAGGATGAAGACGCCCATCAGGATGGTGCTCATGGGGCCCACCATGCCGACCTGCGACGACAGCGGCGCGCCGATGCGGGCGATGGCCAGCATCACCATCAGCACCGGTGCCACCGTGCAAGCGGTGGCGTTGAGCAGCGACAGCCACATCACCGGCTCGGGCACGATGAAGGCGGAGATGGGCTTCAGCACGGCGAACTGGCCAATGCACAAGGCGCAGGCCACGCTGCTGGCCAGGCCGGCCAGGCGCATCGAGCCCAGGCGCTGCACGACCTTGCCGGACAGCGCGAGATAGATGGCATAGCTGATGGCGCTGGCGAACACCAGGGCAGCGCCGATGGCGGTGTTCCTGCCTTCGAAGCTCAACTCATGCGCGAACACCGCGACGACACCGGCATAGCTGATGGCGAGCGCCACGACCTGGCGGGCCTGCAGGCGATGGTGGAAGAACACCACCGAGATCAGCAGCACCAGCGTCGGGTTGAGATACAGGATGAGGCGCTCGAGACTGGCCGTGATGTAGGCCAGGCCCGCGAAGTCGAGATAGCTGGCCAGGTAGTAGCCGGTGAAACCCAGTACCGCAATATCGCGCCAGTCCTGCCCTGTCAGTGCAGGCTTGCCCCGCCCCGCCCACCAGGCCATGGCCAGGAAGAAAGGCAGGGCCAGCAGCATGCGCCACATCAGCAGGGTGACCGCGTCCACGCCGTAGCGGTAGGCCAGCTTGACGATGATGGCCTTGCCCGAGAAGCCGATGGCGCCCAGCACCGCCAGCAGCAGGCCAAGCCAACGGCGGTCCGTTGCGGTCGAGGTCGAAGAGGCGGCGGCAGGCATGCGCGGCCCAGTCTAGGCGTGGTCGGCGGCCGCGCGGCTCTTGTCTGGTGAAGCCTGACTTGACACGCCCTCAGCGTGCGCACCGGCCCGCTTCGGGCGGCGGGTTCTGCTGGCGATAGAGCTCTGCCTGCTGGCGGTGCAGCAGCTGCAGCGCCGCCGGATAGTCGGCCTGCTGTAGATAGTCGCGGATCTGCGGCGTGGCCGCTGCAGCGGGAGAGCGACGCGAGATCTGCAGATGCAGCCCCTCTGCGCCCAGCCCGCGAGGCAGCATGCGCACCTCTTGCTCGCAACCCATCGCTCGCAGCATCTGGACACCTGCCTCTCGCGCGGTCACCACCGCGTCCAGGCGGCCCAGCAACAGCTTGCGCAGGTTCAGGTCCTCGCTGAGCGCGTTGTCCACCTGGGCCTGCCGAGCCAGCTGCCGGTCGACCTCGGTGCCAAAGCTCACACCCCGGCCGACGCCGACCCGCAGGCCGGCCAGATCAGTCCAGGTGTCGAAGCGCACCGGGCTGTCGCGCCGCACGAACAGAGCCGCCTCGTTGCGCGCCAGCGCGGGTTCGACGACCAGCGCGTACTCGCGGCGCTTGGGGTTGTCGAAGGCACACACCATCGCGTCCACGTCGCCGCGCTCGACCAGCGCCTGGCAGCGCGCCCAGGGACCGACCGCCTCGACCTCCAACGTCCAGCCCGCTGCCGCAAAGGCCCGCCGCGCCATCTCGACACAAACGCCATGCATGCGGCCCTGCTGTTCCCAGCTCATCGGCTGGGCGGCCGGATGGGCACAGCCGCGCAGGCGCCGCTCAGCGCGGGCCGGCGCCGCCAGCAGGGCGGACAGGCACAAGGCCAGCAGCAGGCAGATGCGGGTCATGGGAGGACCTCCAAGCCACAGGGCGGCTGGATCGTAGTGCGCCCTGGCACGAAACAGGGCCGAAACCGAGCGGCGGCTCCCACCGGCGTCGGGCGCCAACTCGTGTCAGCCCCGCATGACGGCCAGCATCTCGTGCACGTCGTGGCACATGACGGCGAGGTAGGCGGCCAGCACCAGGTAGTAGGTGGCGTACTCCCACTTCACGGCGGCGGGCACGGCGTAATAGGTCTGCGCCTCGGCGCTGTCTGAACGGTGCTTCCAGGCCTTGATGAGCTGCGGCCAGGCCAGCAGCGCCATCAGGATCAGCATCGGGCTGGGGCGCCAGAAGAACAGCGCGACCAGCATGGGCGCGCCCAGCAGCCAGATGCGCGGTGACAGCACGGCGGTGATGCGGCCACCGTCGAAGGGCGAGATGGGGATCAGGTTGAACAGGTTCAGGAAGAAGCCGCTGTAGGACACGGCCAGCAGCCAGTCGGCGCCCCATGAGCGCGCCATCAGATAGGTGACGGTCGCGCCCACCGTGCCGAGCAGCGGCCCGCCGAGGCCGACGAAGGCCTCGGTCTGGGCATCGTGGGGCATGTCCTTGAGCTCGACCCAGGCGCCGACGAAGGGGATGAAGGTCGGCGCACCGACGTTCAGCCCCTTGTAGCGCGCCGCGATGAAATGCCCCATCTCGTGCACGAAGAGCAGCGCGATGAAGCCCGCCGCATAGCGCCAGCCGTAGATCCAGGCATAGACCACCAGCGAGATCAGCATGCTGCCGCCGGTGGTCAGCAGCTTGCCGAACTTGGCGCCCGACAGCAGCAGCGCGAGCAGCTTGAGCATCAGGAGGCGGGCTTGTCGCGCTTGAAGAACTTGGTGATGGCCGCGCCGAAGCCGATGACCGCGATGAAGATGATCTTGGCGAACTTGGCGACGAAGGCAAAGATGACGGCCAGCAGGCCCAGCTTCTTGGCGCCGACGCCGACGACCAGGGCTGCCAGGCCGTACTCGGCGACATGGTCGGTGGCCGAGTCGAAGTCTTCGTAACGCTTGCCCTTGTCGAACTCCAGCGCGCCGAGCAGGGCCTTGGCATCGGGCTTCTGCGCCGGCAGGTCCTTCAGGTCGGTGATGAAGTTCAGGCTCAGATAGCCCTCACGGCCGAGAGCGTAGGTGTTGTAGTTGACGCCGAGGGCGGCATCGGCCGGTGCGCCCTTTTCCTTGGAGCTCATGGCCCAGACCAGGCGGTGCTGGGTCGCCTCGTAGGCCGGCGGCTCGGCCCAGCCGGTGATCTCGAGGGGCGCCACGCCCATCTTCTTGCGCTCGTCGTTGCTGGCCTCGGTGCCTTCCTTGTAGCTGGCCAGCAGCTCGTCAGCCTTCCACTCCTTGGCGTCGCCGTCCTTCACATAGCCGGAGGCGATATAGCGCAGCGTGGCGAACCATTCGCCCTCGCCCTTGGGGAAGACCAGCCCGGCCAGCTCGCTGTGCTCGCCCGGATTGCCCATGGCACGCAGCAGCTTGCCGGCCTGGGGCTGGGGAATGAAGATGCGGTCGGCCGGCAGGTGCAGCGTGGCCTGGCCGGCAATGGCCACATCGGCCGGACCGGCCTTGGCAGCGGCCTTGGCCTCGGTCCAGGCGGGATTCTCGGGCGGTGCGTCGGCGGCCTGGGCCGCAAAGGCCGCGCAGGCGACCAGGGCGGCCAGCAGGCCGCGGAAGCTCTTGTTCATCTGCACTCCCTGCAAAAGGGCCGCAGTCTAGGTGGCCGCAAAGTCAGCGCCATTCAGGGAATGCCCCCCAGGGGAGGATTCACACCCTGGCGATCCGCGCACCGCGGCGGCAGCGCTTCACAATCCGCGCCACAAGATGGGAGCGGACATGGAAATGATCGGCAAGTTGCGAGCGACGCTCACTGTTGCGGCCTGCGTGCTGGCGGTGCTGAGCAGCGGCTGCTCGACGCCCAGCGTGAGCGTGTCGCCGCCGCTGCCCTGCGACCGGCCCGGCAACAGCTGCGTCAGCGAGCTGATGCTGGCGCTGGAGGACTGGAAGGACGCCTACAACAGCCGCGACCCGCGGCGGCTGCAGCAGTTGTATGCCCCGGGCGCGCTGATCACCGACGACGAATACCTGGCCGTGCCGCTGGATGGCGTCGCGCTGCCGGTGTTCTTCGAGCAGATGGCGCAGCGGCCGACGGCCCGCATGCGCTGGATGATCGGCAACCTGATGCTGTTCGGCGAAACCGCCGTGCGCTCGGGCGAATACGAGTTCACCGAACAGGTCGACGGGCTGTCAAAGGAGAGGCCGGCGCGCTACAGCTTTGCTTACCAGCGCATCGAGGGACGCTGGCTGATCGTGCTGCAGCACTCCACAGTGAGACCGTGAGCCCCTCGCCCAGTCGCGCCCTGCTGAACGCGGGCGTGCCTGGTCGGTCCCCCGAGGGGGCGGCGATGCTCGCGGCATTGAGCCGCAAGCACATCGCCTGAGGCGGGCCGGCTAGGGAGCGGCCCGGCGCTCGGCCCGCACGCAAGTGTGCGGCCTGCGCGAGATCAGACCTTGGCCAGCAAGCTGTCCCACTTGGCCTTGGCGACCTTCTCGTGGCGCTCCTTCACATGGCCGTAGCCGCGGATGTCTTCCGGCACACGGGCCAGTTCGACGGCGTTGGCCAGTGACTCAGCCGTCAGGCCAGCCAGGGCCTTGTCGACACCGGCGCGGTAGTCGGCAATCCAGCGACGCTCCATCTTGCGCTCCGCGGTGTGGCCGAAGATGTCAAAGGCCGTGCCGCGCAGGCCCTTCATCTTGGCCAGCAGGCCGAAGGCAGGCCGGATCCAGCTGCCGAACTGCTGCTTCACCAACTCGCCCTTGTTGTTCTTCTTGGCCAGCAGCGGCGGCGCCAGGTGGTGCACCAGCTTGTAGTCGCCCTCGAACTGATTGGCGATCTTGTTGATGAACGATGTGTCGGTGTGCAGTCGGGCCACCTCGTACTCGTCCTTGTAGGCCATCAGCTTGAACAGATAGCGCGCCACCGCTTCGGTTAGCGTGGTCTTGCTCCCGAGCTTGGCTTCGGCGGCGCGCACCTTGTCGACGAAGGCCTTGTACTCGGCCGCATAGGCGGCGTCCTGGTAGCCGGTCAGGAAGTCGACGCGCTTGCTGATGATCTCGTCGACGCCCTGGCGCTTGACCATCTGGATGACCTGCTGGGCCGCATACAGCGCCTGCACGCTCTTCAGGTCCTGCGCACAGCGACGGCCCCATTCGAAGGCGATCTTGTTGTTGTCGATCTGCACGCCGTTGAGCTCGATGGCGCGCATCAGCGCGTCATAGCTCAGCGGGATGCGGCCCTGCTGCCAGGCGTAGCCCAGCATCAGCGGGTTGGTGTAGAGCGAATCGCCCACCAGCTTGACGGCCACTTCCTCGGCGTCGAAGGAGCCGAGATGGTCGCGGCCCACCGCATTGCCCACGGCCGCCTCGCAGGCGGCGCCGGGGAAGCTCCAGTTGGCGTCGTTCACCAGCGTCGCCGTCGGCGAGCCATGCGTGTTCAGCGCCACATAGGTGCGGCCTTCGCGCATGACGGCCAGCGTGGCCTTGTTGGCGGCCACGATGGCGTCGCAGGCGATGACGAGGTCCGCCTCCGCCGTGCCGACCTTGGTGCAGAAGATCGCTTCAGGCGAGTTGGCGATCTGGATGTGGCTCCAGGTCGCGCCGCCCTTTTGCGCCAGGCCCGCGGCGTCCTGCGTGATGACGCCCTTGCCTTCCAGGTGGGCGGCCATGCCCAGCAGCTGGCCGATGGTGATGACGCCGGTGCCGCCGACACCGCCGACGACGATGCCCCAGGCCTTCTCGGGATTGGGCACGACGGGCATGGCGAGCTGCGGCAGCGCGGCGTCGAAGGGGCTCTTGCGCGCCTCCTTCTTGGGCTTCTTCAGCTCGCCGCCTTCCACCGTGACGAAGCTCGGGCAGAAGCCCTTCACGCAGGAGTAGTCCTTGTTGCAGGTGTTCTGGTTGATCTGGCGCTTGCGGCCGAAGTCAGTTTCCAGCGGCTCGATGGACAGGCAGTTGGACTGCACCGAACAGTCGCCGCAGCCCTCGCAGACCAGCTCGTTGATGACGACGCGCTTGGCCGGGTCCACCAGCTTGCCGCGCTTGCGACGGCGGCGCTTTTCGGTGGCGCAGGTCTGGTCGTAGATGATGACCGTCGTGCCTTCGAGCTCGCGGAACTGGCGCTGGATCTCGTCCAGCTCGTCGCGATGGTGCACGGTGACGCCGGGCGCCAGGGCCACGCCCTCGTATTTGAAAGGCTCGTCGGTGACGATGACCAGCTTCTTCACACCTTCCGAGATCACGCTGTTCATGATCTGGATGACGGTGTGGCCCTCGGGCCGCTCGCCGACCTGCTGGCCGCCGGTCATCGCGACGGCGTCGTTGTAGAGGATCTTGTAGGTGATGTTGACACCCGCGGCGATGCTCTGGCGGATGGCCAGGCTGCCGCTGTGGAAGTAGGTGCCGTCGCCGAGGTTGGAGAAGATGTGCTTCTCGTCGGTGAACGGCGCCTGGCCGACCCAGGGCACGCCTTCGCCGCCCATCTGCGTGAAGGTGGCCGTGTTGCGGCCCGGCATCCACGTGACCATGTAGTGGCAGCCGATGCCACCGACGGCGCGCGAGCCATCCGGCACGCGGGTGGAGGTGTTGTGCGGGCAGCCCGAGCAGAACCACGGCGTGCGATCGGCGCCGCCGGCAGTCTTCTCCTCGGCCTTCAGCGAGTTTTCCTTGGCGTCGATGATGGCCAGGCGGGCATCGAGGCGGGCCACGACGTCGCTGTCCACGCCGAGCTTCTTCAGGCGCTTGGCAATGGCGCGGGCAATGATGGCCGGCGTCAGGTCGGCCTGCGGGCGCAGCAGCCAGTGGTCGCTGGGGTTGGGCACGCTCCATTCGCCGCCCTCGCCACCGTCACCAGCGTCGAACTTGCCGAGCACATTGGGGCGCACGTCGGCGCGCCAGTTGTAGAGCTCTTCCTTGACCTGGTACTCGATGATCTGGCGCTTCTCTTCGACGACCAGGATCTCCTGCAGGCCCTTGGCGAAGTCGCGCGTGATCTGCGCTTCCAGCGGCCACACGACGTTGACCTTGTGGAGGCGGATGCCCAGGCGCCGGCAGGTGTCGTCGTCCAGGCCCAGGTCGTTGAGCGCCTGGCGGGTGTCGTTGAAGGCCTTGCCGCTGGTGATGATGCCGAAGCGGTCGTTGGCACCTTCGATGACGTTGTAGTTCAGCTTGTTCGCGCGGATGTAGGCGAGGGCGGCGTACCACTTGTAATTCATCATCCGCGACTCTTGCTCGAGCGGCGGGTCCGGCCAGCGGATGTGCAGGCCACCGGCCGGCATCTGGAAGTCTTCCGGCAGGATGATGTTGACGCGGTCCGGGTCGACGCTGACCGAACTCGAGCTCTCGACGATCTCCTGGATGGTCTTCATGCCCGCCCACACGCCCGAGAAGCGGCTCATGGCGAAGGCGTGCAGGCCCATGTCCAGGATGTCCTGCACGCTGCTGGGGAAGAAGGTCGGGAAGCCGACGGCCTTGAAGACGTGGTCGCTCTGGTGCGCCGCCGTCGAGCTCTTGGCGATGTGGTCGTCGCCCGCGATGGCGATGACGCCGCCGTGCTTGGACGTGCCGGCCATGTTGGCGTGCTTGAACACGTCGATGCAGCGGTCCACACCCGGGCCCTTGCCATACCAGAGGCCGAAGACGCCGTCGAACTTGGCCTTCTCGGGGAAGAGGTCGAGCTGCTGCGTGCCCCAGACGGCCGTCGCGCCGAGTTCCTCGTTGACGCCGGGCTGGAAGACGATGTTCTGCTTGGCCAGATGCTTCTTGGCCTGCATCAGTGCCTGGTCATAGGTGCCCAGCGGCGAGCCGCGGTAGCCGCTGATGAGGCCAGCGGTGTTCAACCCGGCGATCGCATCACGCGTGCGCTGCAGCATCGGCAGGCGCACCAGGGCCTGCACGCCGCTCATGAAGGCACGGCCGGAATCAAGCGCGTATTTGTCGTCAAGCGAGACGGTCTGCAGCGCGCGCAGGATGTGTTCGGGCAGCGGGGCGTTCATCGGGTGGGGCTCCTGAATGGCGACCCGTTCGACCTGCCCTTGTGAGGCGGCCGCGCGGGCCATGGGCCAGTATGGCCGGACCGATCAGTGTAGGGAAATGGGGGCGAGCAGTGCTTTCTCAATTGCGCTCGAAATCCATTCGATTGGCAATAATCTTTCTTCGGCAGGCGGAATTTGTTCAAATCTCATCGCCACTTCACCGATCAGGGCAAACCATGAGCTCCGAAGAAGCCACCCCAGAAGCCCTCGACCGCCACCACATCGCCATCCTGGCCGAGCTGCAGGCCGACGCCCGCCTGTCCAACGCCGAGCTGGCCCAGCGCATCGGCCTGTCGGCCGCGCCCACCTGGCGGCGCGTCAAGTGGCTGGAGGACCAGGGCTATATCACCGGCTACCGCGCCGAGATCGACCGTCGCAAGCTCGGCCTGGGCGTGCTGGCCTTTGTGCGCGTGGACGCCGAGCGCAGCGCGGGTGCCGCCACCAAGCCGCTGGAAGACGCCATCCGCCAGCTGCCCGAGGTCATCGCCTGCCACTACATCTCCGGTGCCGGCACCTTCGAGCTGCAGGTCATGGCCACCGACCTGGACGCCTTCTCGCGCTTCTCCATCGACACGCTGCTGAACCTGCCCAACGTGAAAGACATCCACACCAGCTTCTCGCTGGGTGAGGTCAAGGCCAGCGGCGTGCTGCCGCTGGGGCACCTGGGCGGCTGAGACGAGCGGTGCGTGACGTAAGCCCATGAAAAACCAGGCCCCGCCACCTTTGGCCGCGTTAGGCTTGCGTGATGGCCGTGTCGCACCTCGTCGACCTGTGGCTGGGCAGCGACCCGGCCCAGCGCCTGCGGCTGCGCCAGAACCTGCTCGCCGTGGCGCTGATGGGGATCAGCGTCGCCATGCTGCATTACGCGGTGCATGTCGGCGGCCGCCCCCCTGGCCCGTGGCTGTGGCCCTGGACGGTGGTGTCGCTGGGCGGCCTGGTGCTGGTCTATGCCGCCATCCGCAGCGGCTGGTCCTTGCGCTTTGCAGACCCGTCACTGACGCGCGAGCAGATCGCCTTTGCCATTGCCGCTGCCGCCCTGGCCTATGCCCAGGCCGGCGCCCTGCGTGGCGCCTGCTTCCTGGCGCTGATGCTGACCCTGATGTTCGGCATGTTCCAGTTGCGCACGCGCAATGCCCACGCGATGAGCGTCTATGCGCTGCTCGTGTTCGGTCTCGTCATGGGCGTCATGGCCTGGGTGGACCCCGTGCACTACCCACCGGCCGTGGAACTGGGCCATTTCATGATGCTGGCCTGCGTGTTGCCTGCCGGCGCCGTGTTGACGACGCGGCTGGGCCACATCCGCCGGCGCCTGGCCGAGCAGCGTGAGGAGCTGGCACGGACCCTCGCCCAGCTGCAGGCCATCGCCACGCGCGACGAGCTGACCGGCCTGCCCAACCGCCGTCAGATGCAGGCGCTGATGGACCAGGAGCTGCTGCGCTCGCTGCGCCACCACCACGATTTCTGTATCGCCATCGTCGACCTCGACCATTTCAAGCGCGTCAACGACGAACACGGCCACGCCGCCGGCGACGCCGTGCTGCGGGCCTTCGCCCAGGGTGGCCAGACCGCCCTGCGCGGCACCGATGTGCTGGCCCGCTGGGGCGGCGAGGAATTCCTCGTGCTGCTGCCCGAAACCGCCATGCCGCCCGCCGTGGCCGGCATGGAGAGGTTGCGTCAGCAGACCGCCGCGCTGCGCATCGGCATTGGCGAGGGCAAGCAGGTGGCGATCACGGTCTCCATCGGCCTGACCGGCCACCGCCGCAGCGAGACGCTGGCCCAGACGCTGGAGCGCGCCGACCAGCTGCTCTACAAGGCCAAGGCCGAGGGCCGCAACCGCACCTGCATCGACTGAAGTGAAAGGGCGCCCCTCGCCCAGTCTTGCCGCGCTGAACGCCGTCAAGCCCAGTCGGTCTTGCAGACCGCGCTGCGGCATGAGCCGCAGCTCTTCGGCAGGCACATGCCGCCCACTGGGCGCCATGTGTCCGGCCTCAGCCCCCGAGGGGACGGCAATGCTTGCGGCATTGAGCCGCAAGCACATCGCCCAAGGCGGGCCGGCTTGGGAGCGGCCCGGCGCTCGGCCCGCAAACTACATGCATCGCGGGTGCCGCGAATGCGGAATGGCTAACTGAAGCGAATCAGTGCCCCGCCAGCCGCAGATGCTCGCAGCGGCCCATGCGGGCACCGCGCTTGACCTCGTCGACGAACTCGCCCGGGAAGCTGACCTCGGTCGAGTTGCCGTGCTTGCAGACGAAGGCCTTCTTCAGGTCGACATACCAGCTCATCGGGTAGCCCGGGATGCCGCCGACGATCTCGTTGCCCGCCGCATTCATCGACGCCGGGCCGTCCAGGCCATAACGGTAGGCCTCGGCCACGCCCTGGGTGCGGAAGAAGTCGCCGAGCTGGATCCAGCCGATGTCCTCCAGCCACATGACGCCGCGCAGGCCGCTGAACCAGACGCCGGCCGAGCCGATCATCATCTTGCCGTCGTCGCTGATGTCGGCCACCTGCACGGGGATGGCACCGAACTGCTGCTGGATGGACGCGGCACCTTCGCTCTCGCAGCTGATGTCCAGGCCCAGCAGCGGCATGTCCACGCACCACTGCATCTGCTTGAACTTGCTGAAGGCGCTGAGCCTGCTGCCCTTGTTGGCGTTCCAGAACACGACGCCGTCACGCTCGGTGTTCAGCGCCACGCGGCTGGCATCAGGTGTCATCGCATAGCCGTCGATGGCGCCGATGGCCTTGTAGAGATCGACGGGCTTGCCCTCATCGACCCAGGCATAGGCCTTCATGAAGTTGCTGTTGCCCAGTACCACGCGGCCGTCGGAGGACACCGCATGCGCCCGGTGCCAGGGCTCGGCGCTCAGGTCCACGCCCTCCAGGCTCAGCACGCGCATGCCGCGGCCCGCCGTCCAGATGAAGGGAATGACCTCGCCGCCGATGGTGGCGTCGCCGGACCAGCCGCCTTCGCATGAGCCATCGCCGTTACGGTCCACATAGGCCGTGCCCACCGCCGTGCGGGCGGTGGCGTCGAGCGCCCAGCCATAGCTGCTGCTGACACCGATCTGGCTGCTGCCGCCGCAGCGGTCGCGGTTGAGGCTGCCCAGGTCGGTCAGGCCGCCGGTGCGGGTGTCCCAGATCGTGGCCGAGTTGGTCCGGATGGGCTGACCCTCGCCGTCGGTGCCGATGATGCGGCCATCCAGGTCGGCCTGCACGATGAGCTTGCGGCCGTCGCGGGTGATGCTGGTGTTGACGCCGACGACGCCGTCCGGCGCCCAGGTCACGCCGTTCTTGGCGTCCCAGACAAAGGGCTTGTTGTCGATCCAGCCGGCCGCGCGCTCGCCGTCCTTGGACATGCTGCCCAGGAAGCCGTAGACGACCGGGGTGTACTGCACGCCGTCCTTGTAGCCATTGAAGTAGAAGTTGGCCGTCTTGGTCACGCCGGCCTCGGCCGTGATCGCGCTGGCCGTGCAGGCGCGGTCGTTGGCCGCGTTGGACTGCTCGTTGCTGTTCCAGTACTCGGCTTCCGAGACCAGGGCGGTCGGCGTCGTCGGATAGCCGCCGGCGACGATCTCTTCCAGATAGAGCAGGTACTTCTGCCCCGGCTTCAGGTTGTTGATGCGAAAGCGCCCATCGGGGCCGACCAGGCCCTGCGTCTTGTCGCCACTCATCGCCGAGATCGCGTCGCCCAGCGGGTCGGCGATGTTGCGGGCGACGATGTTGATGCCGCCATAGGGCGTGCGGCCGTCCTTCAGGAACAGCGTGCCGGCCACGGAGCCGCGCGTCTTCAGATAGGTCGCGCTCGGGTAGAGGTCCGAGATGGCCGCCATGTCGTCGCTGCGGTCCACCGTGCTCTGCTCATAGCCGGCATTGCGGCCGTTGGCGTCGGGGTAGGTCGGGTCGATGAAGGGGAACATCGTCTCGATGTACTTCGGGTCGATCTTCTTCGCCGCCGGGTCGTCGTCACGCCAGGAATGCAGGGCCGGCACGCAGCCCGGCACACCGGGAAAAGCTTCGTAGTAATAGGGGTGGCTGAAATAGGCCATGGTGCCGTTGACCTGCGAGTGCGACAGGTTGATGGCGTGGCCGAACTCGTGCGTGAACACGCCGGCAATGCGCTTGCCGTCCACATCGGGCGGCGGCATCCAGGGCTGGTCGGCAGGGATCGGCTCGTGCGGCACGACATAGCCGTTCATGACCGCCGTGGCCTTGACGATGGTCTCGGGGTAGCCGTCGCCGTCGCGGTCCTCGGCGATCTCGGCGAAGGCGATGCCCAGCACCTGGTCCTTGGGCACGCCGAAATACTCCTCGATGACCTGGCCGCGCTGGTCGTAGATGACGTAGATGCCGCCCTCCAGCGCCTGGCCATAGACGCGCTTGGCGGTCTCGCCGTCCTTCACGTCCACGCCCACGCCGGCGAGCTGGCTGAACTTCTTGAACTTGGCCGGGTCGGTGACGGCCTTCCACATCGACGTCGGCACATCGCTCCACTGCTTCAGCGCGAAGGCGGTGATCTTGTCGGCCTGGGCGTTGCTGAGGAACTCCGTGCCGTTGTCGCGGTAGGTCAGCGGACCGATGTCGGTGTAGACGGGGATGGGCTTGCTCGTGTCCCAGCGCAGCGGCTGCGGGTTGCGCGGGTGCTCGGTCAGCAGCAACGGGCCGGCGGCCTGGGCCAGGGATGCCGCCGCGAACAGCGCGGCCAGCGGGAATTTGAGGAAGGCGTTCATCAGCGCATCACTCCCTTGGCGATCCAGTCTTCGCGCACCGCGCGCTTGACCAATTGGTTCAGCACGCCACCGTCGACGGCGCCGCTGTTGCGGGTCAGCATCTCGGCCTCCAGCGGGCTCAGCACCGCGGGGTCCACGCTCATGCCCTGGAACAGACCGCGGTTGTCGAAGGCATTGGCCAGCTTGGCGCCGCTGCCGGTCAGCTTGCCCTGGGCCAGGCCCACAGGGCTGGTCAGCCCGGTACGCGCCGAGGGCTTGTTCATGAAGACGGTGACCTTCTCGCCGACCGTCCAGCCCGGCAGGCCCTCGATACGCGTGGCCAGCAGGTATTTGCCATCGGCCATGCGGCGGTTCTTCAGCAGGCCGTACTGGCGAAAGCGGTAGCTGCTGTCCGTCGCCAGCTCGCGCTTCACGCTGCCCTTGACCTTGAGCGTGACCTCCGTGAAGGGCACGCCGCGGTCGAAGCCGTCGCTGATCTTGGCGACATCGCCGCTGACGATGACATCAGCGGTCGCGATCATCTGCTTGAGGTTCTGGTGCACCAGCTGGGTGGCGTGGGCGGCCGGCGCCAGCAAGGCGGCCAGGCCGCCCAGCAGGGCCAGGCGCCGCAGCGCGGAGAAGGGTTCTCGGTTCATGGCGAAAAGCGGTTGGGTTTGCGGGCGGACAGCGCTCCGCCAACCCAGGGCCCGCGCTCATGCCGCCGGCCCGGGTTCGTGGTCGTCCTGTCCGGGGTGAGGCCACTGTGCGGCCGCCTCCCGACCCCGCCCATCCCCCGCGGCGGGGGACCCGCGAGCGCGGGGAGGAGATTCCCTCAGCTCGTCAACCCGCGACGCCGATGACGCCCAGGGCGCGCGCGCGTGTCACCGCATGCTTGCGTGAGCCGGCCTCGAGCTTGGCGTAGATCTTCTTCAGGTGGGATTTGACGGTCTCGTCGCTGACCGCCAGCGCGGTGGCGATCTCCTTGTTCGCATAGCCGCGTGCCACCAGCACCAGCACTTCGCGCTCCTTGGGGCTGAGCAGGCGCTCGGCCGCCGTCGCGCCGGCCCGCATGGGCACCGGACCGCGGCGCAGGGCCGCCGGCGTCTGGCTCAGGCGCATGCGCTCGGCCTCGCCGTCCTTCAAGGCCAGGGCCTGGCGGGCATGGCCATAGGCGCGGGCCATGTCGCCCACCGCCGCCCAGTCCTCGGCCAGCGCGACATGCAGGGACGCCGGCGCCTTCCATCCGGCGATCTTGAGCCCCTCGGCCAGCGTCGCCTCGCCATGATGCAGGGCCGCGTTCGGCAGGGCCAGGCCGGGCGGGGGCGGCAGGCGCGGGTGGCGGCGGTGCATCTCGGTCAGCACCTCCTGCACGCCGATGACGAGGGCATTGAAGCCATGCCGGTTGATGAGCTGCTCGGCCTCGACCAGGGCCTGCTGGGCCGCCTCGATCTGCCCGGCCGCCGACAGCGCCCGCGCCAGTCCCAGCAGATTGACGGTCAGGTTGTCGGTCGAACGCGCCACGCGATACATCGCGATGGCCTCGGCCATGGGACCGACGGCCTCGACGCCGCGGCCCAGGGCCAGCAGGGTCTGGGCCAGCTCGGCACAGGCATTGGCCTTGTTGATGCCGGGCGGCACGCTCGCCAGTGAAGCGAGCGCATCGCCGAGCAGCACCAGGGCCTCGTCGAGCCGCCCGATCTCTTTGAGCAGCGCGCCCAGCCGCGTCTCGCAGGCGCCTATCAGTGCCGGCCAGCCGGCTGCGCGTGAGTCGAGCGTCGCCTGGTCGTAGCAGGCGGCGGCGCGGTCGAACTCGCCCAGGCCCTGCAGGGCCGTGCCGGCATTGATGGTGCAGACCAGGGCATGGCGCAGCAGGCCCCAGTGGCGGGCCGTATCGGCGGCGCGCAGGAAGAGCTCGGCCGCGCGCGCCGGGTCGCGGCGCGACAGCGGCAAGGCCAGGGCCGCGTCGACAAAGGCCGCGGCTGCGGGGTCGGCGACAGCATCGGCCGCGTCGGCAGGGTTGGCGAAGCTGCGCTCATAGGCCAGCCAGGCCTGGGCGACGGCCTGGCGGCGTGGGTCGGCACCGCGTGCATGGCAGGCGGCGGCGCGGGCATGGGCGTCCATCTCGCGTTCACGCTGGCCACGTGCCTTGGCCACGCAGGCCTCGGCCAGCAGCGCATCGCCCTCCAGCGCAGGGTCGCCGGCGCGCGCCTGGGCCAGCAGGCTCTCGGCGGCGTCGAAGCGGCCTTGCAGCGCGGCGATCTCGCAGCGGGTCAGCGCCAGCCGGGCCAACAGCGGCCCCGCCAGGCCGGGCTCGGCCTGCTCGCACAGGGCCAGCGCGCGCCCGCCATCACGCTGGCGCATTTGCCAGGCGAGCGCGACCCGCGCCTCGGCGTCACCGGACTCAGCGGCGGATTCGAGAGCGGCAAGCGCGCTGGCGGGAACCAGGAATTCCATGCAAAAAATTGTAGAAGCCCGTTCTGCCTAGACTGGGGCCATGCACCCTCCCCTGCCCCTGCGCCACTTCCTGCTCGCCCTGGCCGTCGTGGCGATCTGGGGCAGCAACTTCGTCGTCATCAAGTACGCCCTGCACACGCTGCCGCCGATGACGCTGGCGGCGCTGCGCTTCGGCTTCGCCTTCGTGCCGGCCTGCTTCTTCCTGCGCCGACCCGAGGTGGGCTGGCGCAACCTGGGCGGCTACGGCGTCCTCATCGGCGTGGGGCAGTTCGGCCTGCTCTACCTGGCCATGCGCAGCCAGATCTCGCCGGGCCTGGCCTCGCTGGTGGTGCAGACCCAGGTCTTCTTCACGCTGCTGCTGGCGGTCGGCCTGCGCGGCGAACGCGTGGCGGCGTCGACCTGGCTGGGCCTGGCCCTCGCCGCGGGCGGCGTCATCGTCATCGCCTCGCATACCGATGGCGCGACGACGGCCCTGGGCCTGGGCATGGTGCTGGCGGCGGCCCTGTCCTGGGCCTGCGCCAACCTGCTGACGCAGCGCGCCGGCCGCATCGACATGCTGGCCTATGTGGTCTGGAGCAGCGCCTTCGCACTGCCGCCGCTGATCCTGCTGGCCCTGCTGGTCGACGGGCCGGCGCAGGTGGCCGCCGGCCTGGCCGCGTCCGACGCCGGCACCTGGGCGGCGGTGCTGTGGCAGTCCATCGGCAACACGCTGTTCGGCTATGGGGTCTGGAGCTGGCTGCTGGCCCGCCACCCGGCCGGGCGCATCGTGCCCATGGCCTTGCTGGTGCCGGTGTTCGGCATGGGCTCGGCCAGCCTGTTGCTCGGTGAGCCGCTGCCGTCCTGGAAGCTGATCGCCGCGGCGCTGGTGCTGGCCGGTCTGGCGATCAACCTGTTCGGAGCGCGGCTTTTGCCGGCCAGCCTCCGCCCGATCAAGGACTAAGCTTGGACGCATGGAGCGCCGCGCCCTGCTGTTGAGCCTGCTGCCGTTGTCTGCCGCCGCGGCACCGCCGGCCGTCGCCTTGGTCGTCGAGTGGCGCTGGGTGGACAGCAACCTGCCGCCCGCCGCCCAGGCTGGCGTGCGCGATGGCGCCGTCGTCGTCGGTACAGCCGGCACGGTGTCGCCACGCGGCCCCGGCGTGGTCACATCGACCGTGCAGTCAGCGCCCCAGCCGGTTCAGCGCGTGCTGGTGCAGAACGGCCAACGCGCCGCCACCCGGCTGACCACGCGCGAGCCGCTGCAATGGGTGGACGCCGTCGTCCAGCTCGACCCGGCCTCCCGCAACCCGCAGCGCGTCTACGCCAGCCCGCGCAGCGGCGAGCGCCGCACGACGCAGAGCTTCGCCGTCACGCCCACCTGGCCCGGCGGCAGGGCGCCGGTGCAGGTCGAGTTCGACATCGACACAGGGGACAGCGCCTTCCAGTCGACGCTGCAGTTGCCGCTGGAGCGCTGGCAGACCGTGGCGCGCAGCGGCAGCACCGCCCCGCCGGCGCCGCGGGGGACCTTGAGCAGCGCCGATGCGGCCGGCCGGCCGGAGCGCGAGCTGCAGCTGCGCGTGTCGCTTCAGCCTTGAACCGAAGCCAAAGCGCCGTTGATCTGCGGATAGGGCGCGGCGCCGTCGAACAGCTCGGTGCCCGCGCCATGCTCGAGGAAACCCGCCGCCGCCCGCTGCGCCCGGCCCCAGGCCGCCTCGGCGATGGCGCTGCCGGCCGAAATGCGGCGCACGCCCAGGCGCTGCAGCTCGTCCAGGCCGGGCAAGGCCGGCCGCGCCATCACGTTCAAGGGCAGGGGCTGGCCGCCCACCAGGGCCTGGATGTCGGCCACCGTCGTCACGCCGGGGGCGAACAGGCCGTCGGCGCCGGCCGCCGCGTAGTCACGCGCGCGCAGCAGCACTTCTTCGACGGCGCGGCCCGGCGCGAGGTTCTTCAGCCAGACGTCGCAACGTGCATTGATGAAGACATCCACGCCGGCCCGGGCCGCGGCGGCCTTGATGGCTTCGATCTTGCGGCACAGCAGGGCGGGCGCGTCAGCCCCGTCCTCCAGGTTGATGCCGACGGCGCCGGCCTCGGCGAACTTCAGGATGTTGTCGGCCACCGTGGCCGGGTCATCGCTGTAGCCGGCCTCGCTGTCGGCCGACAGTGGCACCCGCGCGACACGGGCGATGCGCCGCAGGGCCGCAGCATGCTCCGCGACAGGCAGGTGATTGCCATCCGGGTAGCCCAGGGCCCAGGCCAGGCCGGCACTGGTCGTGGCCAGGGCGGGCACGCCCTGTGCCTGCACCAGGACCGCACTGCCGGCGTCCCAGACATTGGCGATCTTCAGGAGCTCGGGGCCCTGGTGGAGCTGGCGGAAGTTCATGGCGTTTGTACCGTTGGCGAGATAGATTGGCGATGCTGCCCGGGGCCGCTGCCAGACCATGGCAGCAGGCCGACGGCGGGTACGTGCAGTAACAGGTCCAGCCAATGACGCAATGTGCCAAGTCTTGCGCGTTCGTCGTCACGTCTTGCGTGTAACGTCAATCCTTTGCAGAACTCACCGCCTCCCCGACCATGAAGCTCGCCTTGATCGCCCACGACGGCAAGAAGGACGCCATGATCTCCCTGACCGCCGACTTCCTGCCGCTGCTGCGCCGCTGCCAGCTGATGGCGACCGGCACGACGGGCACGCGATTGAACGCCGCCCATGGCCTGACCATCGAACGCGTGCTTAGCGGCCCGATGGGGGGCGATCTGCAGATCGGCGCGCGGCTGGCCGTGGGCGAGCTGGACGGCGTCATCTTCCTGCGCGACCCGATGACGCCCCAGCCGCACGAACCCGACATCAATGCCCTGGTGCGCGCCTGCGATGTGCACGACGTGCCCTGCGCCACCAATGTGGCCACGGCACGGCTGCTGCTGACGCGCTGGAGCGAGTCATGACGCCCGAGGTGCCGGCGACCCCATGAGCAGCCCCACCAGGCCCCTGAGCCGGCTGTCGCGGCGGCTGCGCATCCGCACCCGGCTGGGCCTGGCCTTCGGCCTGCTGCTGCTGCTGCTGATGGGCCTCGCGGCCCTGTCGGTGCACCGGCTCACGGGGCTGTCGGAGGCGCTCAACCGCATCGTCGATGACCAGGCCGTCATCCGCGACTCGGTCAACGAGATCAACCGCAATGCCGAGGCCGTCGCGCGCAAGCTGCTGGTGCTGATGAGCCCCGACGCCGAGTTGCGCGTGGGCGCCTATCCCGAGATCGCCTCCGCCAACAACCGGCTCGACGACGCGATGCAGCGCCTGGCCATGGTGCTGCCGCCGGGGCCGCGCAGCGAGCGCCTGGCCGAGGTACGCCTGCGGCTGGCGGACTACCGCGCCAGCTACGTCGACGTGCGCAGCCTCATCGAGCGCGACGACTTCCAGGCCGCCCGGGCCCTGCTGGGCAGCGACACCGAATCCGCCCTGTCCCTCTTCGTCAGCGCCATCCACCAGCTCGCGGCCAGCGAGGAGCGCGCCGGCACCGCCCAGGCGCGCGAACTGCGCGACCAGATCGACGTCGACCGCACGCGCGTGCTGGCCCTGTGCATAGGCGCGCTGATTGCCGGCGCCTTGCTGGCCGTGGGCGTCACGCGGTCCATCGTCAACCCGCTCAAGCGTGCCGAAGACGGCGCCGAGCTGATCGCCCAGGGCCAGTACGGCCACCGCATCGAGATCGACTCGGCCGACGAGCTCGGCCACATGGCCGCCGCGATGAACACCATGGCCGAGGCCGTCGGCGAGCGCGAGGCCGAGTTGCGCCGCCTGGCCGACATCGACCTGCTGACTGGCCTGCCGCAGCGCGCCCGTTTCATCGCCGACGGCGACCGCCTGCTGGCCAAGCTGCCCGAGCGCGAGCAGCAGGCCGTGCTGATCTGCATCGACGTGGACCGCCTCAAGGCCGTCAACAGCGTGCTGGGCTTCGACGCCGGTGACGCGCTGCTGCGCGGCGCGGCGGCCAAGCTGGAAGGCCTGTTCGAGGGCGTGGCCGCCTATGGCCGCCTGGCCGGCGGCACCTTCGCCGCCCTCGCCCCGGTGGCGCGCCTGGACCACGGCACCGCGCTCGCGGCCCAGTTGCGCGAGGAGGTCGAGCACAAGCTCAGCTGGCAGGGCCAGTCCCTGGACCTGTCCGTGTCCCTCGGCGTGGCCCACTGGCCCGAACATGCCGCCGACACCGAGGCCCTGCTGCGCCGCGCCGAGCAGGCCATGTTCGAGGCCAAGCGGCTGCGCCAGGACGTGGCCGTCTTCAACCCCAGCGCCGAGGCCGCGCGCGCCCTGCACCTGAGCCTGCTGTCCGACCTCGCCACCGCCATCCAGCAGGACCAGCTGCGCCAGTTCCTGCAGCCCAAGCGCTGCCTGAAGACCGGCCGCATCACCGGCGCCGAGGCCCTGGTGCGCTGGCAACACCCGCAGCGCGGCTGGCTGCCGCCCGGCGACTTCGTGCCCTTCGCCGAGCGCAGCGGCCGCATCCGCCAGATCACCGACTGGATGCTGGCCCGTGCCGTGCGCACGCTGGCCGCATGGGAGGCCGAGGGCCGCAAACCCATGAGCATCGCCGTCAACATCTCGACGCTGGACATCCAGGACCAGACGCTGCCGGCCCGCCTCGCCGCCCTGCTGGCCGAATACCGCGTCGACCCCGGGCAGTTGCAGCTGGAAGTGACCGAAACCGGCCTGATGTCCAGCGGCACCGACCCCATCGCCGTGCTGAACGCGCTGAAGGCCTGGGGCGTCAGCCTGGCCATCGACGACTTCGGCACCGGGCAGTCGTCGCTCGCCTATCTGCAGCACCTGCCGGTGGATGAGCTCAAGATCGACCGCAGCTTCGTGCAGGACGTCGACGGAGACCCGCGCCGCCAGGCCCTGCTGAAATCCATCGTCGGCGTCGGCCAGGGCCTGGGCCTGACCGTGACGGCCGAGGGCGTGGAGAACGCCGCCGAACTGGCCTGCATCACGGCCTGCGGCTGCGACCTGATCCAGGGTTATCTGCTGGCCAAACCGATGGATCTGCCCGACTTCGAGACCTGGTTGGGCCGTACAGGCTAAAATCCCTGCCTTTCGTCGCTTTTTGCGACTTGCCTGCCCTGCGGGCTTTTTGTTTCACTGGAGAGCCATTCATGGGCAACAAGATCGTCACCGAAGCGGATCGCCGCGCCACCCCCCGTCCCGCCGCCCCCAAGGGCGTGACCTTCACGGCCGGCAAGGGCCAGCTGTGCAGCCTGGAGCGCGGTTCCCACACCCGCTCCAAGAAGAACCCGGGCAAGCGCCCCCATTCGGGTTGAGTCGCAGGCTGACCGCCTGACGGTTCCATGCACACAGGCCCCGCGGGGCCTGTTTGTTTTTGTCGTCGGATAACTACTGACCACCATGATCCGCATCAACGAACTCCGCCTGCCGTTGAACCACGCCGAAGAGGCGTTGCGCCCCGCGGCGCTGGCCCGCCTGAAGCTGGCCGACGCCGAGTTGGCAGGCATCCACATCGCCCGCCGCGGCTATGACGCCCGCAAGCGCAGCGACATCCAGCTCGTCTACACGCTGGACTGCACGCTGGCCGAAGGTGTCGACGAAGCCGCCGTGCTGGCCCGCTTCGCCGGCGACCACCAGGTCCGCCCGTCGCCCGACACCGGCTATCACTTCCTGGCCCAGGTCGGTGAGCACACCGGCCCGCGGCCCGTCGTCGTCGGCTTCGGGCCCTGCGGCCTGTTCGCCGCGCTGATCCTGGCGCAGATGGGCCTGCGCCCCATCGTGCTGGAACGCGGCAAGGCCGTGCGCGAGCGCACGCAAGACACCTGGGGCCTGTGGCGCGAGCAGAAGCTGCACCCCGAGAGCAATGTGCAGTTCGGCGAAGGCGGCGCCGGCACCTTTTCCGACGGCAAGCTCTATTCGCAGATCTCCGACCCACGCCACCTGACCCGCAAGGTGCTGACCGAGTTCGTCAAGGCCGGCGCGCCCGAGGAGATCCTCTTCGTCAGCAAGCCGCATATCGGCACCTTCCGCCTGGTCAGCATGATCATCAAGATGCGGGCCGACATCGAGGCGCTGGGCGGCGAGATCCGCTTCCAGCAGAAGATGACCGATCTGCTGATCGAGAACGGTGCCGTGCGCGGCGTGCAGCTCGAATCGGGCGAGCAGATAGCTACGACCCACGTCGTCATTGCGCTCGGCCACAGCGCCCGCGACACCTTCACGATGCTGCATGCCCGCGGCGTACAGATGGAAGCCAAGCCTTTTTCCATCGGCTACCGCATCGAGCACCCACAGTCGCTGGTCGACGCAGCCCGCTTCGGCGTCCACGCCGGCAACGAGATCCTCGGTGCGGCCGACTACAAGCTGGTGCACCACGCCAAGAACGGCCGCTCGGTCTACAGCTTCTGCATGTGCCCCGGCGGCACGGTCGTCGCGGCCACCAGCGAGCCCGACCGCGTCGTCACCAACGGCATGAGCCAGTACTCGCGCAACGAGCGCAACGCCAACGCCGGCATCGTCGTCGGCCTGACGCCTGAGGACTACCGCCAGGACGGCAAGCGCGACGGCAGCCTCGTGAACCCGCTGGACGGCATGGCCTTCCAACGCATCTGGGAAAGCCGCGCCTATGAGCTGGGCGGCGGCGGCTATCTGGCGCCGGGCTCGCTGGTGGGCGACTTCGTCAAGCGCCAGGTGAGCAAGGAATTTGGCGACGTGGTGCCCAGCTACAAGCCGGGTGTCACGCTGACCGATTTGCAGCAGAAGGGCCGTGGCTCGCTGCCGTCGTATGCGCTGGAGGCCATCCGCGAGGCCCTGCCGGCGTTTGCGCGCCAGATCCGCGGCTTCGACCGGCCGGATGCAGTGCTGACGGGCGTGGAAACGCGCACCTCATCGCCGCTGCGCATCAACCGTGGGCGGGACTACCAGAGCGTCAATGTGCGCGGCCTGTTTCCGGCCGGCGAGGGGGCGGGGTATGCGGGCGGGATCATGAGCGCTGGCGTTGACGGCATCGAGGTGGCCGAGGCCCTGGCGGCCGATCTGCTGGGCATGCCGGACGCGCCGGTGCTGCAGGGCAAGGGGGCGAAGGCGGGTGGGCAGGTCTAGGCGCCGCGCGCCTTTGCCCTGAAGCTTTTGACGAAGTCAGAAAGCGATCGATCGGCAAGGTCCTTGTACTCGCCAGCATCGAAGAATCGCCCATTGCACGACGGGCAGGCTTCGAACCAGATATGCGGCTGATCGTTGTCCACCATCCGTGTCAGCGGCGTGTTGGCGCACACGGGGCAGGAGATGCGATCCACCGTGTTGAACCTGGCCCCGCGTTCGGCGTCTCCGGTGTCAATCTGCTCGGCGAAGTCCAACTGTTTCTTGTCTTCGAGCCGATCGAACCAGAGCCCGCCGCAAGCGCTGCACTGATCGACCGCCCCCGCTTCGGTGCTGACGGAGACCATGGATGCTTGGCACTTGGGGCAGTTCATAGCGGCAGCGGGTTAGGAAGGTTGTTCACGCAACCAGTATGCCAGCCGAGACTTGTGCACCGCGCCACGCTTGAGCGGCATGGCAAGACGGCGTCGGAGTCAATCGTCAGGAAACCGCTCGCGCCACAGCGTCGCCAACCGAGGCTCTTCATCGACACGGCGGATGACCTGCGCCATCCGCGGCGCCGCCTCGTAGAACCGCTCCCGCCACGGCCCGAAGCGCGAGATGACAGCGACATAGAGGTCCAGCACGGTCAGCTCGTCACCCAGCAGCCAGCGCCCCGGAGTCAGCTGGCGATCCATATTGGCCCAGCAGAAGGCAATGCGTTCATGCACGGCATCGACCACGACGTCGCGAGCGCTGTCGGGCGCGCCAATGCGCTTCACGTCCGGCTTGATCCAGTGCAGCGAATAGATCGCCGACGACACATAGAGCATCCAGCGCAGGAACTGCCGCCGCAGCGGGTCGTCCGCCGCAGGCGCCAGCCGCGCCTCGGGATGCAGGTCGGCCAGATAGATCAGGATGGCCGCGCTCTCCGTCATGACTTCGCCGCCCTCCAGCACCAGCGTCGGGATCTGGCGCATCGGATTCGTCGGCGCAACGCGATCACGCGCGGCGGCCTCGGCCCAGGTCGCGCCTTCGATCAGTTGGCAAGGCAGGCCCAGCAGCGTCAGCGCGGCTTCGACAGCCACAGACCCCGAGGCAGCAGCCCCATAGAGGGTGAGCGGGGCAGCGGGAGAGTTCATGGTGCGGCCATCATCCCGATCAACTCCTTCACAAACGCCAGCGCCTCCTCCCACGTCTCGAAGTGCATCTCATTGTTGAGTTCGTCCACGTCGCCATCCGGCCCCTTGTGCACGACCGACCAGCCGCCCGCGCCGCCGTCGATGGCGAGCACGCCGAACTGTCCGGGGTCGAGATCCCGGGCGCTGCCGCCGGTGATGACGATGTCGCGGCCGAGGTGGGAGTGATAGCGTCGCATCCAACCCATTCTCACGGAGACCGCACATGAAGGCAGTTTGGAACGGCGTGACCATCGCCGAGAGCGATGACACGGTCGTCGTCGAAGGCAACCATTACTTCCCGGCCGATTCGCTGAAGAAGGAATACACGACCTTCTCCAACCACCGCAGCGGCTGCCCCTGGAAGGGCCAGGCGCAATACCTCAGCCTGTTCGTCAACGGCGAGATGAATCCGGATGCGGTCTGGTACTACGCCGACCCCTTGCCCGCCGCGGCCGAGATCAAGGGCCGCTACGCCTTCTGGAAGGGCGTCAAGGTTTCGGAGTAGCTCCGTCGGGCCATAGCGCCCACAGCCGCAGCGCCTGCTTGGTGCGGCTGGCCTGCAGCGCGGCCTCGTCGCCCCAGCCCCAGAACAGGTCGGCGCGCACGGCGCCGGTGATGGCGCTGCCGGTGTCCTGGGCCATCACGAGGCGGCGCATGGGTGTCGTGCTGAGCGGCTCGGTGCTGTCCAGCCACAGCGGCGTGCCCAACGAGACAAAGCTGCGGTCGATGGCGACGGAGCGCCCCGGCGTCAACGGCACACCCTGGGCGCCGCGCGGGCCACGGCCCGGGTCGGGCAGCGCCTCCTCGCGGAAGTAGACGACGCGCGGATTGACGGCCAGGGCCTCGCGCACCTTGGCGGGGTTGCGGCGCGCCCAGTCACTCAGCGTGCGTGGCGTCGCGTCGCCGACCTCACCGCGATCCAGCAGCGCCCGTGCCACGGATTGGAAGGGCTGGTCGTTGTGGCCGGCGTAGGCGACGCGACTGATGCGTTCGGCGCCTGCCGCGTCGCGCACGACGAGGCGCCCCGAGCCCTGGATCTGCAATTGCAGCAGGCCGAAGGGGTCGTCCAGATAGGCCATCTCCAGCGCAGCGAAGCGCGGATTGGCCTCGATGTCCCGGCGCGGCGTGCGGCGCAGCGCGGCGTCGCCCGGCAGGGCATGCAGCGGCCACTGGAAGGCGCCCTGGCGCGTGCGGCTGGCGCTGAGCTGGGGCTCGAAGTAGCCGGTCAGCAGGCCCGTGGCCTCGCCGCCGTCGGCCTGCAGCCGCCAGGGGCGCAGATGTTTCATCAGGAAGAGCGTGGCCTCCATCGGGTCGGCGGGTGCCTGCAGCGCGGCGCGGGCACAGAACTCGGCCCAGCCGGGTGCCGGGCGCTGGCAGCCGGCCAGCAGGGCCGGCCAGGCGGCGAGCAGGTCGTCGCCTCCCCAGCCGGGCAGATCCTTCCAGTCGGCGGCGACCCAGCGCTGTGTTGCCGGCCGCGGCATGGCCGGCACCGTCGGCGCCGGCTCGGGCGGCTGCAGTGGTGGCGATGAACAGGCAGCGAGGCTTCCTAGAATGACGGCCAGCCCACCACGCGCCCACCACCCCATGCTGCTCCTTGCCCTCGAAGCCCTCGGCGCGCTGCTGATCTTTGTCTTCATCATCTGGTGGACCATGTTCTCGGGCCGCAACAAGGGCGAGCGCAAGGACGACTAGTTCTTCGCTATCAAGAAGCTCAGCGGCTGGCGCCGCAGCCGCGCACGGATGGCGGCGTAGACGCGTTTGCGATCGGTCAGGCGCACGCCGCGCGAGCGCATGGCCACCTTGAAGGCGCAGAAGAAGCTGACACCGACATTGAGCATGCCGATGCCGGCGATGCACAGCACGCAGGACCAGAAAGCCCAGGTCGTCATGACACCGATACCCAGCGCACCCACGGCCGCGGCAAGCTGACCGGTGGACAGCGTCACGTGGCGCACCTCCAGGCCCAGGCCGACGAAGCCGAGCAGTGCCGGCGCCAGGCCCAGCATCAGGCCCAGGCTGATATTGGCCGTCAAGCCCGAGATATTGGCCCGCCACCAATGTGACCAGCGCTGAGCGCGCGTCTGGCCGAGGGTCGCGACGATGCGCGGGTTCCAGGCGATGGCGCTGTCCAGGCGGTGGAAGACGAACCAGTTCTCCACCCAGCCGGCGATCATGCTGGACGCAAACAGCAGCGTGCCGGTGAAGGCGGCGAACAGCAGCGAGGGGCCGAACAGGCTCAGCGAGTGCAGCACGTATTCGGCGTCCTGCACGCCCACCAGCGGCGCGCCAAAGGCCAGCCAGCACAGGCCCTGCACGGCCAGCACAAGAGGCGCCACGACGGTGAGATTGCCGATGATGCCGGCGACCTGGGAACGCACGAGATGGGTCACCTCGTCGACAAACGCCAGCACGCCGTCGTCGCGGTCGATGGTCAGCAGCTTGTCCGCCATGGCCGGCGCCGTCATTGCGGGCTGCTTGGTCGCCACCGTCCAGTGCAGCAGGTGGATGAGCACGAAGCAGGCCGCGTAGTTCACACCGGCCCAGAAACCGCCCCAGAAGGCCGTGAAACCGAGCAGGGCGATGCCGAACTTGAGGAAGGTGGTGCCCGCCAGCACGGCGCCACCACCGGCCGCGCGACGCAGCATGTCGCGGTATTCCTCGCGGCTGCGGGTGATGTAGTGCTCGCCCGTCTCGGCACCGCGCTCGGCCACCTTGCGCGCCAGCAGCGAGTAGTGGCGCGCGAACAGCGTGCGCAGGCTGCGCCGCTCGTGCACGACGCGCACGAGGCCGGCCACCAGGCGCAGCAGCTCGCGCCGCGGCTCATGGGACAGCAGGCAGGCCAGCAGCGCCTCGATGCGGTCCAGCCGCGCGGTGAGCTGCTCGACGGAGAACATCAGGTCCACCGACACGCCGTGGGCCTCCAGATGCTCGGGCACGGTCAGCGCGGCGGCGCGGCAACGGTCCAGCAGGGCGTGCAGGTATTGCATGGCCGTGGACAGCGCGGCCGCATCCGACACCGCCCCGCCCAGTGCACGCTCGACGGCCTCCCAGGCGGCGGGCAGCTGGTGGAAGGGCTTGTCCTGCAGCAAGGGCTCGTCCATGCGCACCCGCATCGGCCCGGCCAGGCCGGCGGCGTGCACGCTGCTGACCAGCACGGTGATGGCGGCGCGCGCCTCGATGCGCCAACCATCGTCGGGCGTGGCGGCGAACAGCAGGCTCAGGCGGGCCAGCAGTTCGTCGTCGATGGCGGCGATCCAGTCCTCGTCGCGCTCGTCGCCGAAGAGCAGCTCGAACAGCGCGGCGAGGTCGCGCGTGTCGGTGGTGGCCGGCAGCAGGCGGCGGCGCAGGCGGCCGAGGAACTCGTGCCAAAGCGCCATGCGCGGCGCAAAGCCCACCTCGGCGAACAGCGCGACCGCGTCGACATCGTTCCAGACCCCGCCGATGACATTGGCGAACGCCCAGGCGTGGTCGGGATGGCGCTCCAGCACATTGAGCAGGTGCTTGAGGCGCACGATGGGCAGCGGCGTGCCCGATGAGCTCTCTTCACGCGGCGCATGACGCAGCCATTCGAGCAGGCGCACCAGCCACAGATTGCGCTCGGCGAGCGCGGCCTGCGGGTCGGCCGCGTTCAGGAGGGCGGTGAGATCCCAAGTACGGTTGGTCAATTCAGTTGTCCGTGGCATTCGCGGGCCGAGCGCCGGGCCGCTCCCTAGCCGGCCCGCCCTGGGCGATGTGCTTGCCGGTCAATCCGGCAAGCATCGCCGTCCCCGCGGGGGACCGGCCAAGGTACGCCTTGGCCGAGGGGCTTCAATAACTTCAATGCAGGGAGGCGCTATCGGCGAGGAGGAACTCGTCGACCTCGGTGTGGAAGACCTCGCAGCCCTCGGTGACGCACAGGAAGCGCCCCTTCATCGTGCCCTGGGCCGTGCCGATCTGGGCCCAGGAGCTGTACTGGAAGCTCTGGCCGGGCGCGAGCACGGGCTGGTGGCCGACGACGGCCAGGCCATCGACGACCTGCACCTGGCCACGCGCATCGGTGATTTCCCAATGCCGGCCGATGAGCTGGGACAGCACGTCGCCGCTGTTCTCGATGGTGATGGTGTAGCTGAAGGCGTACAGGCCTTGCTCGAGATGAGTCTGCTCGGGCAGGGACTGCACAGTGACGCTGCAACTGAAACGGGGGTTCGCCATCAGGTGATTCTCGGTCTCGGGGGCTATGCTGCCGCATGTTCTTCGGGGAGTGTGATCCTAAGTGCTGCGCTGGCTCTGCCTGCTGAGTGCGCTGCTGAGCCTGGCGGCGCCGGCCCAGGAGCTGACGTTGCGCACGGTGCAGCAGGCCAGCTCCACCGTCAAGTACGACCCCGAAGGCAGCCCGCTCAAGCCGGGGTTGTGCCTGGAGATCCTGCGCGCCGTCGAAAGGCAGGACCCGGGCCTGCATTTCACGGGCCTGGACCAGCAGGTGCCGCTCAAGCGCGTGGAGCGACTGCTGGCCGATGGCCTCGTCGACGCCTTCTTCTGCCTGCTGAAGTCACCCGAGCGTGAGAAGCAATGGCGCTATGCGCCGGTGCCGCTGTACACCATCCGCCATGTCGTGCTGCAGCGCGCCAACGACCCGCGCACGCCCGACACGCTGGCCGAGCTGGCGGCCTGGAGCCGGCGCAAGCCGGTGCTGGTCATGCGTGGCACGGCGCTGGCACGCCGACTGCTGGCGGCCGACGTGACGGTCGCCGAGGTGGGCTCCGAGCGCGAGGCCCTGCAGATGCTGCAGCTGGGCCGCGCCGATGCGATCTATGGCCAGGACATCAATCTGCAGCACCATGTGACCGAGAGCAAGCTCGGCGACAAGGTCAAGTTCGGCCGCACCGTCTTCCAGGAAGAGCCGCAATGGCTGGCGCTGCGCGCCGACCTGCCCGCCGCTTACGAAGAGCGCCTGACCCAGGCCCTGCGCAAGCTGGAGAAGGACGGCACGCTGCGCCAACTCGCCGACAAATACCGATGAAACCTCTCTTCCTGCCCCCTGACGGCCGGCCGCGCTGCGCCTGGTGCGCCGCCGCGCCCGGCGATGAGTCCTATCTGCGCTATCACGACGAGGAATGGGGCCGGCCCGTGGCCGACGACTTCCGGCTGTTCGAGAAACTCTGCCTCGAAGGCTTCCAGAGCGGCCTGTCGTGGCGGACCATCCTGAACAAGCGCGAGGCGTTTCGCGCCGCGTTTGCCGGCTTCGACTACAACCAGGTCGCGAAGTTCGGCGAGAAGGATGTGAACCGCCTGCTGGCCGACGCCGGCATCGTGCGCCACCGCGGCAAGATCGAGGCGGCCATCCACAACGCCGGGCGCTGCGTCGAACTCGTGGCCGCCGAAGGCTCGCTGGCCGCCTATCTGTGGCGCTTCGAGCCACCGAAGAACTCGGTGGCCCACAACCTTGCCACGTCGGTGCCCTCGGAGGCCCTGTCCAAGGATTTGAAGAAGCGCGGCTGGAAGTTCGTCGGCCCGACCACGATGCATGCGCTGATCCAGGCCATGGGCCTGATCAACGACCACCAGCCCGGCTGCCACCACTGGAAGGAAGCGCAGCAGGCGCGGGACAGCTTCAAGAGGCCTGGAACCTAGAATCCGCGGCTATGCCCGCCGCACCTCAATACCGCATCGCCCCCAGCCTGCTGTCCGCCGACTTCGCCCGCCTGGGCGATGAAGTGAAGAACGTGCTGGCCGCCGGCGCCGACTGGATCCACTTCGACGTGATGGACAACCATTACGTGCCCAACCTGACCTTCGGGCCGATGGTCTGCGAGGCGCTGCGCAAGCATGCGGTGCTGCCCGACGGCACGCCGGCCGTCATCGACGTGCATCTGATGGTGCAGCCGGTCGACAGCCTGGCCCAGGCTTTCTGCCGCGCCGGCGCCGACGTGGTGACCTTCCACCCCGAGGCCAGCGCCCATGTGGACCGCACGCTGCAGCTCATCAAGGCCGAGGGCAAGCAGGCCGGTCTGGTGTTCAACCCGGGCACGCCGCTGGACGTGCTGGAGTGGGTCATCGACAAGGTCGACGTGATCCTGCTGATGAGCGTCAACCCCGGCTTCGGCGGCCAGAGCTTCATCCCGTCAGCGCTTCAAAAACTGAAGAAGGCGCGCGAGATCATCAGGGCCAGTGGCCGCGACATCCGCCTGGAGATCGACGGTGGCGTCAAGGCCGACAACATCCGTGAGATCGCCGCGGCGGGCGCCGACACCTTCGTGGCCGGCTCGGCCATCTTCGGCAAGCCCGATTACCAGGCCGTCATCGACGCGATGCGGACCGAATTGACGAAGGTCTGACCATGGCTGCCGTTCTGCTCGTCTGCACCGCCAACATCTGCCGCTCGCCGATGGCCGAGGCCATCTTCAGGGCCCGCCTCGGCGATGTGTTCAAGACCATCGCCTCTGCCGGCGTGCATGCCGACCCGCGCGGCGGCCCGGTGGATGCGCGCGCCGCTGCGGCGCTGGAGCGGCACAAATACAGCCTCGAGCGCAAATGGCGCTCACGCCGCGTCGAGCCCGAGCAGCTGGGCCAGTACGACCTGGTGCTGGCCATGGAGGTAGAGCACGTGGAGGCCCTGCGCAAGAAGGCCGCGCCCGAGCACCACGCCCGCATCCTGCTGCTGACCGACTTCGTGCCGGAGATGGCCGGTGAAGACATTCCCGACCCCTACTTCGGCCCGGTCGCGGGCTTCGATGCCGTCATCGGCATGATCGAGCGCGCGGCCCAGCGGCTGCTCACCGAGAGCCGCGAAGGCCGCCTCAGGCTGGGCTGAGGCCATGTCAGCCCGCAGGCTGTCGCTCGTTGCGCTGGCCGCCCTGCTGGTCTCCTGCGGCCGCGCCACCGAGGTCGAAGTCTTGAGCCGGGCACGCTCGCCCGACGGGCTTCGCGAGGCCACGGTCGAGCAACACATCTACGGGCCGCACCTGGGCGGAGAGACTCCAGCCATCGAAGTGCACATCCGCAGCGTGCAGCCCGACAACAAGGCGAGCGGCCTGGTCTTTCAGGCGCCGCTGGAGCGCAACACCGTGTCTGTCGAGTGGCTTGGCGCAAATCGCCTGGCCGTCACCCACTCGTCAAACGTCCCGGTCGGCTCGCTGAGCCAGTCATGCGACGGCGTGCTCGTCGAGCACATCGCCAAGTGAAGCGCTACTGATCAAGCCGTCTTGCTCTCGAAGTCGGCCACTTCGCGCACATCCGGCCCCTTGCCGCTGAAGCGGTCCAGCGCCAGGAAGATGACCGGCGTGATGTAGAGCGTCACCGCCTGCGACAGGATCAGCCCCCCCACCACGGCCAGGCCCAGTGGCTGGCGCAGTTCGGCGCCGGCGCCCAGGCCCAGGGCGATGGGCAAGGCGCCCATCAACGCGGCCAGCGTCGTCATCATGATGGGCCGGAAGCGCAGGATGCAGGCCTGGCGGATCGCCTCGGCGGGCGGCAGCCCCTGGCTGCGCTGCACGTCCAGCGCGAAGTCGATCATCATGATGGCGTTCTTCTTCACGATGCCGATCAGCATGACGATGCCGATGGTCGCGATGATGGTCAGCTCCATGCCGAAGAGCTGCAGCGTCAGCAGCGCACCGACCGCCGCCGACGGCAGGCCGGCCAGGATGGTGATGGGGTGGATATAGCTCTCGTAGAGCACGCCCAGCAGCACGTAGATGACCGCCACGGCCAGGCCGATCAGCAGCAGCTGGCCGCCCTGGGAATCCTTGAACACCGCCGCATCGCCGCCATAGCTCGTGATGACGCTGGGCGGCAGCTTGATCTCTTCGGTGAAGGCCTCGATCTGCTTGGTCGCGTCGCCCAGCGGCACATTGGGCGCGAGGTTGAAGCTGATGGTGATGGCCTGCAACTGGCCCTGGTGGTTGACCGCCGTCGGCCCCAGCGTGCGTTGCACGGTGGCGAAGGCCGTCAGCGGCACCTGGGCGCCGCTCTTGCCGCGCAGATAGATCTTGTCGAAGGCGGCCTCGCTGCTGCGATCCTCCTCGCCCGCTTCCATGATGACCTGGTAAGTGTTGCTCTCGGCATAGATGCTGGACACCTGGCGCTCACCAAAGGCGCCGTACAGCGCATTGCGCAGGTCCTGCATCTGCACGCCCAGGATGGCGGCGCGCTCGCGGTCGATGATGAGGCTGGCCTGCAGGCCGCGCAGTTGCGAGTCGCTGGTGATGTCGCGGAAGCGCTCGTCGCTGCGCAGCCTCTCCTGCAGCTTGAGGGCCCAGGTGTTGAGCTCGCCGGCCGACACCGACTGCAGCGTGTACTGGTAGCGGCTCTTGCTCTGGCGGCCGCCGAGCTGCAGGTTCTGCACCGGGCGCAGGTAGACGGCGATGCCCGGCACGGCGCGCAGCTTCTTGCGCAGGCCTTCCAGCACCTTGGGCATGGGCTCGCGGCTGCCACGGGCCTTCAGGTTGATGAACATGCGGCCGGTGTTGCTCGCGCTGCCCGAAGGCCCGCCGCCGACGGCGGAACTGACGGCGGCGATATTCGGATCGCTGCGCACGATGGCGGCCACGCGGTCCTGCAGCAGCGTCATCGCGGCAAACGACGTGTCCTCGGCGGACTCGGTGCTGGCCTGGATCTGGCCGATGTCTTCCTCGGGGAAGAAACCCTTGGGGATGGTCGTGTAGAACCAGATCGTCGCGACGAAACTCAAGAGCGCCACGCCCAGCACCCAGGGACGATGACGCAGCGCCAGGTCCAGCGTGCGGGTGTAGAAGTTCAGCGTGGCGGTGAAGCCGCGCTCGAAGAGACGCCCCATGGGGCCGTCCTCGTGATGCGCGTCGGGCTTGAGCAGGCGGCTGCACAGCATGGGCACCAGCGTCAGCGACACGACGGCCGACACCATGATGGCCAGGCCGACGACGACGGCGAACTCGTGGAAGAGCAGGCCGATGACGCCCGGCATGAAGAAGATGGGGATCAGCACCGCCACCAGCGACACCGAGATGGACAGGATGGTGAAGGCCATCTCGCGCGCGCCGCGCACGGCCGCGTCGAAGGGCTTCATGCCGTCCTCGACGTGGCGGACGATGTTCTCCAGCATGACGATGGCGTCGTCCACCACCAGGCCCACGGCCAGCGTGATGCCCAGCAGCGAGATGTTGTCCAGCGAATAGCCCAGCGCGAACAACAGCGTGAGCGCGCCGATCAGCGAGATCGGCAGCGAGGCCGTCGGGATCAGCGTGGCCACGGCGCGGCGCAGGAAGATGAAGATGACCAGCACCACCAGGCCCACGGTCAGGGCCAGCGTCACATAGACGTCGTGCAGCGATTCGCGGATGGACACCGAGCGGTCGTTCAGCGTGCTCATCTGCACCGAGGCCGGCATCTGCGCCGCGAAGCGCGGCAGCAGGGCCTTGACCTTGTCCACCACCTGCACGGTGTTGGCGTCGGGCTGGCGCTGGATGGCCAGCACGATGGAGCGTTCACCCTGGTAGGTGGAGTAGGTCTTGCTCGTCTCGACGCTGTCCTGCACCTCGGCCACGTCGCGCAGCAGCACCGGCGCGCCATTGCGCGAGGCGACGACGATGCGGCCGAATTCGGCGGCATTGCGCAGCTGGCGGTTGGCCTGGATGGTGAGCGTCTGGCGCGAGCCGTCCAGCACGCCGACGGGCGTGTTGGCATTGGCGGTGCGCACCGCCGTCTGCAGCTCTTCCAGCGTGATGTTGCGCTGGTTCAGCAGGTCGTTGCGCACCTTGATGCGCACGGCATAGCGCTTCTGGCCAAAGATGGACACCTGGGCCACGCCGTCGATGGTGGACAGGCCCGGCGACAGCAGGTTCTCGGCGTAGTCGTTCAGCTCGGTCAGGTCGATGGACGGCGAGGTCAGCGCCACCAGCAGCACCGGCGCGTCGGCCGGGTTGACCTTGCGGTAGTTGGGCGGCGAGGTCATCTCCGCCGGCAGCGCGCGCAGCGAGCGGAACAGCGCCGCCTGCACGTCGACGGCGGCGTCGTCGATATTGCGCGAGGGGTCGAACTCCAGCGTCAGCGAGGTGTTGCCCAGGGTGTTGGTCGACGAGATGGTCTGCAGGCCGGCAATCGTGGAGAACTGCTTCTCCAGCGGCAGGGCCACGGACGAAGCCATGGTCTCGGGCGACGCGCCCGGCAGCGAAGCGCCCACATTGATGATGGGCGTGTTGTAGGACGGCAGCGCCGCGACCGGGATCTTGCTCCAGGCCGCCAGGCCGGCGATGACCAGCGACAGGTTCAGCAGCACGGTCATGACCGGCCGCCGGATGAAGACCTCGGTGAGCCTCATTTGCTGGCGCCCGAAGCCGGTGCCGACGCCGATGCGCCCGCAGCAGGCATCGTGATGCGCAGCGGCGTGCCGGGACGCAGGTTCTGCTTGCCGTCCATGACGACCTGGGCCGTGGCATCCAGGCCTTCGACGACGGCCTGCTCGCCCATGGCTTGGCGCACCTGCACGCTCACCAGCTTGGCCGTGTTGTCCTGGCCCACGACGTAGACCGAGCGCTCGTTGCCGCGCATGATGATGGCGGCCTGCGGCACCACCGTCACGCCCTTGAGGGTGCGCAGCGTGACGCGCACGCGCAGGTACTGGCCGGGCCACAGCGACTGGGCCTTGTTGGCGAACTCGGCCTTGACCTTGATGGTGCCGGTGGCCGAGTCGACGAGGTTGTCCACCGCCGAGACGCGGCCTTTGATGGAGGCAGCGCCGCGCGGCGAACCCGGGGGCGGCAGGGCCTCGACATCCAGCTCACCGGCCCGCACGGCAGTCAGCAGCGAGGCCAGCTGGGTTTCGGGCACCGTGAAGGCGATGCCGATGGGATCGAGTTGCGCGATGTTGACCAGGGGCAGGCCCGAGGCATTGGCCTGCACGAGGCTGCCGGGGAAGACGCTGACGATGCCCACGCGGCCACTGATGGGCGCGCGCAACTCGTTGTAGCCCGTGGTGACCTGGGCGGCCTGCACGGCGGCCTCGTCGCTGCGGATCAGGGCCTGGCCGGCATCGAAGTTGGCCTGGGCCGTATCGACGGCGTTCTGGGCGATGAAGTTCTGCGCCTTCAGCTCCTTGGCGCGATTCAGCTGGCGCTCCAGATCGCTCAGGCTGGCGCGGTCACGGGCGACCTGGGCGCGCGCCTTTTCCAGTGCGGCGCGGTCGGCGCGGTCGTCGAAGCGGAACAGCAGCTCGCCCTTCTTGACGTTCTGGCCGTCCTTGACCAGCACCTGGGACACGATGCTGTTCGTCTGCGCACGCAGATCCACGCTCTGCAAGGCGGTGACCGTGCCGCTGGCTTCCACGGTGATGGGCACATCGGCCTGCTTCACGGGCATGACGCTGACGTTCTGCGGCGGCAGGGCGCCGGCGGGAGCGGAGGCGCCCGCCGCGGCTGCGCCATCGGCATCGGCCTTGCGGCCACAGCCGCCCAGGCCAGCCGCGATGGCCAGGCTGCAGAGGATCAAGGAAGAAGTCGAGCGCATGAGGCTGCCAAAAGTAATGGGGATTGACGGCAAAAACGAGTCAGCTTACCTGGGCCGTTTTGCTCGCAGATTGCTGGCCCGGCCCCGCTTGCGCGTTTTTCGTCTTCAGTTCTGCAACGCGCCCGCCAGCCGCGCCCCGACAACGGCGTTGTGCTTCACCAGAGCGATGTTGGTGGCCAGGCTGCGGCCGCCCGTCAGTGCCTTGATGCGGGCGAGCAGGAAGGGCGTGATGGCCTTGCCGGCGATGCCTTGCGCATCGGCCTCGGTCAGGGCCTGGGCCGTGATGGCGTCGATCTCCGCACGCGGCATGGCCTGGGCTGCCGGCACGGGATTGCTGACGACGACACCGCCGGACAGCCCCAACGCCCACTTGGCGCGGATGAAACGGGCCTGCGTGTCGGCGTCATCCATGCGGAAGTCAGCCTTGAGGCCGCTGTCGGGCGTGAAGAAAGCGGCGAAATTGTCCTGGCCGACCGACAGCACCGGCACGCCATGGGTCTCCAGGTATTCCAGCGTCAGGCCGAGGTCGAGGATGGACTTGGCGCCGGCGCAGACGACGGCCACCGGCGTGCGCGCCAGTTCCTGCAGGTCGGCCGAGATGTCGAAGCTCTCATGCCCGCCGCGGTGCACGCCGCCGATGCCGCCCGTCACGAAGACCTCGATGCCGGCCAGGTGGGCACAGATCATCGTGGCGGCCACCGTCGTGGCGCCCAGGCGCCCGGTGGCGATGGCGAAGGGCAGGTCACGGCGACTGAGCTTCATCGCATCCGGCGCCTGGGCGAGCTGCTTCAGCTCGTCATCCGTCAGGCCGACACGGATGCGCCCGCCGATGACGGCGATGGTGGCCGGCACGGCGCCCTCGGCACGGATGACGTCCTCGACCTCGCGCGCCGTCTCCAGGTTCTGCGGCCAGGGCATGCCATGGGCAATGATGGTCGATTCGAGGGCCACGACGGGCCGGCCCTCCGCTTTGGCGGCGGCGACTTCGGGCGAGAGCTGGATCAGTTCGTTCATCTTCTTCTATCGTTCTTCCAGGAAACGGGGGGTCAGTTCGGGGTGGACGCTGTCCGTGGTCTGCAGCGTCAGCGCGGCCAGGTCCAGGCCCAGGCGGGCGGCGGCGTCGAAGTCGTCGCAGTCGCGCAGCAGGGCCGCGCAGACGCCGGCCGACAGCGCGTCGCCGGCACCGGTCACGTCGACGACATGCACGTCGGGCGCCGGCCAATGCCGCGGTGCGTGGTCGGGCTCGCTGAGCAGCAGGCCTTCCGCGCCCTTGGACACGAGCACGCGGGCGACGCCGCGCGCATGCAGGGCCGCGAAGGCCTCCAGCGGATCTGCGGCCACGGTCGTGAGCTCGCCCACGTTCAGGATCAGCAGGTGCAGGCCGGCCAGCGACTCGGGCAGGCGCCCCATCTTGGCCTCGGACACGGCGACGCAAACGAGGGGGATGCCGTTGGCGCGGGCTTCGCCGAGCAGCAGCGGCCAGGCGTCGGTCGGCAGATTGCCGTCGGCGATGACCAGGGCGGCGCCGGCCCGCAGCGCCTTGCTGGCCTCCAGCGCCCAGGGGTTGAGGCTTTCGACCAGCGGCATGGCCGCCAGGCCCAGCTCCAGACTGCCGTCGGGCGCCAGCACGGCCGTGTAGCTGTCGCTGGCGTGCCGCCGCAGCCGGATGACGGCGCGGGTGTCCATGCCGACGGCGGCGGCCTGCTCCAGCAGCATGCGGCCGCCGGCGTCGTCGCCCACGGTCGCGACCAGGGCCACGGGCAGGCCCAGGCGCGCCAGGTTCTCGGCCACGTTGCGCACGACGCCGCCGGGCGTCTCATGCGATTCGCAGGGGTTGGACGATCCTCCCCAGGAGCTCGCCAGCAGCTTGAGCTTGCGGTCGATGTTGAGGCCGCCGATGCAGACGATGGGGGCGGCGGTGGTGTTCATCGCCCGATTCTAGGAAGTCACCCCGCCGCGCGTGCGCGGGCTTGCGCTAGGAACCACACCGCCATCGTCTGCGCCAAGGCCTGCACCACCTGCGCGTCGTTGCGCCCGCTGCGCGCCCTCACATGGAAGGCATGGTCGGCATCGTCCTCGAGATGCAACGTGGCCGGCTCGCCCAGCTGCTGGACAACGCCCCGCAGCAAGGCCAGCTCCGCCAACTCGTCGCGCGTGCCCTGCAGAAACAGCATCGGCCGCTGCACCTGCGCCAGGTGCGCCGCCCTCTCAATGCCCGGCTTGCCGGCTGGATGCAGCGGAAAGCCGACGAAGGCCAGCCCGCACACGCCGGGCATGGGCTCGGTGGCCTGGGCCTGAGACGTCATGCGGCCACCGAAGGACTTGCCACCCGCGAACAGCGGCGTGTCGGGCAGGCGCTTGCGTGCCGCGGCGACCGCGGCGCGCACGGCCGGATGCGCGACGGCGGGGGCGTCGGGCCGCTTGGAGCCTCGCTCCATATAGGGAAACTGATAGCGCAGCGTCGCCACCGAGTGGTCGAACAAGGCTTGCGACAACTCCGCCATGAAGCTGTGGTGCATGCCGGCCCCCGCGCCGTGGGCGAACACATAGACCGCTTCCGGCCGCGGCGGCTGCAGCCACAGTGCGGACACGCTGGTCTCGTCATCGACCTTCAACTTGAGGGGTTCGGCTTCACTCATGCGCTCAGCTTAGTGCGCTAGAGTCGACCGCGGTGCGGCGCCAAGCCGCCCACGTCGCTCGGACGGTTCCGGGCGCTCACGTGACACCGCAATGACTTCCTCCTCTTCCGCATCCGGCGGCAAGCGCCGTTTCGCGCGCATCGACCGCCTCCCTCCCTACGTCTTCAACATCACGGCCGAGCTCAAGCTCGCGGCCCGCCGGCGTGGCGAGGACATCATCGACATGAGCATGGGCAACCCCGACGGGGCCACGCCGGCCCACATCGTCGCCAAGCTCAACGAGGTCTCGCAACGGCCCGACACCCACGGCTACTCGGCCAGCAAGGGCATCCCGCGCCTGCGCCGGGCCATCTCACACTGGTACCAGCGCCGCTATGGCGTCGACATCAACCCCGACAACGAGGCCATCGTCACCATCGGCTCCAAGGAGGGCCTGGCGCATCTGATGCTGGCGACGCTGGACCGTGGCGACACCGTGCTGGTACCCGATCCCAGCTACCCCATCCACATCTACGGCGCGGTGATTGCCGGCGCCGACATCCGCGCGATTCCGGTTTCGAGTGAGGTGGATTTCTTCGCCGAGCTGGAGAAGACCATCCGTGGCAGCTACCCCAAGCCCAAGATGATGGTGTTCGGCTTCCCGTCGAATCCGACGGCGCAGTGCGTGGACCTGGGCTTCTTCGAGCGCGTCATTGCGCTGGCGAGGAAGCACGACATCCTCGTCGTGCACGACCTCGCCTATGCCGACATCGTCTACGACGGCTATGTCGCGCCGTCCATCATGCAGGTGCCCGGCGCCAAGGACGTGGCGGTCGAGTTCTTCACGCTCAGCAAGAGCTACAACATGGCCGGCTGGCGCGTCGGCTTCATGGTCGGCAACCCCGACCTCGTCGCAGCACTCGCCCGCATCAAGAGCTATCACGACTACGGCACCTTCACGCCGCTGCAGGTCGCGGCCATTGCCGCGCTGGAGGGCGACCAGCAATGCGTGCTGGACATTTGCGCCAGCTATCAGCGCCGCCGCGACGTGCTCTACAAGGGGCTGATCGAAGCCGGCTGGGACGTGCAATGCCCCAAGGCCAGCATGTACATCTGGGCGCCCATCCCCGAGGCCTACCGCGAGCTGGGCTCGCTGGAGTTCGCGCGCCAGCTGCTCGAAAAGGCCAAGGTCTGCGTGTCGCCCGGCATCGGCTTCGGCGACCACGGCGACGGCCATGTGCGCTTCGCGCTGATCGAGAACGAGTCGCGCATCCGCCAGGCGGTGCGCGGCATCAAGGCCATGTTCAAGGCGGATGGGCTGCTGAAGGCCTAGTTCGCCGCCGCGGCCTGCTCCCGCCGCCACGTCGCCGGCGGCAGGCCCGTCGCGCGCTTGAAGGCGCGTGAGAAGGCCGCCTCCGACTCGTAGCCCACCTGCACCGCCACGTCGGCGACGTTGGCCGGGCTCTCGCGCAGCAGCCGCGCGCCGCACTGGATGCGCCAGTGGGTCAGGTATTGCATCGGCGGCAGGCCGGTGAAGGCGACGAAGCGCTCATGCAGCGCCGAGCGCGACAGCCCGGCGCGGCGGCCCAGCTCGTCCAGGGTCCAGGGCTGCCCGGGCTCCGCGTGCATCAGCGACAGGGCGCGTCCGACCTGGCGGTCGCGCAAGCCGCCCAGCCAACCCTGGGCCTGTTCCGGCAGCGTGTCGAGGTAGCGGCGCGTCGCGTCCGCGAACACCATTTCGCTGACCCGCTGCAGCAGCGCACCGCCACCGGCGCGCGGTGTGTCCCACTCGGCCACCGCCTGCTCCATGATGGGCGCGACCCAGGCGCCGACATCGGCCGCCCGCAACCGCAGCAGCCGGGGCAGCGCGTCGATCAGGGGGTTGAAGGGCTTGAGGTCGCAGGCCACGAAGCCGCACAGCAGCACGGTGGACGCCTCCTCGCTGGGCAGCCCCTGGCCCGGCAGGAACATGCCACCACGGTAGGTGATGGGAATCGGCTTGGGCGCATCGCGCATCTCCAGCAGCCAGCCGCCGTCATCCTCGGCGGGCTTGAGCCCGGGCGCGCTCGACACCACATGGGCGTCGCCATGCGGCAGCATGATGAGGTCGCCCGGTTCCAGGCGCATCGGCGGCTCGCCGTCCACGGCCACCCAGCCGGCGCCCTTGACGAACAGGTGGTACTCGATGAGGTGCTCGGCGCCCGGCATCACCGCCGGGCCCAGTTCGCTCGCCGGCGCGGCTTGGGCGGACCACTCGTCCCGGCAACTGACGTGGAAGAACACGCCACCGCGCAGCCGCACGCTGCGCAGCACGTCGGACAGCGGGTCCATGCCGCTCATGCCGGCCCGCCGGTAATTTGCACGGACGCTCGAGCAAACGCCGGCGACGCCGGGTGAAGCGCAAAAAGCCCTGAAGACGAAACATGCAGGCACCGATGCAGATGACATCGGGCTCTCTTCACCACCAAGGAAATACCTGTCATGACCACCCCCAGCACCCCGACCCCGGCAACCCCTGACTATGCCGCCATCAAGCAACGCCAGCAGGCCACCTGGGCCAGCGGCGACTATGCCGTCGTCGGCACCACGCTGCAGATCGTCGGCGAGCAGCTCGCCGAGGCTGCCGATGTGCGCGCCGACGAAAGCGTGCTAGATGTCGCTGCCGGCAACGGCAACGCGACGCTGGCCGCCGCGCGCCGCTACGCCCGCGTGACCTCCACCGACTATGTGGGCGCCCTGCTCGACAAGGGCCGCCAGCGCGCCGAGGCCGAGGGCCTGGCCGTGCATTTCGAAGTCGCCGACGTGGAAGCCCTGCCTTTCGAGGCCGGCATTTTCGACGTCGTCATGTCGACCTTCGGCGTCATGTTCGCCCCCGACCACGCGACGTCGGCGCGCGAGATGCTGCGCGTCGTGCGCCCGGGCGGCCGCATCGCGCTGGCCAACTGGACGCCCGAGGGCTTCATCGGCCAGCTGTTCAAGACCCTGGGCAAGCATCTGGCGCCGCCCGCCGGCCTGCGCTCGCCGGCGCTGTGGGGCTCGGAGGCCCACATCACCACGCTGTTCGGCCCGTCGGCCAGCGACCTTCAGGTGATGCGCAAGCACTTCAACTTCCGCTACCGCTCGGCGGAGCACTTCCTGCAGGTGTTCAAGACCTTCTACGGCCCCACGCACAAGGCCTTCGCGGCGCTCGACGCCGAAGCCGGCGCCGCGCTGGAGCGCGACATCCTCGCGCTGACGAATGAGCACGACATCGGCGGCGGACGCGGTCTGGTCGTGCCCAGCGAATACGCCGAGATCGTCGTCACCACTGCCTGATCCCTTCTCTGCCATGCAGTCCGTGCCTCCGGGCCGGGCCGCTGCATGGCTCATCGACTCCCCACCATGAAAACCTATTTCTCGATCTGCACCCTCGCGGCTCTCGCGGCCGCCCTGCCGGTACACGCCGACGTCGTCACCGCCTGGAACCTGACCGCCGGCGAGCTGCTGATCCAGTCCCGCATGGGCACGCCGCCCGCCGTGCGCGCCATGGCCATCGTGCAGACTGCCGTCCACGAAGCCGTCGCTGACGCACAGCGCCTGCAGGCCAACCCCGACGCCGCGGTGGCAGCCGCCAACCGCGCCACCCTGCTGCAGCTGATGCCCCAGCAGGAGGCCGACATCAACGCGGCCTACCGCAAGGCCATGGACAAGCTCGGCAACGCGCCTGCGGTGGCCGAGGGCGCTGCCGCCGGCGAACATGCCGCTCGCCGCGTGCTGGCCTGGCGCGCCAGCGACGGCGCCGCGGCCAAGGACGCCTACCGCCCCCACACCGCCGCCGGCCAGTACGTACCGACCGCATCGGTCGCCACGCCGCACTGGGGCCAGCGCAAGCCCTGGCTGATGAACGATGGCGCGCAGTTCCGCCCGGCGCCGCCGCCGGCCCTGGACAGCGAAGCCTGGGCGCGCGACTTCAACGAGGTCAAGGCCCTGGGCGGCAAGACCAGCGCGCAGCGCACGGCCGCGCAGACCGAAGTGGCGAAGTTCTGGGAGTTCTCGCTGCCGCCCATCTATATGGGCGTGCTGCGCTCGGTCGCGGACGCCCCCGGGCGCAGCGTCGCGCAGAACGCCAGGCTGTTCGCCGCCGCCACCCAGGCCATGGACGACGGTCTCATCGCCATCATGGACGCCAAATACCACTACGGCTTCTGGCGCCCCGTCACGGCCATCCGCAATGGCGACCGCGATGGCCGCGAAGACACCGCGATCGAAGGCGGCTGGGCGCCGCTGATCGACACCCCGATGCATCCCGAGTACCCCAGCGCCCACAGCGTCCTGGCGGCATCCATGGGCGAAGTGCTGAAGGCCGACAGCGCCGGCCGGCGCCTCCCCGAACTCTCGACGAGCAGCCCGACGGCCGGCGGCGCGACGCACCGCTGGCCCTCCGTGGAGGCCTTCAGCGAAGAGGTGTCCCTGGCGCGCATCTGGGCGGGCATTCACTACCGGACCTCGACCGAGGTCGGCCTGGCCATGGGCCGGCGTGTCGGGGCGCTGGCGGCGCAGCGGGTCGCCGCGGCGCCCGTCGACGCCGGCCTGCCGGTGGCGATCGCGGCGGGCGGCGGCGCCAAGGTACTGGAGCGCATCAGCGCCCGCGGTGTGCAGATCTACGAATGCCGCGCCGACGCCTGGCAGTTCGTCGCACCGCAGGCGACGCTGTTCGACGCCAGCGGCAAACAGATCGGCAGCCATGACGCCGGTCCGCATTGGCAAGCCGTCGACGGCAGCCGTGTGCGCGGCGCGGTGCAGGCCAAGGCGGATGCCACCCAGCCGGGCGCCATCCCGTGGCTGCTGCTGTCGGCCAGCTCGGTCGGCGCCAACGGCCGCTTCTCCGCGGTGACGGCCATCCAGCGCGTCAACACCCAGGGCGGCGCAGCGCCGCAACGCGCCTGCTCGACCGCCGAGGTGGGACAGTTGGAGAAGGTGCCCTACACGGCGGACTATCTGATGCTGGCGTCCTGACCATGACAATGGCGGGGAACTCCGCCCCGCCATTGAATACCATGCCCGCCCCTCTGCCGCCCCAGGCCTGCATCCTCGATCTCGACGGCACGCTGATCGACACCCTGGGCGATTTCGTCGCCGTGCTGGGCAGCGTGCTGGCCGACCTGGGCCTGCGCGGCGTCACGCGCGACTTCATCGAGCACACCATCGGGCGCGGGAGCGAGCATCTGGTGCGGACGACGCTGGCCCATGTGGGCGCCGATCCCGCCCTTTTCGACCGCGCCTGGCCGCTCTATCAGCAACACTACGCGGCCTTGAATGGCGAGCACGCCGTCATCTACCCAGGCGTGGTCGAGGGGCTGGAGCTGCTGCGCGGCCACGGCCTGCCGCTGGCCGTGCTGACCAACAAGCCCGGCGCGCCGGCCCGTGAGCTGCTCAGGCGCAAGGGCCTGGACGGGTATTTCAGCCACGTCTTCGGCGGCGACGACTTTGCGCGCAAGAAGCCCGACCCGCTGCCGCTGGTCAAGACCTGCGAGGCGCTGGGCACGCCGCCTTCAGCGACGTGGATGGTGGGCGACTCGCGCAACGACGCCGAGGCCGCGCGCGCAGCCGGCTGCCCGCTGGTGCTGATGACCTATGGCTACAACCACGGCGAGGACATCCGCGCCGTGCCGGCGCTGCAGCACCTGGGCCGGCTCGACCAGATCAGCGTCGACGTTCCTTCTTGATGCCCAGCAGAGCGTCCTTCAACGCGTCGTCGGCCGGCTTGTCGCCCAGCCAGATGCGCAGCAGGGCCGTGAAGAACTCGGGTTCCTTGATGGGCTCGGTCATCAGCGGCTTGCCGTTGAGCAACAGCGTCGAGCCCAGGCCCGGCACATAGTCCACCGAGAAGCTGTCGCCACTGTTCAGCTGCTTGCGGCTGGCGAAGACTTCGCTGAGCTTGAGCACGCCGTTGATGCACTTGATGAACTCCTCGCGCGGCGAGTTGGCTTCCATGCCCTTGGTGAAGAGCTTGCCCAGTTCATTGCCGTCGATGTCGCGCAGCATCTGGATGTGGATGCGCTTGGGGCCGGCGGCGCTCAGCACCTCCGGCGGCGTGCTGGCCTTGTGCGTCAGGTAAAGCCCGGCCGTGTAGACCTTGAAGATGGCCTTGTAGCGCACGCCGGCGCCGTTGAGGACCAGCTTCTGGCCGGCCAGGTCCATGGCCGTCTCGTACTTCACATTGGCCACTTCGACGGTTTCCGCCCAAGCTGCCGCTCCCCCCAGACTCCCCACGGCCACCAGGGCCGCGACGATGAATGCGCGCATGTCTCGCTCCGTTGCTGTGCCGCGATGGCGGCATCTTCGTGAGCCGAAGTATGGCGCGACATGCTCAAAAACCCGCTGATACACTGATCCGATCATGTTCATCACGCGGAAGTACATCACGGGGTCGAGCGACCGGGGAGCCTGGCCCTGGCGTCGCTGGGTCACTGCCGACTGATGCTGCTTGGCGCGCCCTGACGCGCTTGTTTCCTGCGTTGCCCGTTCTCCACGGGCTGCACGCCAAGCCCTGAAACTTGCTTTTTCAAGGTTTGAGACGTGATCACCGAACTCGAATTCCAGAGCCTCGCCGCCGAAGGCTACAACCGCATCCCGCTCATCAGCGAGGCCTTTGCGGATCTCGAAACCCCGCTGTCCCTCTACCTGAAGCTCTGCTCAGGCTCCGGCCATGGCCGCAACAGCTTCTTGCTCGAATCCGTCGTCGGCGGCGAGCGCTTCGGGCGCTACTCCTTCATCGGCCTGCCGGCGCGCACGCTGATCCGGGCCAGCGGCCACCTCAGCGAGGTCGTCACCGACGGCGCCGTCATCGAGACGCACGAGGGCAACCCGCTGGACTTCATCGCGGCCTACCAGGAGCGCATCAAGCCCAAGATCCCGACCGGCCTGCCGCGCTTCTGCGGTGGCCTGGCCGGCTATTTCGGCTACGAGGCCGTGCGCGCCATCGAGAAGCGCCTGGACCGCGAGCACAAGGGCGAGTCCCTGGGCACGCCGGACATCGTGCTGCTGCTGTCGGAAGAAGTCGCCGTCATCGACAACCTGTCCGGCCGCCTCTACCTCATCGTCTGGGCCGACCCGCGCCAGCCCGAGGCCTACTTCCGTGCGACGAAGAAGCTCTCGCAGCTGCGCGACAAGCTGACCTACTCCGTCAGCGTGCCGCGCGTGCAGCGCAGCGAGGCCCACCCGGTCACGCGCGGCTTCGCCAAGGCCGACTACCTGGAAGCCGTCGCCAAGGCCAAGGAATACATCGCCGCTGGCGACCTGATGCAGGTGCAGGTGGGCCAGCGCATCTCCAAGCCCTACAAGGCCGAGCCGATCGCGCTGTACCGGGCGCTGCGGGCGCTGAACCCCAGCCCCTATATGTATTTCTACGATCTGGGCGACTTCCAGATCGTCGGCGCCAGCCCCGAGATCCTGGTGCGCGAGGAACACATTGGCGACGGCAGCCGCAAGGTCACCATCCGCCCGCTGGCCGGCACCCGCCCGCGCGGCGCGACGCCTGAGCGCGACCTCGAGCTGGAAGCCGAGCTGCAGGCCGACCCCAAGGAGCGCGCCGAGCACCTGATGCTGATCGACCTGGCCCGCAACGACATCGGCCGCATCGCGCGCACCGGCAGCGTCAAGGTCACGCAGGCCTTCACCATCGAGCGCTACTCCCACGTCATGCACATCGTCAGCAACGTCGAAGGCGTGCTGCGGCCCGAGGTCGGCCAGCTCGACGTGCTCAAGGCCACCTTCCCCGCCGGCACGCTGACCGGCGCACCCAAGGTGCGCGCGATGGAGCTCATCGACGAACTCGAGCCCGTGCAGCGCGGCATCTACGGCGGCGCCTGCGGCTACCTCAGCTTCGCCGGCGACATGGACCTGGCGATTGCGATCCGCACCGGCATCATCAAGAACGGCATGCTGTATGTGCAGGCCGCCGCCGGCGTTGTCGCCGACTCGGTGCCGGAACTTGAATGGCAGGAAACAGAGGCCAAGGCGCGCGCCTTGCTCCGTGCGGCCGAACTCGTCGAGGAGGGCTTCTAAATGCTGCTGATGATCGACAACTACGACAGCTTCACCTTCAACCTCGTCCAGTACTTCGGTGAACTGGGCGCCGACGTGAAGGTGGTGCGCAACGACGAGATCACCGTGGCCGAGATGGCGGCGCTGAACCCCGATCACATCGTCTTCTCGCCCGGCCCCTGCACGCCCAACGAGGCCGGCGTCTGCGTGGAAGCCATCCAGCATTTCATCGGCAAGAAGCCGCTGCTGGGCGTGTGCCTGGGCCACCAGTCCATGGGCCAGGCCCTGGGCGGCAAGATCATCCGGGCCCAGCGCCAGATGCACGGCAAGGCCAGCACGATCACCACGGACGGACGTGGCGTCTACACCGGCCTGCCCAAGGACTTCTCGGTCATCCGCTATCACTCCCTCGTCATCGAGGAAGCGACGTGCCCGGCGGTGCTGGAGATCACGTCGCGCAGCGACGACGGCGAGATCATGGGCGTGCGCCACCGCGAACTGGCCGGCACGGCCACGCCGTGCGAGGGCGTGCAGTTCCACCCCGAGTCCATCCTCAGCGAGCATGGCCACGCCATGCTGCGCAACTTCCTGGAGCTGAAGGCATGAGCGACTACGCACCTGGGTCCGGTGGCAGCGGCGGTGACGCCGTCGTGGACCTGCGCAGCGACACCGTCACCAGGCCGACGCCGGCCATGCTGGAGGCGATCAAGGCCGCCAAGGTCGGCGACGATGTTTTCGGCGACGACCCCACCGTCAATGCTTTGCAGGAGCGCGTCGCCGCGCTGCTCGGCAAGGAAGCCGCCCTCTTCATGAGCAGCGGCACGCAGAGCAATCTCTGCGGCCTGCTGGCCCACTGCGGCCGTGGCGACGAATACATCGTCGGCCAGCTCGCCCACACCTACCGCTACGAAGGTGGCGGTGCCGCCGTGCTGGGCAGCATCCAGCCGCAGCCGCTGCCCAATCAGCCCGACGGCTCGATCAGGCTCGAAGACATCGCTGCCGCCATCAAGCCCGACGACCCGCACTTCGCGCGCACACGGCTGCTGGCGCTGGAGAACACCTGGAGCGGCAATGTGCTGCCGGCCAGCTATGTGCGAGATGCCTGCGAACTGGCTCACTCGCGTGGCCTGGCCACGCATCTGGACGGCGCCCGCCTCTTCAACGCCGCCGTCGCCTCGGGTCGCACGGTGGCCGATCTCACGCGAACCTTCGACTCCGTCTCCATCTGCTTCAGCAAGGGCCTGGGCGCGCCCATCGGCTCCATGCTGGTCGGCTCCAGGGAGCTGATCGCCCGGGCCCACCGCGTGCGCAAGATGGTGGGTGGCGGCCTGCGCCAGGTCGGCCTGCTGGCCGCCGCGGCCGACCATGCGCTGACGCATCACGTCGACCGCCTGGCTGACGACCATGCACTGGCCAGGCGCCTGGCCGAGGGCCTGGCGGCCCTGCCGGGTGTCACGGTCACGCCACCGCAGACGAATATCGTCTTTGCCCAGGTCGAGAGCGGCCGCACGCCGGCGCTGCTGGAGCATCTGAAGTCGCGCGGCGTGCTGGCCACCGGCCTCATCGGCCTGCGCTTCGTGACCCATCTCGATGTCGACGCCGCCGGCATCGACCACGCGATTGCCTCCGCTGCCGAATTCCTGAAGGGTTGACCCATGGCCATCACCGACACCGAAGCCCTGACGCGCGTCATCGAGCACCGCGAGATCTTCCACGACGAGATGCTGACGCTGATGCGCCGCATCATGGCTGGCGAGATGTCGCCCGTCATCGCCGCCGCGCTGCTGACCGGCCTGCGCGTGAAGAAGGAAACCATCGGCGAGATCACCGCCGCCGCGCAGGTCATGCGCGAGCTGTCCAACAAGGTGCCGCTGGGCCCGCTGCCGCATCTGGTGGACGTCGTCGGCACCGGTGGCGACGGCGCGCACAGCTTCAACATCTCGACCTGCTCGATGTTCGTCGCCGCGGCCGGTGGCGCCCAGGTGGCCAAGCATGGCAACCGCAGCGTCAGCAGCAAGACCGGCAGCGCCGACGTGCTGGAGGCGCTGGGCGCCAACATCCAGCTGGCACCTCGCGCCGTGGCGGCCTGCCTGGACGAGTGCGGCATCGGCTTCATGTTCGCGCCCAACCACCACCCGGCGATGAAGAACATCGCCCCGGTGCGCCGCGAACTCGGCGTGCGCACCATCTTCAACATCCTGGGCCCGCTGACCAACCCGGCCGGCGCACCCAACATCCTGATGGGCGTCTTCCACCCCGACCTCGTCGGCATCCAGGTGCGCGTGCTGCAGCGCCTGGGCGCCGAGCATGCGCTGGTCGTCTACGGCAAGGACGGCATGGACGAGATCTCGCTGGGCGCGACGACGCTGGTCGGCGAGCTCAAGGACGGCGCGGTGCGCGAGTACGAGATCCACCCCGAGGACTTCGGCATGGCCATGGCCAGCAACCGCAGCCTCAAGGTCGACAACCCCGAGCAGTCGCGCCAGATGCTGGTCGGCGTGCTCGACGGCAACCCCGGCCCGGCGCGCGACATCGTGCTGCTGAACGCCGGCGCGACGCTGTATGCGGCCAACGTAGCGCCGACGCTGAGCGACGGCATCGCCCGCGCCCGCGTGGCCCTGGACAGCGGCGCGGCGCGCGCCAAGCTCGATGCCTTCGTGAAGCAGACTCAAGGCCTTGGGGCGAAGTGATGAGCGACATCCTGAACCGCATCGTCGAGGTCAAGTGGGAAGAGATTGCCGCGGCCAAGCTGAAGCGCTCGCTGGCCTCGCAGCGTGAAGAAGCCGAAGCCCGCAAGGCCGAGCGCCTGGGCTTCGAGCGCTCGCTGCGCGCCAGCATCGCGGCGGGCCATGCGGCCGTCATCGCCGAGATCAAGAAGGCCAGCCCCAGCAAGGGCGTGCTGCGCGAGGATTTCAAGCCGGGGCTGATCGCCGAGAGCTATGCCCGCAATGGCGCCGCCTGCCTCAGCGTGCTGACCGACGAGCGCTTTTTCCAGGGCTCGGCTGCCTATCTGCGCGAAGCCCGCGCCGCCTGCGAGCTGCCGGTGCTGCGCAAGGACTTCATGGTGGACGAATACCAGGTCATGGAAGCCGGCGCGATGGGCGCCGACTGCATCCTGCTGATCGCCGCCTGCCTGGCGGACTCGCAGATGGCCGACCTCGAGGCCGCGGCCCATGCCCTCGGCCTGGACGTGCTCGTCGAAGTGCACGACGGCGATGAACTCGACCGTGCACTGAAGCTGAAGACGCCGCTGGTCGGCATCAACAACCGCAATCTGCGTACCTTCGACGTGACGCTGGACACGACGCTGGCCCTGCTGCCGCGCGTACCGGCCGACAAGCTGCTGGTGACCGAATCCGGCATCCTCGGCGCGGCCGATGTGAAGCGCATGCGCGACGCCAAGGTCAACGCCTTCCTCGTCGGCGAGGCTTTCATGCGGGCGCCCGACCCGGGCCAGGCGCTGGCAAACTTGTTCGGATGAAGCTGCCGCTGCAACTGCCGAACACGGACTGGCGACCCGTCGTCGAAGCCTGGGCTGATTCGCCGGTCGGCCAGAAGCTGCAAGCCTTCCTGGCAGAGCGCGCCGCCGCCGGCGCCACCATCTACCCGCCCGAGCCGCTGCGCGCCTTGACGCTGACGCCGCTGGCCGCGACCCGCGTCGTCATCCTCGGCCAGGACCCGTATCACGGCCCGGGCCAGGCCGAGGGCCTGTCCTTCAGCGTGCCGCCTGGCGTGCCGCTGCCGCCCAGCCTGCGCAATATCTTCAAGGAGATCCAGCGCGACCTCGGCAAGCCTTTCCCGCCCAATGGCAGCCTGGTGCGCTGGGCCGAAGGCGGCACGCTGCTGCTGAACGCCGTGCTGACGGTGGAAGACGGCCAGCCCGCCAGCCACGCCAACCGCGGCTGGGAGGTGCTGACCGACGCCCTCATCAAGGCGGCCGCCGAGGATCCTGCCCCCAAGGTCTTCATGCTCTGGGGCGCCTATGCCCAGGCCAAGGCGCCGCTGATCGAGGCTGCGCGCCAGGATCACCTGGTGCTGAAGTCCAACCACCCTTCGCCGTTGTCGGCGCTGAAGCCGCCGCGGCCCTTCATCGGCTGTGGCCACTTCTCGACCGCCAAGGCCTGGCTGGAAGAGCGCGGCCGCGGCGCGCCCCGGTCGCCCCGCAGCGAAGACGGCCACTGACGTCAGCGCCGTCTGAGCAGCCGAGGGCGACTGCCGCAGAGACTCAATCAGTCTGTTCCGTGGCCGCGGCGCCTATCGACCGGTAGCGTTCAAAAGCATGGGCGCTGGCCCCAAGCGTCACAAAGGCAAGCACCAAAGCCAAGGCAACGGCGAGGGCGACAGTCCAACGGCGAGGAGACATTGATTGACCGGGTTGTTGAGTCGAACCCAGTGTCCAAATCTGCCCCGGAGGCTTCCAGACGGCCCCGCGGAGACTTCCTTCCGCGCCGGCGATTGTTCCGCTGACAGCAACTCGCCGTTCTACCTGGCCCGCTTTTTCTCGAGGCGCGCAATTCCTACAGTGACAACCTATCGGCACACCCCATTCCAACAAGAGGATGCCGACCAGGAGAGTCACCATGAACACCACCCGAAACCTCTTCACGCTGATCACCGCCGCGACGGCCGTCGCAGCGCTGGCGGCGGGCATGCTGCTGGCGATCAGTGCGCCTGCACCCACGGCTTCCGACTTCGGTCCGGCGGCCCTGGTGGCCAGCAGCGCGGCGGACGAGGCCTAGTCCGGATATTTCGCGGGGGACGCGGGACTGGCGTGGATGTCGGGCGTGGCGGGATGGCCCGAGACGGCCACAGCCAATGCCCGTTGGCATTGGCGAGGAGTTGAGGGCCAGCCCGGCCGGCCGGCGCCGCGCCAGCCCGCGTAGGCCCTCGATCCCAAATGGATATGGCGTTGACCGCAGGGATCGCCGTGTTGATCGGTGTTGCAGGTCGACCAGGGCCGACCTCGCGAAATATCCGGGCTCGCCTCAGCTCGTCGTACAGCGCATCTTGACGCCGCCCAGCGCCTCGCGGCCGATCAGCTCGACGACCCAGTCGACGAACACCCGCAGCTTGCTGCTGAGGTGGCGGTTGGGCGGGTAGACGACGTAGACCGGCACCGGGTCGGCGTCCCACTCCTCCAGCACCCGCACCAGCTCGCCCTTCTTCAGCAGCGGCCCGGCCATGAAGCAGGTCACCTGCACCACGCCCAGATGGGCCAGGCCGGCGTTCAGATAGGCATTGGCGTCATTGACGGCGATGACATGGTTGCCCACCACCTCCACCTCTTCGTCGCCGCGCCGGAAGGTGTCTGACATGACCTTGCCGCTGCGCGCCGAGAAATAGCCCACCATGCGGTGCGGCGCCTGGCTCAGCTCCAGCGGGTGGGCCGGCATGCCGTGGCGGCGCAGGTATTCGGGCGTCGCGCAGGTGATGAAACGGAACTCGCCGATGCGCCGCGCCACCAGGCTCTGGTCGGTCAGCTCGCCACCGCGGATCACGCAATCGATGTTGTCGCTGATCAAGTCCACCGTGCGGTCGCTGACGCCCAGTTCGATCTGGATGTCCGGGTACTTCGCATAGAAGTCCGGCAGGTGGGGAATGATCATTTCGCGGCCCACGACGCCGGGGACGTCGATGCGGATGCGCCCGCGCGGCGTCATGCGCGCCTGGCTCATGCTGCCTTCCAGCTCCTCCAGGTCGCCCAGCAAACGCATCGCGCGCTCGTAGTAGGCGGCGCCATCGGGCGTCACGGTCACGCGCCGCGTCGTGCGGTTCAGCAGCTTGGTGCGCAGATGGCCTTCCAGCGTCTGGATCAGGCGGGTGACGGTGGCCTTGGGCAGGTCCAGGGAGTCGGCGGCCTTGGTGAAGGTGCCGGCCTCGACGACCCGGACATAGGCTTGCATCGCGGAGAGTCGGTCCATGCCCTCATTGTTCCATGTGAAGGAAAAGTGAGTCACCTGAAGGGGCGTTTATCCCAAAGCCATTGATCCCTATCTTTCGGTCCATGGACAAGATCGCCTCCCCTGCCACTTTGCGCCTCGGCCCCGCGCCCGGCCTGGTGGCCCAGGTCTACACGGCACGCCGCCCGCTGGAAGGTGGCGACCGCGCCCTCTTGTTGTGGTTGCACGGCGGCAGCTTCACTGACGGTTCGCTGGAAGCCACCCAGGCGCGCGGCGAGATGCTGGCCGCGGCCGGCGCCGACGTCGTTGCGCTGAGCTACCCGCTGGCCCCTGAACACCCCTTCCCAGCCGGCCTGAGCGCTTCCTTCGAGGCCCTGCAGGCCCTGGCCGCCAAGCCGGCCAAGCTGACGGGCAGCCCGCACACCGCTCTCTTCGTCGCCGGTGAGGAAGCGGGCGGCAACCTCGCCGCCGCCCTCGCACTGATGGCCCGTGACCAGCATGCGCCCAAGCTCGCCGGCCAGTTGCTGATCTCGCCGATGCTGGATCCCCACCTCGGCAGCGCCTCCATGCGCGAGGGCGAATGCGGTGGCTGTGAATGCATCTACGCCAAGGGCTGGCAGGCCTATCTGGGTGGCAGCACACGCGCCGACCACCCCTATGCGGCGCCGCTGAACGCCAGCCGCCTGGGAGGCCTGGCGCCCGCGCTGATCCTCAGCGCTGCCGGCCACCCGCTGAACGACGAGTCGCGCCGCTATGCCATCGCCTTGCGCGAGCAGGGTGGTGCCGCCAAGGAACTGACGCTGCCCGCCATCGCGCCCGGCTATGCGCTGAATCCCATCCACGAGTTCCTGCGCGAGGCGGCCCGCCGTGCGCTGTCGCTTCCTGCCTGATTGATTGACCTTCGGAGAGAAATAGAAATGCAGTCCACCCCTCGTTTCAACCGTCGTGCCGGCTTGATCGCTGGCGCCGCCGCCCTCGTCGCCCTGGGCGCCGTGGGCTTCGCCCAGTTCGGCTCGGGCGCAGCCCTCGCCAACTCCGGCCCCGCGGCGCCACCGGCCACGCCGGTGTCCGTGGCCCAGGTCGTCAGCCAGGAGGTCTCGGCCTGGAACGAGTTCTCCGGCCGCCTGGAGGCCGTGGAGCGCGTCGATGTGCGGGCGCGCGTGTCGGGCGCCGTGCAGGCCGTGCACTTCCGCGAGGGCAGCCTCGTGAAAGCGGGCGATCTGCTGGTCACCATCGACCCTGCGCCCTACCAGGCCGAGGTGCAGCGCCTGGAAGCCCAGGTGGCCGCCGCCCAGGCCCGCGTGACCTACACGCAGAGCGAGGCCCAGCGCGCCAAGTCCCTGCTGGAAGAGCGCGCCGTGGCCCGTCGCGAGTTCGACGAGAAGGACAACGCCGCGCGTGAAGGCGCCGCCAACCTGCGCGCTGCGCAGGCCGCATTGCAGTCGGCCCAGCTCAACCTCGGCTACACCCAGGTGCGCGCCCCGGTGGCCGGCCGCGTCGGCCGGATCGAGGTGACGACGGGCAACCTCGTTGCCGCGGGCGCCGGTGCGCCGGTGCTGACCAACCTGGTGTCGGTCAGCCCCATCTACGCCAGCTTCGACGCCGACGAGAAGATCGTCAGCAGCGCGCTGGCAACCCTTCCCGCTGACCGCCGCGGCCTGGACCGCATTCCGGTCGAGATGAGCAATGGTGCGGACGCGATGACCGGCCGCCTGCAACTGGTCGACAACCAGGTGGACGCCAAGAGCGGCACGCTGCGTGTGCGCGCCGTCTTCGACAACAAGGACGGCCGCCTGCTGCCGGGCCAGTTCGCCAAGCTGCGCATGGGCCAGGCGAAGAACGAGCCGGCATTGCTGGTGAATGAGCGCGCTGTCGGCACCGACCAGGACAAGCGTTATGTCATCGTCGTCGGCGCGGGCAACCAGGCCGAATGGCGCGGCGTGACGCTGGGCGCCAACGTCAACGGCCTGCGTGTCGTGACCAGTGGCCTCAAGGGCGGCGAGCGCATCGTCGTCGGCGGCGTGCAGCGCGTCAGACCGGGTTCGGTTCTCGCGCCCAAGGACGTCGCCATGGACGCCAAGCCCGAACTCGCGGCCCAGCAAGCCGCCGCCAAGAACTCCTAAGCCCTTCCCTCACAGAAACCCCGCTCGGCGGGCCGGTTCAGCCGGCCTGCGGGCGGTGTGCTGCCGGAGCACCTCATGAATCTCTCCAAATTCTTCATCGACCGCCCCATCTTTGCGGGCGTGCTGTCGCTGCTGATCTTCATCGGCGGCCTGCTGTCGATCCGCGCGCTGCCGATTTCGGAATACCCCGACGTCGTGCCGCCCTCGGTCGTCGTGCGCGCCCAGTACCCCGGCGCCAATCCCAAGGTCATCGCCGAGACGGTGGCGACGCCGCTGGAAGAAGCCATCAACGGCATCGAGGACATGCTCTACATGAGCAGCCAGGCAACCACCGACGGCCTCATGACGCTGACCGTCAGCTTCAAGCTCGGCACCGACCCCGACAAGGCCCAGCAGCTGGTGCAGAACCGCGTCAGCCAGGCCGAGGCGCGCCTGCCCGAGGAGGTCAAGCGCCTGGGCGTGACGACGGTCAAGAGCAGTCCCGACCTGACCATGGTCGTGCACCTGACCTCGCCCAACGACCGCTACGACATGACCTATCTGCGCAACTACGCGCTGCTCAACGTCAAGGACCGCCTCGCGCGCATCCCGGGCGTGGGCCAGGTGCTGATGTTCGGCTCGGGCGACTACGCGATGCGCGTCTGGCTGGACCCGCAGAAGGTCGCCGAGCATGGCCTGTCGGCCAGTGACGTGGTGGCAGCCATCCGCGGCCAGAACGTGCAGGCCGCGGCCGGCGTCGTTGGCGCTTCCCCGGGCCTGGCGGGCATCGACCTGCAGCTGTCCGTCAATGCGCAGGGCCGCCTGCAGACGGCGGAGGAGTTCGGCGACATCATCGTCAAGACGGGCTCGACCGGTGCCGTCACGCGCCTGCGCGACCTCGGCCGCGTCGAGCTGGGTGCCAGCGAATACGCGCTGCGCTCGCTGCTGGACAACAAGTCCGCCGTGGCCGTGCCCATCTTCCAGGCCCCGGGCGGCAATGCGCTGGACATCTCCAAGAACGTCCGCGAGACCATGGCCGAGCTGAAGGCCGGCATGCCCGAGGGCGTGGAATACACCATCGTCTACGACCCGACGCAGTTCGTGCGCGCCTCCATCGAGTCGGTCATCCACACGCTGCTGGAAGCCGTCGCGCTGGTGGTGCTGGTCGTCATCCTGTTCCTGCAGACCTGGCGCGCCTCCATCATTCCGCTGCTGGCCGTGCCGGTGTCGATCATCGGCACGTTCGCCGTCATGCACGGCTTCGGCTTCTCGATCAACGCACTGAGCCTGTTCGGCCTGGTGCTGGCCATCGGCATCGTCGTGGACGACGCCATCGTGGTGGTGGAGAACGTGGAGCGCAATATCGCCGCGGGCCTGAGTCCGCGCGAAGCGACCTACCAGGCCATGCGCGAGGTGTCCGGCCCCATCATCGCCATCGCACTGACGCTGATCTCGGTGTTCGTGCCGCTGGCCTTCATCACCGGCCTGACCGGCCAGTTCTACAAGCAGTTCGCGCTGACCATCGCCATCTCGACGGTGATCTCGGCGATCAACTCGCTGACGCTGTCGCCGGCCCTGGCCGCCCTGCTGCTGAAGGACCACCACGCCCCCAAGGACGCGCTGACCCGCGGCATGGACGCCGTGCTGGGCCGCTTCTTCGGCGGCTTCAACCGGCTGTTCTCGAGCGGCTCCGCCAAGTACGGCAGCGGCGTGAAGACGCTGATGTCGCGCAAGGCCGTCATGATGGTCGTCTACCTCGTGCTCGTCGCGGCGACGGCCGGACTGTTCAAGGCCGTGCCGGGCGGCTTCGTGCCGGGCCAGGACAAGCAGTACCTGATCGGCTTTGCCCAGCTGCCCGACGGCGCGACGCTGGACCGCACCGAGGACGTCATCCGCCGCATGACCGACATCACGCTGAAGACGCCGGGTGTCGAACACGCGGTCGCCTTCCCCGGCCTGTCGATCAACGGCTTCACCAACAGCGCCAGCTCGGGCATCGTCTTCGCGACGCTCAAGCCCTTCGACGAGCGCAAGAGCAAGGACCTGTCGGCCGGTGCCATCGCAGGCAAGCTGAACGCCCAGTACGGCGCCATCGAGGACGCCTTCATCGTCATGTTCCCGCCGCCGCCCGTGCAGGGCCTGGGCACGACGGGTGGCTTCAAGCTGCAGTTGCAGGATCGCGGCGGCCTCGGCTACGAGGCCCTGGACCAGGCGCTGAAGGCCTTCATGGCCAAGGCCTACAAGACGCCTGAACTGGCCGGCCTGTTCTCGAGCTTCCAGGTCAATGTGCCGCAGCTGTTCGCCGACCTCGACCGCACCAAGGCCCGCCAGCTCGGTGTCGCCGTGACGGACGTGTTCGACACCATGCAGATCTACCTCGGCAGCCTGTATGTGAACGACTTCAACAAGTTCGGCCGCACCTACTCGGTCCGCGTGCAGGCGGATGCCGCCTACCGCGCCCGTGCCGAGGACATCGGCGCGCTGAAGGTGCGCTCGTCCACCGGCGAGATGGTGCCGCTGTCCGCGCTGATGAAGGTCACGCCCAGCTTCGGCCCCGAGCGCGCGCTGCGCTACAACGGCTTCCTGTCCGCCGACATCAACGGCGGCGCCGCGCCCGGCTTCTCGTCGGGCCAGGCCCAGGCCGCCGTCGAGCGCATCGCCGCCGAGACCCTGCCCCCGGGCATCGGCTATGAGTGGACCGACCTGACCTACCAGGAAAAGATCGCCGGCAACTCGGGTGCGTGGGTCTTCCCGCTGGCCATCCTGCTGGTCTTCCTGGTGCTGGCCGCGCAGTACGAGAGCCTGACCCTGCCCATCGCCATCCTGCTGATCGTCCCGATGGGCCTGCTGGCGGCGATGACCGGCGTGTATCTCAGCCACGGCGACAACAACGTCTTCACGCAGATCGGGCTGATCGTGCTTGTCGGATTGAGTGCGAAGAACGCCATCCTGATCGTCGAGTTCGCCCGCGAGCTGGAGTTCGCCGGCCGCACGCCGATGCAGGCGGCACTGGAGGCGGCGCGGCTGCGGCTGCGCCCCATCCTGATGACGTCGATGGCCTTCGTCATGGGCGTGCTGCCCCTGGTGCTGTCCACCGGCGCCGGCGCCGAGATGCGCCAGGCCATGGGCATCGCGGTGTTCGCCGGAATGATCGGCGTGACGCTGTTCGGCCTGTTCCTGACGCCGCTGTTCTACGTCATCGTGCGCCGCGTCACCGGCAATGCACCGCTGCGCCACCACGGTGGCCAGGTGGCATCGCCTGCGGCCCCCGCAGCTCCCGCGCAGCCCGTCATCGACGCCCTGCCGCAACGAGGAAAGTGAGCTTCCCCATGAAATTGAACCTGACCCCACTTTTTGCAGCCTTGCTGCTGGCCGGTTGCGCCTCGGTCGGCAGCGTCGACCCGGCCCAGCTGCCGCAGGCACCTGCCGCCTACAAGACGACCTCCGCGAACGGCGCAGCTGCGCTGACCGCCAGCTGGTGGCAGCCCTTCGCCGATCCGGTGCTCGACGATCTCGTCGGCCGCGCGATGGCGGCCAACACCAGCGTGCAGGCGGCGGCCAACCGCCTGGCACAGGCGCGCGCCGCGCTGGGTGGCGCCGAGGCTTCGCGGCTGCCGCAGCTGGGCGCCTCCGCAGGCGCAGGTCGCTTCGCCGATCCCGGCGCCCGTGGCGCCAACCAGTACAGCGCCGGCCTGAACCTGGCCTATGAGCTGGACCTCGGCGGCCGCCTGCTGCACGAGCGCGATGCCAGCGCCCTGGACGTCAGGGCTCGCGAGCAGCTGCTGGCCGACGCCCGCCTGCTGGTGCAGGCCAATGTCGCCCGCGGCTATCTGGCGCTGCGTGCGCTGGACGCCGAGCGCGAGATCGTCCGAGGCACCGTCGCCGCCTATGGCGAGACGCTGTCGCTGACCGAGAAGCGCGCCCGCGCCGGTGACGTGGCCGACCTCGACCTGGCCCGCGTGCGCGCCGAGCTGGCCGCCAACGAGGCCGAGGCGCTGGCGCTGGACCGCCGTCGCCTGGAACTGGAAACGGCGCTGGCGGTGCTGCTGGGCGAGCCGGCCTCCAACTTCCGCCTCGCGTCGACGGCATGGTCGACCGCCTTGCCCACGGTGCCTGCCGGCCTGCCGAGCGAGCTGCTGCAACGTCGCCCCGACCTCGCTGCCGCACGCAGCCAGCTGCAGGCCGCGCAGGCACGGGTGGGTGTGGCGCAGGCAGCCTGGTGGCCCAGCCTGTCGCTGACGGCCCAGGGCGGTGGCGTGTCCAACGAGGTGTCCAACCTGCTGAAGAGCGGTGCCAGCACCTGGGGTATCGGCCTGCTGGCGGCGCTGCCGATCTTCGACGGTGGCCGCCGCGAGGCGGGCGTCAACACGGCCAAGGCCCAGCTCGACGGCTCTGCCATCGCCTTCCGCGAGCAGTTCCTGCTGGCGCTGAAGGACGTGGAGGACCAGCTCGGTGCGCTGACGCTGCTGCAGCAACAGGGCGAGGCCAATGCCCGCGCGGTCAGCGCGGCCAGCCAGGCCCTGAAGCTGTCGGACACGCGCTACCGCAACGGCCTGGTCAGCCAGCTCGAACTGCTGGACGCGCGCCGCAGCGAGCTCGCCAACAAGCGCGCCGCGCTGCAGGTGCGCTCGGCGCAGTACCAGGCCACGGTCGGCCTGATCCGCGCGCTGGGTGGGGGCTGGGTCAGCCCCGCTTGAGGACGGCGATGTTCAGCGTCGCGCGCTGCACGAAGCCCAGGCTGTCGTAGAGCGCGATCGCGGCGGTGTTCGCCGTCCAGGCGTGCAGAAAGGCCTGCTCGCCGCGCCGCTGGATGTCGGCCGTCACCGCGGCCGACAGCCGGCGTGCCAGGCCCCGGCCACGGAAATCGGGATGGGTGCAGACGGCGCTGACCTCGACATGGCCGGGGAAGCGCATGCGCTCGCCGGCCATCGCGGCGAGCCGCCCGCCGATGCGGACGCCGATGAAGCGGCCCATGGTGTGGGTGCGGGGCAGAAAGGGCCCCGGCTCGGTCAGCGTGGCCAGGGCCAGCATGTCGGCCGCATCGGCGTCGCCGAGCAATTGCACGTCCTCGTCGGGCTCGAGTGCTTGCATCGCCACCATCTGCACGCCCAATGCCTCCTTCACGGCGACCAGCCCCGGCGGCACGGCGATGGGCGGCACCTGGGCGAGGTAGACCGCGTCATCGCCGGGCTGCACCAGCGCAGCCAGGGCGGCCAGGCTTTCCGCGCTGTCGTCACGCGCGGCGGCGAAGCGGTTGATGTCGGCCTTGAAGCGCCGCGCGCACGGGTCGCCCAGCGCCCACTGCGGCTGGTGCAGCAGGCTGGCCCAGACGGGTCGGTCGAGGTCGCTCATGGCTTCACCCGCTGCGGCAGCGGCGTCGCCACCAGCGCGTCTTCCAGCATCGCCAGCTGCCTGAGCAGATCGCCTTCCAGCCCCGCACAGGTTTCGGCCACGGCCGCCTCGATGGCGGGCCAGGCCTCGCGCTGCGAGCGCTCGACGAGCCCCCGGCCCTTGCCGCTCAGCGCCACCCGGCGCACGCGCCGGTCCTGTTCCGAAGCCTCCGACGCCACCAGGCCCTCGTCCTCCAGCCCCCGCAGGGAGCGCGTCACGACGGGCTGGCTGACGCCCACGGCCTGGCTCAGCTCGCCGACGCTCAAGGGCCCGAGCCGGTCCAGTGCCGCCAGCAGCGGGAACCAGGCCGCCGGCTGCTCGAAGCCATGCGTGGCGAGCACCACCTGGGTCTGCGCCTGCAGCGTCTCGCCAATGCGCTTGAGCCGCGTGCCCAGGCTCAGATGGCCCAACTCCCTGACAACGTCTTCGACCACGGCAACTCCTGCCATCCGATATACATACCATGCTATGCATTACGTCGCGACTTGTCCAGGGCGGGCCAAAAAGCGGGAATTCGGGTGGAGACGAGACCGCAACCGCGGCGCGCGCGGTCTTCAGCGGTCTTCCCAAGGCGGCGGCGCCTCAGCGCCGCCTAGGCGCTGCGATCAGGGCAGCGTCTTGCAGTTGGGCTTGCAGACCACCTCGTTGCGGCCAAGCAGCCGGATGGACTGCAGGCTGGCCGGCGCGCGGTGCTTGCCGCACTTGAAGCAGGAGCGGGTGTGCCCGCTGCCCAGGAAGGGCGAACCGCCGATTTTCGACTGGTAGCGCAAGCCATCCTGGCGGACCGCGGTGACGGTGTCTTTGCTCATTCTTCAGACAGGTCGGGACGAAACGTGAATTGACTCATGGCGAAGATGACAGCGCCATCTCGCAAGCCCGAGGTTGCCGCCTCCAGAAGGCAAAAACGCGGGCTTTCCCTACCTCGATCTGCGGGGTGAGCGAACGAGGACAATGCCGCTCCGCTCGAGAACACGACATGGCCAAGCTCTTTTTCCGCTACGCCGCGATGAACGCCGGCAAGTCCACCGCCCTGCTGCAGGTGGCGCACAACTACGAGGAACGCGGCCACCGGGTGCGCATCTTCACGGCGCGGTTGGACGACCGCTATGGCCATGGCTTCGTCACGTCACGCCTGGGGCCGCAGCGCCAGGCCGAGCAATTCGATGCCAGCACCGATTTCCTGTCCCTGGTTGCCGAGACCCCCGGCATCGCCTGCCTGCTGGTCGACGAGGCGCAATTCCTGTCCAAGCAGCAGGTGCAGCAGCTGCACGAGCTGGCGCATCTGCGCAATCTGCCGGCCATCTGCTACGGCCTGCGCACGGACTTCCAGGGCGAGCTCTTCCCCGGCTCGGCCACGCTGCTGGCGCTGGCCGACGAGATGGACGAGATGAAGACCATCTGCGACTGCGGCCGCAAGGCGACGATGAACATGCGGGTGGACGCCAACAACCGCAAGGTCACCGAGGGCGCCCAGGTCGAGATCGGCGGCAATGCCCGCTACCGGTCCGTCTGCGGCCGCTGCTTTCGCCAGGGGTGAATGCAAAGCGCCGCCACGGGCACGGGGCCGGTGGCGGCACTTGTCGTTCATGAACCTCGCGCGTGGCGAGGCGGCGAAGCCTTATTTGGCGGCGATCTGAGCGTCGAGTTCCTTGCAGGACGGCGAGCAGACCGGCTGGGACTTGCCCAGCAGTTTCTTGGACTTGAGCATCGCACGCGGGCGGTGCTTGCCGCAGAGGAAGCAAGACATCGTTGCTGCGCCGAAAGAAGAGGTTGCCGCGAAGGGCGAACCGGGAGCTTTGGAGCGGTAGCGCAGACCATCCGCTTCGATGGTGGTCTTGGTGGTTTCTTTGGCCACGCTGGTCCTGTCGAAGAGTGTGTGAAAAGGGGCGCCGGGCAGAGGCGCAAGCCCCGTATTTTCCACGATGTGGCGAAAGCCCCGGCCTAGGGCTTTCAACCCCCCTTGAATTGCGCCGGTCTTTTGCCCGCCCAGGCCGCCTGGCCCTCGGCGAGATCGGCCGAATCACGGGCACGCAAAACGTCCTGCGCAAGCTGCGCCGCGTCGAGCCGTCCGGCCGCAATCGCGTTCAGATGCTGCTTCATCGGCAGCAGCGCCAGCGGCGCCATGCCCAGCAGTTCCCGGGTCAGCGCCTGCAAGGCGGCGTCCAGCGTTTCGATGTCCGGCAGCAACTGGTCCAGGTAGCCGCAGCCGAGCAGGGCCGCGGCATCCAGCGTGCGCCCGGCCAGCAGCACCTGCTTGGCCGTCGCGAGGCCGAGGCGGTCGACGAAACGCTGCAGACCGCCGGCATAGAAGTGCAGGCCGATGCGCGCGGCCGGCACGAACATCTCGACGGCCGGCGCGCCGAGCCGGAAGTCGCAGGCCAGCGCGAGATCGGCCGCGCCGCCATAGACGCCACCATGCAGGCGGGCGATGGTGATGGGCCGCGCGGCTTCCAGCGCATCGGCCAGCTCCCCGAAGCGGGCGCCGGCGTCGATGGCCCCCAGCGCGACGAGATCGAAGCCGCTGCAGAAGTGCTTGCCTTCGCCGGCCAGCACGAGGACGCGCACGGCCTCGTTCGCGTTCACCTCATCGATGAGGCCGCGCAGGCAGCCGAGGTCATCCACGGCCAGCCGGTTGGCCTGGCGCGGCCGGCGCAGCGTGATGCGCGCCACACCGGCGTCGACCTCCAGCAGCGGCGCCTGCCCGCTGCTCACTCGCGCCGCCTCGCCACGTGACCCTGCAGCGCATAGGCCGCGTCGAGCCGCACCAGGTGGGCATCGCGCTCCGCCGCCACCAGCGCGTGCAGCGCACGGGCTTGCGTCGGCCTCAGGCCGGTGTCCTGGCGCAGCACGAGTTCGGCCACCAGGCCCCAGTCCGCCTCCAGCTCGGTGAACCACAGCGGGTCGTCGCCCGGCAGCTCGACGAGCAACCGCTGCAAGGCTGCAGCGCCGGTTTCGGCAGCCACCAGGGCGGCGAGTTCCGGCCAGCGGCCCAGGGGCAGGTCGGCCTGCTGCGGCGGCCAGATCGCGCACAGCCATTGCGGCGCGTGGCTGTCGACTTGCGGGCCATCCGGCGCCTGCGACACCTCCGTGCTCGCGCCCGCGACCCGGCGGGTCAGCGCCGTCCATGCCTGCGGCTGCCAGCCGGCAACCATCCTGGGGTCGGGATCGGCGCGCGGCGCGCGGGCATGGACATCCAGCACGGGTGCCTCGGCGACAGCCGGCACGGGCTGCACTTCGGGCAGCTCGATGTCGGCGATGACCTGCTGCGGATCGGGCGTGGGCGGTGGGGGCGCCACCCGCAAGTCCAGCACCGGCGCTTCGACGACCGCGGGCGGAGGTGGCACCTGGGGCAGCTTGATGTCGTCGAAGAACTGCTGCAGCTCCGGCGGGTGCGCAGGCGACCCGCCCTCGGCTTCAGGCCCGGACTCGGCGAGCGAGGGAGCTCCGGCATCCAGGACCTGCGCCTCCGCCGTGAAAAGGGGCCAGGGCACTTCGGGCGGCGGCGCAACGGCTGGCTCGATGACTTCGACAGCGGGCGGTGGCGCGGGCGGCGGTACCTCGGACAGCTCGATGTCCTCGACGTCATGCATCTCGTAGCCACGCGCCTTCAGCCGCGCCTTCTTGGCCTCGTCCGGCCCGCTGCGGCCGGCGCGCGCCAGCGACCCGAGCTCCAGGTCCAGCGGTGCCGGCGTGGGAGGACGCCAGCCGTCCAGCAGATGGGTGGGGTCGAAGGCGCCCGGCTCGGTGCCGAGCACCGGCAGCCGGGCCGGCTGGCTGCCGTCATGCAGCAGCGCGCCAAGGTCCAGGCTCTGCAGCGGCGCGCGCGCGGGTGGGCGCCAGCCGTCCAGCGCGTGGGTGGGATCGAATGCGTCGGGCTCGGCCATGGCTTTACAAGCCAGACATTGTGACGACGTAAGCTCGCGGACTCACTGTCACAAAAACGTCATGTTGCACACTCGCCGTCGCCTGTTGAGCCTGGCCTTCGCCGCCGCCGCCTCGCCCCTGTTCAGTGCCTGCAGCACGACGCCGCCGCCCGCCGCGGCGCCGCAGACCAAGCCCAAGCTCCTCGTCCTCGTCGTCATCGACGGCCTGCCGATGCGCCAGGTGACGGGCTACCGGGACCAGCTCGCACCGGACGGCTTCGCCCGCTTCCTGGACCGCGGCCGCTGGTTCGCCGACGCCCACTACGGCCATGGCCACACCGTCACGGCGGCGGGCCACTCGGTGATGCTGTCGGGCGCCTATCCACAGCGCAGCGGCATCATCAGCAACGAGTGGCGCAACCCGGCCACGGGCGAGCAGGTCTACAACACCGGCGATCCGGACTACCAGTACATCGACAGCCCGACCGCGCCACTGTCCGGCACCAGCCCGCGCAACCTCAAGGTCGAGACGCTGGGCGATGTGCTGCGCACGGGCTCGCCCACGTCCAAGGTCATCGGCATCTCGGGCAAGGACCGCGGCGCCATCCTGCCGGCCGGCCACAAGGGCACGGCCTATATGTATATGACGGAGACGGGCCGTTTCGCGTCCAGCACCTATTACATGCAGGCCCATCCGCAGTGGGTGACGGACTTCAACGCCGCCAGGCCCGCCGATGCCTTCTTCCAGAAGACCTGGGCGCCGCTGTTGCAAGGCTACGACTGCCCCCAGTTCGCGACTTCGTCGCTCCAACCCCCCGAGGGGGCTACACCGGCTAGGGGCGGCCCGTCGCCGGCGTGCGCCTACGCCCGCTCGGTGCCGGATGGCCAGTCCTGGCAGATCGCCAGCGGCAACGGCAACAAGCTGCCGGCCGTCATCGGCGACAAGATGGACGGTCCCGGCCCGCGCTTCTACGGCGGCCTGCTGGCCTCGCCCTTCGGCGACGAGCTGACGCTGGTCTTCGCGCGCGCGGCCGTCACGAACGAGAAGCTGGGCCAGCGCGGCGTGCAGGACATCCTGTCCGTCAGCCTGTCCAGCCACGACTACATCAATCACGCCTTCGGCCCCGAGTCGCGCCTGTCGCAGGACCACACCCTGCACCTGGACCGCCATCTGCAGGCCTTCTTCCAGTTCCTCGACAAGACAGTGGGCGCCGGCAACTACGTGCTCGCGCTGACGGCCGACCATGGCTTCACCGACACGCCGGAATGGGCCGTCACCCAGGGCCGCGATGCCGGCCGCTTCACCAACGCCCCGTCGCTGGCGGCCGTGAATGGCGCGCTGGCCGCGAAGTTCGGCGTCGACAAGCTGGCCTGGAGCTTCTCCGCCTCTGGCCTGCTGCTCAACGAGAAGCTCGCCGCCGACAAGGGCCTGAAGTTCGCCGACGTGCAGGCCACGGCGCGTGAGGAGCTGCTGAAGCTGCCCGGCGTGGCGGCCGTCTTCACGCGCGAGCAACTGCTCGGCAATGACAAGACGACGCCCTACCTGGAAGCCATGCGCAAGTCCTTCGACCCGACGCGCGCCGCCCAACTGCAGATCGTGCTGAAGCGTGGCTGGATCTTCAGCTACCGCGCCGGCGGCAGCACCCACGGCAGCCCCTACGACTACGACACCCATGTGCCCCTGCTGTTCTGGGGGCCGGGCTTTGTCGGCCAGGGCGAGATGAAGGCACGCGTCGAGGTGGCCGACCTGGCGCCCACGCTGGCCGCCGTTGCCGGCCTGAAGGCGCCCGCCCAGGCGCAGGGCCGCGACCTGCAGCTCAAGCCCTGAGGATCAGCGCCGCGGCCGACTCGCCCCAGACGGCCTCGGTCAGCGTCAGGGCCCCGAGCCGCTCGCCCAGGGCCGCGGCCTGGGCCGGCCCGGTGGACGGCAGCATGACGAGCAGCCGCCCATCGTCCAGCCGCATGCAGCCGTCCTCACCGCGGATGCGGGCCAGCAGCTCGGCGGGATCGGCATCAAGCGCCAGCGTTGCCACGGACAGGGGCCAGGCGCGCGGATCGGCCAGCAGGGCCTGCAGCAACTCGCGGCCGGCCTGGAGCGACAGCAGCTGCCCCGTCAGCGGCCTTGGCCCGGCCAGTGCACTGATGTCCACCCCGGTCAGCGCCAGGCAGCCCGCCGGCGTGCGCTGCTCCACCCACCACAGCCGGCGGCCATCGCGCCAGGCCTGCTCGTAGCCGCGCTGGGCGATGCGGCTGCGGCGCTCCGGCGTGTCGACCGGGCCGATGCTGCCACCGCGCGCGGCCTCGACCATCTGGCCCCAGGCCGGTGACGCATCGGCAGCCAGGCCCCAGGCCTGGCGATAGGCGGCGTTGGCGCGCAGCAGCCGGTCGTCCGCATCGAAAAGGGCCAGCAGCAGCGGGCCGTCGGCCAGCGTCTGCCACCAGAGGTCGTCTTCAGTCACGGCCCCGATTCTGGGCCGCCGGGACTCACCTGCGGCTGATCTCGCCCGAGCCGCTGACGCTTTGGCGCAACTGCGGCCGGCCGGCATAGCTGAGGTCGCCGGAACCGCTCAGTTGGACGTCCAGCTGTTCCGTGACGCCGATCGACACATCGCCGGAACCGTTGATGTTGACCTTGGCGGCCCGCCCGGCCAGTGCGCGGGCATCGACATCGCCCGAACCGCTGACCGTCCAGCTCTGCTGGTCGGCCCGGCCGGCCAGGCGCACATCGCCAGAACCGCTGATGCTGACGTTCAGGTCCTTCAGCTCGACGACACCGAAATGCACGTCGCCCGAGCCGATGATGCTCAGGCTGAGGTTGTCGGCCTTGAAGCGCTCGACGGCCAGGTCGCCCGAACCGTTGATGGCGATGGCCTGCAGGGCGCGGGCGTCGACGCGCACCACCGGCGCGGAGCGTGTCGTGAAGCCGGTTTCGCGCTTCATGCGCACCACCAGGGCGTCACCCTCGACGACGGTCTCGACCAGCGGCTCGATGTTGTCGTCGGCGACGACGGTGGCCTGGTCGCTGCCGGCCTGGGTCAGCCTGACATCGAAAGGCCCATCGATGCGCAGCTTGCTGAAAGCTCCCAGCGCCCGCGCCTTCTCGACCTTGACGCCCGATCCCTTGATGCGGTTCTTGCCGCTGCCGTAGTCCATCGGGCCGCTGAAATGGGCCGTCCAGCCGTCGGACTCCTTCTTGATGCGCAGCCGCCAGTCGTTGTCACCGGCGGTGGCCGTGCCGCAGGCGGCGGCGATCAGGATGAGGAAGGCGAGTCGTTTCATGGCGGTTCCCGGTTCGGACAATGACGGCAGTCTGTCCGACAGGCCGGCGCGGCGCGCCCCTCGGGCGACAGACTGCATTTCTGCGGTCATGGGCCGTAGGATGGCCCGATCTGCAGGAGAACCAGCATGAAGATGGATGGCCAGCGCGAGAGCGACAACGTCGAGGACGTACGAGGCAGCGGCGGCGGGGGCGGTGGCGGCCTGCCGATCGGCGGGCGCGGCATCGGGGTGGGCGGCATCGTCGTCGCGCTGCTCGCATCCTGGGCCTTCGGCATCAACCCGCTGACGGTGCTGGGGCTGCTGGATGGCGGCGGGGGCGCGCCGCCCGTGCAGTCCAGCGCGCCAGCCGAGCACCACCCGAAGGACCCCGGCGCCGTTTTCGTCAGCCGGGTGCTGGCCGACACCGAGGACGTCTGGGGCGCCTACTTCCAGCGTTCCGGCCAGCAATACCCCGCGCCCAAGCTCGTCATCTTCCGCGACCGCTGGCCCACCGGCTGCGGAGCCGGCGAGGCCGCCATGGGCCCCTTCTACTGCCCCGCCGACCGCAAGGTCTATATCGACCTGGGCTTCTATGACGTGCTGCGCCAGCGCCTGGGCGCGCCGGGCGACTTCGCCCAGGCCTATGTCATCGCCCACGAGGTCGGCCACCACCTGCAGAACCTGATGGGCACCACCGACAAGCTGGACAAGGCCCACGGGCGCGTTTCCGAGCGCGAGGCCAACGCGATGAGCGTCAAGCTGGAGCTGCAGGCCGACTGCTTCGCCGGCGTCTGGGCCAATTTGTCGCAGCGCAGCAAAGGCTGGCTGGAGCAGGGCGACGTCGAGGAGGCGCTCAATGCCGCCGCCCAGATCGGCGACGACACGCTGCAGAAGCGCTCCCGGGGTGCAGTCGTGCCCGAAAGCTTCACCCACGGCAGCAGCGCCCAGCGGGTGCGCTGGTTCAAGACCGGCCTGCAGGCGGGCGACTTGAAGGCATGTGACACCTTTTCGTCAGCCGCCCTCTGAGTCCCCGATTCGGGCCCACCCAATCAAGGGGGCCTCAGATGACCCTCAAAAGGCTTTGTGTGAAACACTTCCGTCCAAACCGCCGAGCCCTCAAATAGCATCGGCGCCCTGCAGCCCAGGGGAGTTGCTCCCTAGTCTGGTGCAACTTAAAACGACACGAGGCCCACTGTCATGAGCGAACGCCACATCAACGACCCGCAGTCGACGCCCCAGGCGCCGGCCTCCGTCGACGCGTCTGCCCGCCAACTGGCCTCGGCACGCCGCCGCCGCTTCATCAAGCTGGGTGGCGCCGCCGTCCCGACCGCCCTGACCCTGGCCAGCCGCCCGGTCATGGCCTGGCATTGCAATACGGCGTCGACCTGGGGTTCTGCCCAGGGCCAGTCCAACAGCTCGTACACCCGTTCGCAGGACGCCACCCGGCTGTTCCCCGACGAGACCTACACGACGACCTGCTGGCTGAACAACACGACCCGTGCCACGCTGAACACCAATCCCTGGGCCCAGGCGCCGCTGAGCCGCAACACGGTGACCAGCACGAATTCTTCGTATTACAAGGGCTACACGGTCGCGCAGCTGCTTTCGGGCACCGGAGCGACCATCAGCGGTGTCAACACGGCGGATACCGTCTGGAGCATCCTGAACGGCTCGCCCAAGAAGCCCGCCACGAGTCCTTTCAACGGCACCTTCGCCGCCGGCTCCTCCACCTGCGGTGAGTTCCAGAAGCTGATGCTGGTGGCCTGGCTGAATTTCAAGGTGCTGAACTCGACGCTGAACAAGTGCCTGATGCCCGGCTCGACGAATGTGCTCGTCAAGCTCGGCAACACGACCTACATCGGCCCGACCGGTGCCCAGTGGGACCAGGCCGCCGTCATCAAGTACCTGAAGAAGAACTTCGTCGCCTGCGCCGACGACAACTGCGTCTGACCGGGGCGGCTCGCCCCCTCGCCTCCCTCCCGCCGCCGTGCCCGCGCGCTGGCAACTGATCCGCGCCGAGGCCCTGCGCGTGCGGGAATGGGATGATGCCGGCGTGATCTACGACGCCGTCAGCGGCAACACCCACCTCATCGACGCCCTCGGCCTGGAGCTGCTGGATCTGTTGCGCCAGCAGCCCTGGGGCCTGGACGAGCTGGCGGCCGAGCTGCGCGACTCCCTGCCCGATGACCTCGACGCCGACGCCGTGCCGAGACTGCTGAGCGCCAAGCTGGAGCAGCTCAGCCGGCTGGGCCTGGTCACGGCCGTCGCATGACCCTGGCGCCAGCGGGCCAGCGCCTGGCCACCCTGGCGACGCTTGGCGTAGGCGAACTGCGGCGGCGCCTGCGCGGGCCCGGCCTGACGGTGCATCTGCCGCCCTTCGTCGCCCGGCTGCAATCCGACGTGCCGCGCGTGGCCAGCGACCTGCTGCGCCTGTACGGCGAATTCCCGCTGGGCCGGCACGACGAGTTCGCCGACTTCCATCTGGCCGTCAACTTCGACCGCGGCTGGCATGCCTGGTGGCGCCGCCTTGCCGGCAAGCGCCAGGCGCGTTTCTCGACCGATGGCCTGGCTTCGTTCACGACGCTGCCGGCCACCCAGGCCTTCCACATGATCGAGTGGGGGCTGAACTGGGCGGTCACGGCCCATGCCCACCATTTCGTAGTCTATCACGCCGCCGTGCTGGAGCGCGACGGCCGCGCCCTGGTGCTGCCGGCACCGCCGGGCTCGGGCAAGAGCACCTTGACGGCGGCCCTGGCCCAACGCGGCTGGCGGCTGCTGTCCGACGAGCTGGCGCTGCTGGACCCGCGCGACGGCCGGATCTACGGCCTGGCGCGCCCGGTCAACCTGAAGAACCAGGCCATCGCGCTGATGCGGGCCTTTGCACCCGATGCGGTGCTGACCGAGCCCGTCCCCGACACGCTCAAGGGCACGCTGTCGCTGATGAAGGCGCCCGGCGATGCGATCGCGCGCATCCACGAAGGCGCGCGGCCGACCTGGGTCGTCGTGCCCAGCTTCGAACCCGGCGCCGCGGCCTGCCTGGAACCGCTGCCCAAGGCCCAGGCTCATCTGCTGCTGGCCGAGCAGGCCTTCAACTACGACATCCACGGTGTCGATGGTTTCGAGGCCACCGCCGACATGGTGGACGGCGCCGCTTGCTGGGCCTTCACCTATTCGCGGCTGGACGATGCCGTGGACGTTTTCGACCGCCTGGCGGGCGAGCCATGACGCGCCCCCTGCTTGTCGAGGTGCTGCTGGCGCCCGCCCAGGCCGCGCGGCTGAGCCCGGCCGACTGGGATCTGCTGATCCGCCAGGCCCGCCGCGCCAACCTGATCGCCCGCCTGGCCATGGGGCTGGAGCCCCAGCTGGACGCCCTGCCCGCCGGCCCGGTCCGGCACCTGCGCGCGGCCCTGCTGATCGCGCGCCGCCAGCGCCTGGCCACGCAATGGGAAGCCGAGTGCATCCGCGCCGCCCTGCTGCCGCTGGGCATCCAGCCCATCCTGCTGAAAGGCGCGGCCTATCTGCTGGCCGGCCTGCCGGCGGCGCGCGGCCGGCTGTTCGGCGACATCGACCTGCTCGTGCCCAAGGCGCAGATCGAGGCCGCCGAGGCTGGCCTGGTGGCGGCCGGCTGGGCCTTCGACGCAGAACTCAGCGACTACGACAGCCGCTACTACCGCCAGTGGATGCACGAGATCCCGCCGCTGCGCCACGCGCAGCGCGACACGGCCCTGGACCTGCACCACAGCATCCTGCCGCCGACGGCACGCGTGAAGGTCAACACGGCCGCGCTGTTCGAGGGCAGCCGCGAACTGCCCGAGCTGCCGGGCCTGCATGTGCTGGCGCCCGTGACCATGTTCCTGCACAGCGCCGCCCACCTCTTCCATGAAGGCGAACTGGACAACGGCCTGCGCGACCTCTTCGACCTGGACACCCTGCTGCGCGACTTCGGCGCCCAGGCCGGCTTCTGGGCCGAGTTGCTGCCGCGGGCCCAGGTGCTGGGCCTGACCGGCCCGCTGTTTCATGCCTTGCGCTACACCACCCGCCTGCTCGGCACGCCGGTGCCGGCCGAGGTGATGCGCCAGGTCGCCGAGGCTGCCAGCCCGCGTCGCCAGGCCCTGCTGGACGCCTGCTACGAGCGCGCGCTGATGCCGGTGCATGCGAGTTGCGACGGCCCGCTGACCGCCGCCGCCCGGCTGGCCCTGTACGTGCGGTCGCATTGGGTGCGCATGCCCGCCGGCCTGCTGGCGCGCCATCTCGCCCGCAAAGCCTGGTTGCGCCTGCAACCTCCCAGTGAGGCGCAGTCCGCGTGACAGCGCCGACAATACGGCCAGCCATGGACAAGCCCAAGCCCTTTTCGATGATCCGCGAGTTCCATCTCGCCGATTGGTTCACCCTCGGCAATGCCTGCGCCGGCATGGGCGCCCTGTTCGCCGTGATGAGCTTTCTGCAGAGCGGAGAGTCCCGCCATCTGCAATACGCCTGTGCGCTGATTCCGCTGGCCCTGGCCTTCGACGTGCTGGACGGCCGCATCGCGCGTTGGCGCCAGAAGAGCTCGGCCCTGGGCCGCGAACTGGATTCCCTGGCCGACATCATTTCCTTCGGCGTCGCGCCGGCGGCCATCGCCTATGGCTGCGGCATGCAGGGGCTGTACGACCGCGTCGTGCTGGTGTTCTTCGTCGCCTGCGGCGTCAGCCGGCTGGCGCGCTACAACGTGACGGCGGAGAAGCTCAGCGCCGGCTCGGACAAGGTCGCGTATTTCGAGGGGACGCCGATCCCGACATCCATGCTGCTCGTCGCCGTGCTGTGGGTGGCAGCGGCTCAGGGTGCCGTCGGTGACGCACTCTGGGGCGGTGTCTGGTGGGTGGCGGGCTTCAGGCTGCACCCGCTGGTGCTGCTGTTCGCGCTGTCCGGCTCGTTGATGGTGAGCCGGATCAGGATTCCCAAGCTTTAGGCTTTAGGCGGCCGTCCGGCGCGTCAGCCAGCTCAACGGCGATTCCTGGTGGCCGCGAGGCGACGACTGGGATTCGAGGAAATCGCTGGGCGCCTGGCTGCGGTATTCGCTGACGCCGACGCCATCGAGGCAGGCGTCCAGTCCGAAAGCGGTGCCGAGGTCAGCGGGATCCGGTTCGCTGCGCGCAGCGACGTCACGGCGGAAGAAACGCAGCGCTGGAACGAATCGCATGGCAGACCTCACTCGCTTGACGGGCCGACAACAACATCAGCACCGTGAACCCAGTGTGCGGGATTCGTGTGACAACCGAACCCCTCATCTGTGAGTAAATATTGCCTCTACTGGCATTACCGCACGGCCGCAACAGCTGTTTTTCCCAGTAGCGATGGGCCTTTTGGGCCGGCGCCCCCAATCCGAGGGGGTCGTTGCGCTTTTGCAATTCTTTTCTGCGCCTCCCTAGAGCTCAGGATAGGTTCGCAAGGTTCGGCGCTTAAGCTGCCCCACCTCCAAGCCCCCCGGCTTCTTGCATGAGTTCAGAACTGTTGAAATGGGTCGCCAGCGCCCTGATTGCGGCTGTGCTTTTCAGCACGCTCTGGATGGCGCATGCCGTCCACCCCGAGCAGGGAGGTGCCAGCCTGATGCTGGCGCAGGCCGCGGCACCGGCCGCAGCGGCCGCCTCCGCACCGGTCACGGCCACCCGCTGATCAGCCCAGGGCGAGCCTGGCGCCATCGGCCAGGGCCTGGCCGATCTGGTCGAGCAGCGCGCCCCGCCCCTGCAACTGCCACTGGTGCCAGTACAGCGCCACGTCGACGCCGATCTCCGGCCTCAGCACCACCAACTGCCCCGCCTCGACGAGGGGCCGCACCTGGATCTCGGGCGCCACGCCCACGCCCCAGCCCATGACGGCGGCACGTACATAGGCCTCGCTGGACGGCACAAAGCGCTCCCGAAGCCGCGGTGAGCGCACGCCGAAGGCCTGCGACACCCATTGCACCTGGGTGTCGTCCTTGCGGTTGAAGACCAGGAAGGGCGTGTCGGCGAAATTGCCGGCGTGCAGGCCTTCCGGCAATTGCGCGGACAGGAACCCCGGGCTGGCCACCGCCACATAGCGCATGACCCCCAGGGCCTGCACGCGGCAGCCCTGCAGCGCTTCCGCCACCGTGGACATGCAGCCCAGCACGGCGCCCTGGCGCAGGCTGTCATGGGTGAAGTCCTGGTCATCGACCACCAACTCCAGCCCATAGCCCTCGCGCAGACCCCGCTGCACCAGCGCGTCCAGCGCCGGCGGCACCCAGGTCGCCAGGCTGTCGGCGTTGACGGCGATGGCCAGGCGCGATTGCGGTGCCACGCGCTCGCCCAGTTCCCGCGCCACATCGACGCGCAAGGCCTGCAACTGGCGGGCAAAGCGCAGCAGCACCTTGCCGGCCTCGGTCAGGCGCAGCGGGCGCGAACGCACCACCAGAGGCTGGCCGACCTGGGCCTCCAGCGAGCGCAGCCGCTGCGACACGGCGCTCTGCGTGATCGACAGGCGCTGGGCGGCGCGCTCGAAACCCTGCTCGTCCGCGAGGGCGGCCAGGCAGTCCAGCGCGGCGGGATCGAACTCATTCATAAGAACTTCTAATGTATGGCGAAGAATATGAATGACGCTTCTTGAATTGCGCGGCGATGCAGAGAATCCGCCGATGCCCGCTTCCGCCCTGGCCTCTGCAACCGCGCCCGCCGTCTTCGTGCAGGGCTGGGCCATGGGCGCCGGCCTCATCCTGGCCATAGGCGCGCAGAATGCGCTGGTGCTGCGCCAAGGGCTCAAGCGGGAACATGTCGGCGCCGTCGTCGCGGTCTGCACGCTGTCGGACTGGCTGCTGATCGCCCTCGGCGTCTTCGGCCTCGGCGCGCTGATCCAGGGCCAGCCCCTGCTGCTGGAAATCTTCCGCTTCGGCGGCGCGGCCTTCCTGCTCGGCTATGCGGTGCTGGCGGCGCGGCGCGCCTGGCGGCCGGCAGCGGCACTGGACGCCGCGACCTCCGCCTCCAGCCTGGGCGCGACTTTGTCGGCCGCCTTCGCCTTCACCTATCTGAACCCCCACGTCTACCTGGACACCGTCGTGCTGCTCGGCGGCCTGGGCGCGCGCCAGCCGGCCGAGTTGCGCGCGGCCTTCGCCGCAGGCGCCGGGCTCGCCTCGGCGATGTGGTTCGGCCTGTTGGGCTTTGGGGCCGCCGCCGCCGCGCCGCGGTTGCGCAGCGCCCACACCTGGCGCGTCATCGATGCCCTCGTCGCTGTGCTGATGGCGGCCCTGGGTTTACAACTCCTCCTGCAACCCCTCTAAGAACTCCAAAGGACAGCCATGAAGATCGTCGTTCTCGGCGCCGGCATCATCGGCATCGCCACCGCCTGGTACCTGCTCGACGAGGGGCATGAGGTCATCGTCGTCGACCGCCAGCCGGACGCCGCGCTGGAGACCAGCTTCGCCAACGGCGCGCAGATCTCGGTCAGCTTCTGCGAGCCCTGGGCCAATGCCGGCGCACCCTTCAAGGTCGCCAAATGGCTGCTGCGCGACGACTCGCCGCTGCTGTTCCGCCCCAGCCTGGATCCCAACCAGTGGCGCTGGGGCCTGGCCTTCCTGATGCAGTGCACGACTGCGGCCTTCGAGCGCAATGTCGAGGAGCTGGTGCAGCTGGGCCGCTACTCGCACGCCTCGCTGAAGGAGCTCGTCGCGCGCACCGGCATCGAGTACTGCCGCCTGGAGCGCGGCATCCTGCACTTCTTCTCCAGCCAGGCCGACTTCGACAACGGCGCCGCGGGCGCCGAGATCATGCGCCGCCATGGCGTGGACCGCCGTGTGCTCGGTCGCGAGGAGGTGCTGAAGGTCGAACCCGCGCTTGCATCGTTCGGCAGCCGCATCTTCGGCGGCACCTTCACGCCCAGCGACGAGAGCGGCGACGCCATGGTCTTCACGCAGAAGCTGGCCCGGCTGTGTGCCGAGCGCGGTGCGCAGTTCCTGTACGAGCACGACATCCTCGGCCTGCAGCGCGCTGGCGACGGCATCGAGGCCGTGCAGATCGCCCACACACGCAGCGGCGAGCGCAGGGAGTTGCGCGCCGACGCCTTCGTCGCGGCCATGGGCTCCTACACGCCCGCGCTGGTGAAGCCGCTCGGCGAGCACCTCAACATCTACCCGGCCAAGGGCTATTCGGCCACGCTGCGCCTGAAGAAGCCCGAGGCGGCCAGCGTCGTCAGCCTGCTGGACGACACCCGCAAGATCGCCATCTCGCGGCTGGGCGACCACATCCGCATCGCCGGCACCGCCGAGCTGTCGGGCTTCGACCTCAACCTCGATTCACCGACGGCCAAGGTGCGCTGCGCGGCCCTGGTCCGGCGCTACGAGGAGCTCTTCCCCGGCGTGGCCGACCTCAGCGAGCCCAACTACTGGACCGGCCTGCGCCCCAGCACGCCGACCAACATCCCCTACATCGGCCGCAGCAGGAAGGCGCGCAATCTGTGGATCAACGCCGGTCACGGCACCCTGGGCTGGACGCATGGTGCCGGCTCGGGCCATGCGATGGCCGAACTGATCGCCGGCCGCCGGCCGGACATGCAGTTCGGCTTCTACGGCGCCGTTTAAAGCGACTTCAGCAGCGCTTCGACCTGAGGCTGCTGCGGGAACTTCTTGCCCATCTTGGCCAGGCCCTCGAGTTCGGCGCGGGCGCCGGTCTTGTCGCCGGACTGGATCAGGATCTGCGCCAGATTGAGTTTGTAGCTCGGCTGATCCGGCAGGTCGCTGATGAGCTGGCGCTGCGTGCTGATCGCCTTGCTGAAGTCCTTCTCGTTGGCCAGCACGGTGGCATAGGTGTCGCGCAGGGCCGCGTAGTCGGGGTTGAGCTTGAGGCCGCGCTCGGCCAGCGCGCGCGCCTCCGGCTTGCCGATCTTGCTGCGCAGCCAGGCCACGTTGTTGATGACGGGCAGCGCATCCGGGTTGCGCTTGAGCAGGGCCTCGTAGCGCGTCAGCGCCGGCTCCAGCTCGCCACGGGCCAGCAGCACGTCGGCCGTGGCGGCGGGGAAGCTCTGGTCCAGCGGATGGGCGGCAATCCACTGGGTTTCGAAGGCGATGGCCTCGTCGCGCTTCTTGGCCACCATCAGCACGGCGAACAGGCGCGGCGCGGCGTCGCCCGGGTCGCGCAGGGCGACGGCCTTGCGCAGCGCGGCGATGGCGACGTCGAAATGCTGGCGACTGGTCTCGATGTCGGCATCGGCGATCAGCGAATAGGCCTCCTGCGGGTACTTCTTCTGGCGCTCGCGCAAGGCCGCCAAGGCCTCGTCGGTGCGGCCCTGGCGGGCGGCGAGCTGGATCATCAGGCGCTGCGCCGGCACGGAACCCGGCTCGGCTTCCAGGGCGCGCTTCACCTCACGCTCGGCGCCGGCGAGGTCCTGCTCCATGTAGCGCAACTGGGCCTGACCCAGCCAGCCCTGGGCACGCGTCGGCGCCATCACGCTCAGGCGCGCATAGGTCTTGGCGGCCTGGGCCTTGTCGCCCGAGGCGAGCTGGGTGCGCGCCAGGCGTTCCAGCAGATCGGGGTTGAGCGGCAGGGCTGCCGACGCCTCCTGGGCGGCCTGGGCGGCCTTGGCGACGTCGTTCAGGCGCAGGTACTGGTCGATCAAGGCCGTGCGCAGGCCGGCCTCGGTCGGCTCCTCGCGCACGCCGGCGGCCAGCACCTCGGTGACCTTGTCGGCCGGCGCACGCGTCTGCACCAGCAGGTCGGCCAGCGCCAGGCGGGCCTGGGGCGATCGGGGCTGGGTCGTGACAAAGCCCTCCAGGCGCTTGACCGCGGCCTCGCCCCGGCTGGCCTGCATGTCCAGCGCGACCAGGCCCAGCACGGCCGGCAGATAGCTGGCGTCGGCCTTCAGGGCCGCTTCGAAGGAGGCCTGGGCCGCCGGCAGGTCCTTGCGGACGAGGTGGATGCGGCCGCGCAGGCCGTCCGGCACGGGGCTGCCCTTCATCTTGGGCGCGAGCTTGTCGATGGCCGCCAGGGCCGCCGGCAGTTCATTGCGCCGCAGCAGCGCGTTGACCAGCATCAGGTCATAGCTGCTGCCGCTGTCCTTGGCGGCGATGTCACGCAGCTGGGAGATGGCCGCATCGGCCTTGGCACGGCTGGCGCCACCGGGGGCCGCGCTGTCGCGCACGATGGCCGACAGGGCCAGCGCCGCGCCGGTCTTGGCGTCATCGGGGCGCAACTTGGCGGCCGCGGCGAAGGCCTGGTCGGCGGCTTCGAAATTGCCCTGCATCAGCTGGGCCTTGCCGGCCAGCAACAGCGTGTCGGCATCGGCCTTGGCGGCTTCCAGCACCGGCCTCAGCGTTTCCAGCGTCTTGGCCGGCGCACGCCGCTGCAATTGCAGGCCGGCGAACTGGCGGCGCAAGGCGAGGTCTTCCGGCGCCAGCTTGAGGGCCTGGTTGAGCAGGTTCTCCGCCTCGGCCAACTCGCCCAGCTGCTGGTGGGCGCCCGAGGCCAGGCGCAGCAGCGGCAGGTAGTTGGGCATCAGCTTGAGCAGGGGCACGGCCAGCTCTTTGGCCTTGGCGGCGTCGCCCTTGGCCAGGGCGAGCTGGCCCTGCATGAAGCGCCCCTGGGGCTTCTTGGCGAGAGCCGGCGGCATCTCCTCGACGAGCTTGGTCGCCGCGTCGATCTGCTGGCGGCCGAAGGCCAGGCGCAGCAGCAGGGAGCGCACATCGTAGGAATTCGGGTCCAGCACCAGCACTTCGCGCAGCAGCGGCTCGGCGTCGTCCACCTTGCCGCGCGACAGCAGCACCTCGGCCTTGAGCTGCAGGGCCTTGACGGCCTTGGGGTTCTTCAGGATCAGCTGGTCGAGGGCGGCAATCGCCTCGTCCGGGAAACCCGATGCCAGCTTGGTGCGCGCACCGACGACGACGGCGTCCTCGGACTCGGGCTGCAGCGCCAGCGCCCGCCCGGCCGCCGCCTTCGCCTCGGGCACATTGCCCTGGGCCAGGAAGGCCAGCGCCAGGCTCTGCTGCACCGTCGACATGGCCGCCGGGTCGGAAAAGCTCTGGTCTGAGAATTCGCCGATCAACTTGCGCGACTGGCCCGACTGCAGCAGGGTCTGGGCCAGCAGCGGCGCCAGTTCGTCGCGCGGCGCGCCCAGCTCCCAGGCACGGCGCAACTCGATCTCGGCGCCCGCCACGTCGCCCGCTTCCAGCAGCGCCTTGCCCAGCAGATGCCGGCCGGTGGCGTTGTCCGGGTTCTGCTGCAGCAGATTCTTCAGCTCGATGACGGCGCCACCCGCATCCTTCTGCTCCATGCGCTTTTGCGCGGCAGCGAGCAGGTCCTGCTCCGAACGTTGGCCGCAGGCGGCCAGCGCGGCGACCAGCAGCAGGGGTGCGAAATGACGCGTCTTCATCGAATCTCCCAAATCAGGCGCGCGATTGTGTTCCTAGAATCCGCCCCCCTTGTCAGTGATGCCCCCAGGGCCAGATCCGCTCCGGCGTGACGTCATGAACATCTCTTCCAGTTTCTGTGCCATCGACTTCGGCACGTCCAACTCGGCCGTCGCCGTGCCCAACGCCGTCTCCGGCATGCGCCTCATCGAGCTGGAGCCCGGCCAGCGCACCATGCCGACGGCCGTCTTCTACTACGCCGAAGGGCCGCACGACATCGACGGCCCGCCGCGCGCCTTCGGCCGCGCCGCCGTGGCCGCCTATGTCGAGGGTCACGACGGCCGCCTGATGCGCTCGATGAAGAGCATCCTGGGCTCGCCGCTGATCGACCAGACCACCGATGTCGGGGGGGGTCGGGGTGCCAAATATGCGGACATCGTGTCCGGCTACCTGAAGCGCCTGCGCCGCCTGGCCGGCGAACCCGAGCGCGCCGTGCTGGGCCGGCCGGTGTTCTTCGTCGACGGCGAGCCCGCGCGCGACGCGGCCGCCCAGGCCCAGCTGGAGGCCTGCGCCCGCGCCGTCGGCTTTCGCGAGGTGCAGTTCCAGTACGAGCCCATCGCCGCGGCCTTCGACTTCGAGCAGCAGGCCACGCGCGAGCAGATCGTGCTGGTCGCCGACATCGGCGGCGGCACCAGCGACTTCTCCGTCGTGCGCGTCGGCCCCGAGCGCATGCAGCGCATCGCGCGCCGCGACGACATCCTCGCCAGCCACGGCGTGCACATCGCCGGCACCGATTTCGACCGCCACATCGAGCTGGCCGGCCTGCTGCAGGAATTCGGCTATCGCGCCACCGGGCCCAGCGGTCGCGAGATCCCCAGCGGCATCTATTTCGACCTCGCCACCTGGCATCTGATCAACACCTGCTATTCGCCGCTGCGCGTGGCCGAATGGCGCGGCATGAAGAGCTGGTTCACCGACGTGCGCCAGCATGCGCGCTTGATGACGGTGCTGGAGGAGCGCCTCGGCCATGAGCTGGCCGCGCGCGCCGAGGGCGCCAAGATCGCCGTATCCGGCGGCGCCGACACGACGGTCGACCTCGGCCACATCGAAGCCGGCCTGGTGCTGCCGCTGAGCGAGAAGACCGCCGTGGACGCGCTGCGCGCCGACCTCGACCGCATCATCGCGACGGCCCACGAGACCGTCGCCCTGGCCGGCCTCAAGGGCGACCAGATCGACGCTCTCTACTTCACGGGCGGATCGACGGGCCTGCGCCTGCTGGTGGATGGCATGGCCGCCGGTTTCCCGCAGGCGGCGCGCGTCAGCGGCGACCGGTTTGCTTCGGTCGCGACCGGCCTGGGCCTGCACGCCCAGCGGGTCTTTGCTGCGGCTGCGGCTTGAGCGGCCGCGACACGTCGGCCAGCATCAGCACCGCGCTGACCAGGCCTTCGACCGCCTCCTCCAGGTCGGCCGGCGGTTCCAGCGACTCGATCTCCTCGAGCAGCGCGTCGGCATCCTCGAGGTCATCCGGGTCCAGGTGCAGATAGAGGGCGGCCAGCGGTTCCAGCAGCGCTTCCTCGGGCAGCTTCATCAGGCCTGGATGGGCATCCAGCGCATGCGCAAAGCCGGCTACCCAGGGCAGCACGGTTTCGCTCGGGCTGGCGTCCTCGTCGAGCTCGAACACCCAGGGGTCGAACCACTGGCGGCCGATGATGGCCATGTTCAGCGCTTTGTGACGGCGGCGCAGCAGGCCGATCAGCTCGTCGTCGATCCGCTGGGGCAGCGGACGGCCCTCGCTGTCCAGCAGCGGCGGCAGCCATTGCTCCAGCGGCACGGCTGCAGGCTGCAGCAGCACGCCGCAGAGATAGCCGTCGGCCATGCTGACGTCCAGCGGCTCCAGCGACGCGGGCAAGGCGTCAAGCAGGGCCTGCAGGCGCTCCAGGTCGGCTTCGGTCAGGGCTTCGGGGGCGGGGTGCTGGGCAGAGGACATGGCGGGATTATCGGCAGGGCGGCCGTAAATATTGCCCACCGCGGCGCCGACCGGCCGCCTACAGTGGCTCATCCCAACGACGCCCTCACCCGAGGGCTTCACGACCCGGCAGCCCGCTGACCGGGTCTTTTTTTCGTCTGGCGGCAGCCCTTCACGCCTTGGCCGAGGTGGCACGAGCTCAATCTTGCGTTGAGCTTTCATACTGGCAGCCATGACCGCCGCCGTACTCGCGCTGCGCTTCGACCCGGCGGTCGTCGTGCTGTCCTATCTGACCGCTGCCTTCGCCTCCTATGTGGCGCTGGACCTCGCCCAACGCGTGCGCACGCCCGACGCGCTGGTGGCGCGGACCTGGTGGATCGCCGGCTCCCTGTCCATGGGCACGGGCATCTGGGCCATGCATTTCGTCGGCATGCTGGCGCTGAAGCTGCCCTTTCTCGTCGGCTATGACACCGCCATCACGCTGCTGAGCTGGCTCGCCGCCGTGGGCGTGTCGGCCATCGCGCTGCGCGTCGCGGCCCAGGAGTCGCTGACGCCGACCCGCCTGGCCGTGGGCGCCGTCAGCATGGGAGCGGGCATCTGCGCCATGCACTACACCGGCATGGCCGCCCTGGTGCTGGCCCCCGGCATCCAATGGAACTGGCCGCTGGTGGCCGCCTCGGCGGCCGTGGCCACCGGCGCGGCCGCCGCAGCCCTCGTCATCTTCTTCGGCCTGCGCCGGCTGCCGCGGGCCTGGGCCCGCTGGGGCCAGCTCGCCGCCGCCCTCGTCATGGGCGCCGCCGTGGCCGGCATGCACTACACCGGCATGGCCGCCGCCGGCATTGCCGAAGGCACGGTCTGCCTCAGCGCCGATGCGCTGCGCGGCGACAACCTCGGCAACCTCGTCGCCGGCGCCACCTTCGCGCTGCTGCTGCTGACGCTGATCACCTCGGCCCTGGACGCCCGCGGCCAGCGCCGCACCAACCGGTTGCAGCAGTCGCTGCACGCCGCTACCACCGAGCTGCAGGAAATCGCGCTGCGCGACCCTTTGACCGGCCTGGCCAACCGCCAGCTGCTGGACGACCGCCTGCAGCATGCCGCCGCGCGCGGCCAGCGCGAGGGCGCCCGCCTGGCCCTGCTGGCCGTCAACCTGGACGGCTTCAAGCCCATCAACGACAGCTTCGGCCTGGCCGCCGGTGACCAGGTGCTGCGCGAAACCGCCCGGCGGCTCGAGGGCCTGGCGCGCGGCCATGACACGCTGGCCCGTCTGGCCGCCGATGAATTCGTGCTGATGGTCGAAGGCGAGGTCGACGAGACCACGCTGGCGCAGATCGCCCAGCGCCTGCTGAACGCGCTGGCCGAGCCCATGACAGGCGTGCCCGGTGCCGGCACCCAGCCGCTGCGGCTGTCGGCTTCGGTCGGCATCGCCCTGTATGAAGGCCAGGGGCCGGGAGAGGCGCTGGTGGCCCAGGCCGATTCGGCCGCCCAGTCGGTCAAGCGCGCCGGCGGCAACGGCTTTGCCTTCTTCGAGGCGCATATGCAGGCCGGCGTGCGCGAGCAGGTCGAGCTGGCCCGCGACCTGCGCGCCACCTTGGCCGGCGAGGCCGGCAGCGGCCGCCTGGCCCTGCACTACCAACCCAAGATCGCCACCGCCCAGGGCGAGGTCACTGGCGTCGAGGCCCTGCTGCGCTGGCAGCACCCGCAGCGCGGCGCCATCAGCCCGGTCGTCTTCATCCCGGTGGCCGAGCGCTTCGGCCTCATCATGCCGCTGGGCGACTGGGTCATCAAAGAGTCCTGCCGCCAGATCGCCGTCTGGCGCGAGGCCGGCCTGCAGATGCGCGTGGCCATCAACCTGTCGGTGCAGCAGCTGCGCCAGCCCGATGCGCTGGTGCGCCGCTTCGAGGAGGCGCTGGCCCAGCATGGCGTCGATGCCCGCCACCTGACTTGCGAAATCACCGAGTCCGTCGCCATGGACGACGCCAGCGCCACCGAGCTCACGCTGCAGCGCCTGGCCGGACTGGGCCTGTCGCTGTCCATCGACGACTTCGGCACCGGCTATTCCAGCCTGGCCTATCTGCGCCGCCTGCCGGTGTCGCAGCTCAAGATCGACCGCAGCTTCATCCAGGACCTGGAGAGCAGCGCCGACGCCCGCGCCATCGTCAAGGCCGTCATCGAGCTGGCCCATGCCCTGGGCCTGCAGGTCGTGGCCGAGGGCGTCGAGACCGAAGGCCAGGCGGACGTGCTGCGCGGCAAGCACTGCGACAAGCTGCAGGGCTTCTTGTTCGCGCGGCCCATGCCGGCCGAAGAACTCACACGCTGGGCGACCAGCGAGCCCGATGACCGCCTGCGCTTCAGCGCGTCGGTCTATGCGACGCTGGACACGACGATCTAGACGGCCATGCGTTCCGGCGCGACGTAGAAGCGCCGGAACTCCTCGAAGTCCAGCGTGTCGGCCGCCTCGATGCGGGCCTGTTCGGCCAGCGATTCAGCGGCCATCTTCTCGAAGCGACGCTGCAGCTCGTCAGAAAAAGGCATGGCCAGCAGGGCCGCACGCGTGGCATCGCTCTGGCGGCGCGTGAAGCCGACATAGCTGTCGTCGAAGTCCTGGGCCATGACGGTCAGCACGCGGGCCGAGGGGCAGAGCTCGGGGCGCCGCAGCCGTTCACCCACGCGGCGCAGCGCGGCACGGTAGGCATCGCCGCCATGCGCGGCATCCAGCGCTTCGGCATGGACCGCACAGGCGGCCAGGATCTCGCCCGCCCAGTCGGCCAGGCTGCGTTCACCACCGCGCCAGTGCTCCAGCATCAGGCCGGGCTCGCGGCCGCGGGCGGCCACGCGGTGCTGGTTGCGGCTGTTGGCGGCGATCTCGTCCGGCGTGTCGTCGGGGCTGTCGCTGTTCAGGCAGTGCAGCAGGAAGGAGTCCAGCACGCGGATGGCGTCGGCACCGATGCCGACCGGCTCGAAGGGGTCGAGGTCCATCAGCCGCACCTCGATGTATTCGACGCCACGCTCGCGCAGCGCATGCAGCGGCCGCTCGCCCGAGCGGATCACGCGCTTGGCGCGGATGGTGCTGTAGAACTCGTTCTCGATCTGCAGCAGGCTGGTGGAGAGCTGGTTGTAGTCACCGCCGGGCGTCTGCACGCCGATGGCCTCGTAAGGCGCATAGGGCCGGCTCAGCGCCTCCTGCAGGGAGGCTGCATAGCTCTCCAGGCAGTTGTAGGTGACGGCGATGCTGGATTGCGCGTCGCTCTGGTAGCCCAGGCGCCCCATGCGCAGCGAGGTCGCATGCGGCAGGTAGAGGGTGTGGCCGGACAGGCGCTGCAGGCCGTGCTCGCGGCCGGCGACAAAGCTGTCGCACAGCGCCGGGCTGGCGCCGAACAGATACAGCAGCAGCCAGCCTTCGCGGCGGAAATTGCGGATGGCGCCGAAATAGCCGTCGGTCGACACACCGGGCAGCGACCAGTTGTAGTGGATGCCCGAAATGGTCTGCATGCGCCGGCCGTAGCGCTGGCCCAGGCCCATGCGGTAGACGCTCTTGGCACGGCCGACATTGCTGCCGCCATAGCGGCCGATGGGGATGGTCTCGTCGGTCGGCAGGCCGCAGGGCATGGAGCCGACCCAGAGGCGCTCGTCGGCCAGCGCGCGGTAGACGGCCTGGTGGATCTCGGTCAACTCCAGCAGGCAGTCATCGACGCCGGCATGCACGCCGGTGATCAGCTCCAGCTGCGACTCGCTGTAGTCCGTCGTGATGTGCGGGTGGGTCAGGGCCGAGCCCAGGGCGTGCGGATGCGGCGTCAACGCGAGCCCGCCACCGGGCAGGGCGCGCAGGCTTTCCTTCTCGATGCCACGGCGGATGCCGAGCAATGTCTCTTTGTCGTTCATGGCGTCCGGGGACCGCTAGCTGGGCCGAGACGGTAGCAGAGAAGGGCTAAAGCTGTCCCGGCGCGTCCATGTCAGCCAGACTCGGCCTCAGGGCATGTTCGCCGGCCTGGATGCCTTCGTGGTGGCTGAGGTAGAGGGAGACGTCGTAGCGCTCCAGCCAGTCCACCGCCTTGAGCTTGTCCAGCACCGGGCCCTTGACCTCGGAGAACTCCAGCCTCAGCCCCTCGGCCCGCAGTGCCGCGTGCAGCTCCTGCAGGGCCGTCAGCCCGGACACGTCGATGTGGTTGACCGGCGCCATCAGCATCAGCACGCGCTGCGGCTTGCCGACCTTTTCGCGGTGCTCGCGCACATGGGCCAGCACGGCGTCGACCAGGCCGCGGGCATTGGTGAACACCAGGCTCTCGTCGACGCGCAGCCCGACGACCTCGGGCCGGCACTCGACCGCATAGCGCTCGAGGTTGCGGTAATGCTGGGTGCCCGGCACGCGGCCGATGCGGGCGACATGGGGCTGGGCGGTGCGCTGGATGAGCAGCGCGACGGAGCCGACGACGCCGATGGCCAGCGCCGCCGCGATGCTCCAGCACAGCACGGCCACCGTCACCGCCACCATCAGCAGGCCTTCCGCCCGCGCATAGCGCCAGGCCTCACGATAGGGCTGCAACGAAAAGCCGCCGAGCACGGCCACGACGATGGTCGCGGCCAGCACGGGCTTGGGCAGATGCGCCAGCGGCTCGGCCAGCACCAGCATCGCGATGAACATGAAGCCGGCCACGCAGACCAGGCTCCAGCGGCTGGCCGAACCCGCCTCGTGCAACAGGATGCTGCGCGAGAAGCTGCCCGCCACCGGCATGCCGCCGCTGACCGACGCGACCAGGTTGGCCGCCGCCAGGCCGCGCATCTCAGCCGCCGGCAGCAGCTTCTCGCCGCGCCGCTGCGCCAGGGACTCGGAGACCGCCAGGCTGGACACGAAACCCATCAAGGCCACCAGGGCGGCGGACGGCAGCAGCTGCAGCCACAGCGCGGCCTCCAGGCGCGGCAGGCCGATGGGCAAAGCCAGCGATGGCAAGGCGCCCACCTGGGCAACGCCGACGGCGGCCGGCGTGAAGGCCGACAGCGCCATCGCCGCCACCAGCAGCAGCAGCGGCGCCAGCCGGGCCAGCAGGCGCGGGCCGGCGCGGCGGGACAGCAGCAGCAGCGCGATGCCCACGCCGCCCCAGGCCGCACTGGCGACGCCGAAGCCACCCTGCGGGGCCGATGCGATCAAGTCCGGCAGCGTGAAGCCCGCCGCCGCGCTGCCGAGCAGCACCGGCAGCTGGCCGGCCGCGATCATCAGCGTCGCGCCGGTCTCGAAACCGCGCAGCGCCGGCACCGACAGCAGGCTGGACAACGCATCCAGGCGCAGCAGCGCGGCCACGGCCAGCAGCCCACCCACCTCGGCGGCGAGCACGAGGGCCCCTTCCGTCGGGCTGACGCCGGCCGGCAATGCGCCCAGGGCCTGGGCGATCATCAACGCGAGCACTGCCACCGGCCCCAGGCCCAGCACCGGGCTGGAGCCCAGCGCCGCATAGGCCAGCAGCGGCAACAGGCTGGCGTACAGGCCCACTTGCGGCGGCAGGCCGGCCAGCATCGCGTAGGCCAGGCTCTGCGGGATCAGCAGCACGGCGACAACAGCACCGGCGACCAAGTCGGCGCGCCAGGTGGGCATGAATCTCATCGGTGATCGATGCCGTGAATGAGTCTTGCGGGCTGAGCGACGGGCCGCTCCCTAGCCGGCCCGCACTGGCGATGTGCTTGCGGCTCGATGCCGCAAGCATCGCCGTCCCCGCGGGGGCTGAGGCCGGACACATTGCGCCCAGTGGGCGCGATGTGCCTGCCGAAGGGCTGCGGCACATGCCGCAGCGCGGCCTGCAAGGCCGGCCAAGGTAAGCCTTGGACGAGGGGCTTCATCTAGTCGACCTTGGCGCCCGAGACCTTCACAACCTTGGCCCATTTGAGGGTCTCGCTGGCAATCAGCGCCGCGAACTCCGCTGAGGAGCCTCCACCGGCCACGGCACCCTGGCCCGCCATGCGCTCGCGCAGTGCCGGCGTGTTCAGTGCCGCCGCGGCTTCGCGCTGCAGGCGGGCGACCTGGTCGGCCGGCTGGTGCACCGGCGCCAGCAGGCCGAACCAGGAGCTGGCCTCATAGCCCTTCAGGACCGCGCCACCGGCTTCGGCGACGGTGGGAAGGTCCGGCACCGCCGGGCTGCGCTGGGCGCTGGTGACGGCGATGGCCAGCAGCTTGCCGGCCTTGATCTGCGGCAGGGCCGAGGGCAGGTTGTCGAACATCAGGTCGGTGTTGCCGGCGATCAGGTCCAGCAGGGCCGGGCCCGAGCCGCGGTAGGGGAAGTGCAGCATGAAGCTGCCGGTCATGCTCTTGAACAGTTCACCGGCCAGGTGGATGGACGTGCCATTGCCGCTGGACGCCATATTGAGCTTGCCCGGATTGGCGCGGGCGACGCGGATCAGGTCGGCCACGCTGTGGATGCCGTAACGCGCTGCATTGGCGGGGTTGAGCACCAGCACATTGGGCACGGCCGCGACCAGCGTGATGGGCGCGAAATCCTTCACCGGGTCATAGGGCAGCCTGGGATACAGCGCGCCGTTGATGGCATGGGTGCCGACGGTGCCCATCAGCAACGTGTGGCCATCGGTGGCCTTGGCGACTTCGGCCGAGCCGATGTTGCCGCCGGCGCCGGGCTTGTTGTCGACGACGACGGCCTGGCCCAGGCGCTGCTGCAACTCGGGCGCCATCGCCCGCGCCAGCAGGTCGGTCGTGCCACCGGGCGTGAAGGGCACGACGAGGCGGATGGGCTTGCTCGGCCAGGCGGTTTGGGCAGCAGCGGGCAGCGCAAGGCTGCCGGCCAAGGCGGTGACCTGGCGGCGATTCAGAGTCATTGCAGTCTCCTGTCGTTGTAGTCGGCTCAGCGGTCGACTTTGACACCTGATAGCTTCACGACGCGCGCCCATTTGGCGGTTTCCGCGGCGATCAGGCTGGCGAACTCGGCACCGCCGCTGCCGTGCACGAGCATGCCACGGCTGGTCAGGCGTTCGCGCAAGGCGGCGCCCGCCAGCGCGGTGACGCTGTCGCGCTGCAGCCGCGCGAGCTGCTCGGCCGGCTGGCTGCTGGGCGCGAACAGGCCGATCCAGGCACTCGCCTCGTAGCCCTTGAGGGCCGGGCCGCCTGCCTCCTCGACGGTGGGCAGATCGGGCAGGCTGGGGCTGCGCCGCGCGCTCGACACACCCAGGGCCAGCAGCTTGCCGGCCTTGATCTGCGGCAGCGCCGACGGCAGCGCGTCGAACATCAGGTCCATGTTGCCGGCGATGACGTCCTGCTGGGCCGAGGTCGTGCTGCGGTAGGGGAAGTGCAGCATATAGGTCTGCGTCAGGCGCTTGAAGAGTTCGCCGGCCAGGTGCGAGGGGTTGCCGTTGCCGCCCGAGGCGATGTGCAGGCGACCGGGCTGGGCGGTGATCGCGTTCACCAGGTCGTTGACGTTGCGCACCCCCAGGCTCTGGGCGACGCCGGGGTTGATGACCAGCACCAGCGGCACGGTCGCCACCAGGCAGACGGGCGCGAAGTCCTTCACCGCGTCATAGGGCAGGCGGCGCCACAGCAGCGGGTTGATGACGTGCGTGCCGACGCTGCCCATCAGCAGCGTGTGGCCGTCGCTGGCGCCGGCGACATCGGCCGTGCCGATGTTGCCGTCGGCACCGGGCTTGATGTCGATGGTGACGGGCTGGCCCAGGCTCTTCTGCAGCTCGGGCGCCAGCAGCCGGGACGCGACGTCGGACGCACCACCGGATGGGTAGGGCACGACGATGCGCAGCGGTCGCGACGGCCAGGGGCCGGCGGGCTGGCCGTAGGCCGACGAGGTCGCCGTGGCGGCCAGCCACATCATCAGCTGGCGACGTTGCAGCGGCGGCAATGTCATGCTTGCCACTCCGCATGGGGAACCGCGGGCCGAGCGCCGGGCCGCTCCCTAGCCGGCCCGCCATGGCGATGTGCTTGGGGCTCAATGCCGCAAGCATCGCCGTCCCCGCGGGGGCTGAGCCCGGACACATTGCGCCCGGTGGGCGCGATGTGCCTGGCGAAGAGCTGCGGCTCATGCCGCAGCGCGGCCTGCAAGGCCGGCCAAGGTACTCCTTGGACGAGGGGCCTACTCATTGCGGGCCTGGCAACTGCCTGAGCTTGACCTGGCCGTTCATGCAAGCGGCATCGAAGTCCTGCAGCACGGCGGTCAGCGCATGGCTGTCGGGGGTCTCGACGGCGCTGATGCCGACGCCACGGTTGCGGCCCTCGGCCTTGGCCTTGTAGAGCACCATGTCGGCCCAGTTGACGGCCTGCTCCCAGTGCAGGCGCAGGGCCGCGCCGGCCGCGCCGCCGAGGGGGAAGCTCGCGAATCCCATGGAAGCGGTGACGCGCAGCGGGCCCTCGGGCGTCTCGACCGGCTGGCCGCCGATGCCGCGCAGGATGCGCTCGGCCATCAGCGCGAGGTCGTCGCCCGGCAGCTCCGGCGCGAAGACGAGGAACTCCTCCCCGCCCCAGCGCACGACCAGGTCGGTATCGCGCACGGCCGCCTTGATGCGGCGCGCCACTTCGACGATGACGGCATCGCCGGCCGCATGGCCGTGCCAGTCGTTGACGTTCTTGAAGTGGTCGATGTCGATCATCATCAGCGCGCCGACGAAGCCCTCGCCCTTGGCGTCGCGGGCGCCCTGGTCCATGACGGCCAGGAAGTGGCGGCGGTTGGACAAATCGGTCAAGGGATCGCGCTCGCTCTGGGCCCGCAGCAGGCTCTGGTTGGCCGTCAAGCGGGTCTGGGCGCGGCGCATGCGCACCAGCGTCACGCCGACCAGGGCGACGGACAGCAGCAGCAGCGCGCCGACGGCGAGGCCGACCTGCTGCGCGAGCTGCTGGTTGGAGATCTGCTGGTCCTTGAGCTGGCCGTCACGCGCCAGCAGGTCGAGGTCGCGCTGCTTGGCGGCGCTGTCGTATTTGCGGCCCAGCTCCTCCAGCGCGGCGGCGCGGTTGCGCTCGTTGGCGCGGGTGTTGAGGTCGCGCTCGGCATGCAGGGCTGCCAGCGCCTCCTTGTACTGGCCGGCCTCGGTCCAGGTCTCGGCGAGCTCGCGCAGCTCGCGGGCGCGCGGCACGAGGTCGGCGGGGTCGGTGCCGAACTCGCCGACCTTGGCGAGTTCCACGCGGGCCTGGTCGAACTGGCGCAGCTTGATGTGGGCCACGGCCAGGTTGTGGTGCAGGCTGCGTTCGTAGAAGCGATCGCCGAAGCGCTGCAGCACCGGCATGGCGCGCTGCCCGGCGGCCAGCGCCTCCTTGGGCAGGCCCAGGTGCATATAGGAATCGACGAGGTTGGAGCGCAGCTGGGCGGCGAGGTGGGGCGCATCGGCCTGCTCGGCCAGCAGCAGTGCGGCCTCGACGGCGCTGCGCGACGCCGCCATGTCGCGGGCGCGGCGCTCGACGGCGGCTTCGTAGTTGCGCACGCGGGCCCCGGCCACGAGGTCGCCAGCGGCCTCAACGGCGGCGGCGCGCAGCTCGACACGGGCCGCGTCCAGGCGGTCCTGGGCCTGCAGCGACACGGCCAGCATGCCCAGGCTGAGGGCGGTCAGGTGCTTGTCTTCGCCGGCGCGGGCCAGGGCCAGGCCCCGCTTGACGCTGGCCTCGGAGACCGCGAAGGCGCCCTGGGCGTATTGCTCGCGTTGCAGGATGCGCAGGGCCTCCCAGGCGCTGCGGAAATCGCAGCCCAGCTCGCGCACGGCACGCGCCTCGTCACCGGCCGGGCAGCGTTTTTCCAGGCCGGCCAGGGCCCGTGCGGCCAGGGCGGTGGCGGACTTGCCGGTGCGCTCCTGCGCCAGCGCGCGCAGCAGCCAGCCGCGGTCGGCACCGTCCTCGCGGCCCATCAGCTGCGCGGCCACGGCGTCGGCCGCCTCGGCCTGGCCGCCGGCCAGCAGCACGCGGCCGCGCGCCATCAGCCAGGCGGCCTCGCGCGGCTGGCCCGGCTCGGCATGGGTGGGCCAGCGCTGGTTCAGCTCGGCCAGCATGGCTTCGGGCGCATCGAAGGCGCGGCGGGTGATGTTGGCCAGCAGCGTGTCCTCGGCCACCGGGTCGGGGGCGACGACCGGTGCGGCGCCCGCGAGGCCCGCGGCCAGCGTCAGACACAGGGCGGCGATCGTCCTCATTGGTGGACCCTTCGCGCTGCGCGCTGTCCCGCCCAGCGGGAGCGAGCTTGCTTGGGACGGCCCGGCGCGGCGCTCATGCGTTGGCCGGCCGGCTCACGGCGTCGGGATGGAAGCTGCTGTCGCCCGCACGGGCCGGGCCGCTGAGGGCCTGCAGGCCCACCTGGCCTTCAGCCCAGGCGGCCTCCAGCCGGGCCGTCAGCTGCGCCGCCGCCAGCGCGTCTTCGGCGTGGATGCGCTCGACGCCATAGGCCTTGTTGCGGCCATGGGACTTGGCCAGATACATGACGGTGTCGACGAGGTCGATGGCACGCTCCCAGGTCAGGCGCAGGCCGTGCGGCGGCACCGGCAGGCTGACGAAGCCGATGGAGGCCGTGACGGGCACTTCGCGGCCTTCGTAATGCACCGGCTTGCCGCCGACGAGGTCCAACAGGCGCTGGGCCAGCTGGGCCGCGAACACGCCCTCGCGGCCACGCGCGACGATGAGGAATTCCTCGCCGCCCCAGCGCACGATGAGGTCATCGTCACGCACGGCCTGGCGCAGCCGCTGGGCGATCTCGATGAGGACGACGTCGCCGGCGGCGTGGCCGAAGCTGTCGTTGATGCGCTTGAAATGGTCGATGTCGATCAGGAAGACGCTGGCCGACAGGCCCTCGGCACTGGACAAATTCTTGATCGCGGCCTGGAAGTGGCGGCGGTTGGCCAGGCCGGTCAGCGGGTCGGTCTCGCTCTGGCGCTTCAGCGAGGCGTTGCTGTGGGCCAGGGCCTCGTTGGTGCGGCGCACGCGCCGGAAGGCCTGGTAGAGCAGGCCGAGCGAGACGAGCACGCAGCCGCCCATGGCCGACCACAGCGTCAGCCCCAGATTGCGCTGGTGGACCTGCTCGGCCTTGAGGGCGTTGTCGCGGTTGAGCAGCTCGATGTCGCGGGCGCGCTGCTCGGCGTCCTGGCGCTCCTGGGCTTCGAGCAGCAGCTTGCGGGTCTCGTCGCGCAGCACGCGCTCGTCCATGCGGCGGTGCTCGCGGTAGGCGGCGATGGCGCCCGCCAGGTCGCCGGCCTTTTCCAGATAGCCCGCCAGCTCCTGCCAGCCGGCCGACGCATAGGCGAGGGCGCCCTGCTGCTCGTCCAGCGTGATGCCGGCGCGCACATCGTCGCGGCCCTCGGCGATGCGGCCCATCGAGATCTTGGCCAGGCCGATGTTGGAGCGGGCGACGCTCTCGGCACTGATGTTGCGCGTCGCACGCGCGAGCGGCAGGGCCTGCTCGGCGAGTTCCAGCGCCCGCGCCGGATGGCCCTGGCGCAGGTGGTAGTCGGCGAAATTGGCCAGGCCCAGGGCGCGCACCGAGTCGGCGCCGGCGCGCGTGGCCTGTTCCAGCGCATCGGAATTGGCCTGCAGCGTGATGCTGGAGTCGCTGTCCTCGGCATAGACGATGCCGCGCATCGTGTAGACCTGGTTCAGCGTCATCGGGTCAGGGTCCTTCTGGGCCTCGGTCAGCGCCTGGCCGATGAGCTGGCGGGCGCGCGCCGGCGTGTCGGCCCGGTTGGACGTGAAGGCCAGGTCCACCAGCGTCAGCGCGACGCGCCAGGGCTGGCCCATCTGTTCGGCCAGGCGCTGGGCCGCGTGGCCCTGGTTCAGCGACAGGTCGAGCTCGCCCGAGTCGCTGGCGATGGCCGTGAGCTGGTGGTGGTAGCGCCAGCGGAACACCGGTGCGGCGGCATTGAGCTGGGCGGCGTCCACGGCCATCAGCAGCTTGCGGGCCTCGCGCAGGTCGCCGTGGGAGCGCAGGTATTCGGCGCTGACGCTGGCCGCGGCGACGGCGGCGGCGGCGCGCAGCTCGCCGGCGGGCCAGTCGCGCAGGCGTTGGGAAATCTGGTCGGTCAGCGCCCGGTCGCGTGCGTAGGCAGCGAGCAGGCCGCGCAGGGCCAGCACCTCGAGCTCGGCGGCGCTGCCGGTGGCGAGCTTCTCGCCGCGGGCCCGCAGCTCCTGCTCCAGCGGCGCAGGCTTGGCGCGGGCGGCGCGCTCGATGCGTTCGAGGTCGCGGGCCAGGCCTTCGTCGCGCACGGCCGAAGCGGTGGACGCGGGCGTGCCGGCGCCATCGCCGGGCGAGCAGGCGCACAGCAATGCCAATGCGGCCAGCGCCGCGCACAGCGTCGATCGGGAAGCCAGAGTTCGATACATCGGGGCGTTGGACGGCCGAGCATGCCGAGCCGCACCGCGGATTTCAGCGCGGTTCAGGCGGGATGTTGAGGATCCCACGTCCGAGACCGTTGAAATTACACGCAACCGTAAGAATCGGCCGCCTAGGCCGGCCGGGCGACGGCCCCCTGGTAGCCCCGCGGCACGGCGCCGAGCAGGCGGCGCGTGTATTCCTCACGCGGCGCCTGGATGATGTCGCGCGTGGTGGCCTGCTCGACCACGTCCCCGTTCTGCATGACCAGCACCTCGTCGGAGATGAACTTGACGACCGCCAGGTCGTGGCTGATGAAGATGTAACTCAGGCCGAACTCGTCCTGCAGGTCCTTCAGCAGATTGAGCACCTGGGCCTGCACCGACACGTCCAGGGCGGACACCGCCTCGTCCAGCACCAGCACCTCGGGCTGCAGCGTCAGGCAGCGCGCGATGGCGATGCGCTGGCGCTGGCCGCCGCTGAACTCATGCGGGTACTTGCCCATCGCGCTTTCGTCCAGGCCCACCTTCTGCAGCAGGGCCACGGCACGCGCCTCGCGCTCGGTCGTGTTCGCGCCGATGCCGTGGATCTCCATCGGCTCGCGCAGCGTCTGGCCGATCGTGAAGCGCGGGTTCAGCGAGGCATAGGGGTTCTGGAACACGACCTGGATGCGGCGGCGCATCTGCTGCCAGTCGGCGCCGCTCATCTTGAGCAGGTCCCGGCCTTCAAACAGCACCTGGCCGCCCGTGGGTTCATGCAGGCGCAACAGCGTCAGGCCCATGGTCGTCTTGCCCGAGCCGGACTCGCCGACGACGCCGAGCGTGTGGCCCTTGCGCAGCTTGAAGTTCACGCCCTTGACGGCCTTGAACTCGCGCTTGCCGAACAGGCCGTCCTTCAGCCAGAAGCTCTTCTGCAGGCCGGTCGCTTCCAGCACGACGGGTGCGTTGGCGTCCTTGGCCTTGATGTCGGTGGAAGCCGCGCGGCCGGCGATGTGATCGTCGATGACCATCAGCCGCGCCGGGTTCTCGGTCAGCGACGGCCGGCAGGCCAGCAGGGCCTTGGTGTAGGCGTCCTGGGGGTCGCTGAAGATGTTCGCCACCGGCGCGTTCTCGCGCACCTGGCCGTGGCGCATGACGACGACCTGGTCCGAGATCTCGCCGACGACGCCGAGGTCGTGCGAGATGAACAGCAGGCTCATCCGATGCGATTCCTTGAGCTTGGCCAGCAGCTCCATGACCTGGCGCTGGATGGTCACGTCCAGCGCCGTCGTCGGCTCGTCGGCGATCAGCAGCTTCGGGCTGCAGGCCAGCGCCACGGCGATCATCACGCGCTGCTGCTGGCCGCCCGACATCTCGTGCGGGTAGGCCGACAGGCGCCGCCTGGGCTCGGGGATGCCGACCTCATTGAGCAATTCCTCGGCGCGGACGAGCGCTTGGCGGCGGCTCATGCCCATGTGCTTCATCAGCGGCTCGCAGACCTGCGTGGCCACGTTGAAGACCGGGTTCAGCGAGCTCATCGGGTCCTGGAAGACGCAGGCGATCTCCTTGCCGCGGATGGCCTGCAGTTCGCGCAGGCCGGTCTGCAGCAGGTCGCGGCCCTGGAACAGGATGCGGCCCTCACGCTCGGCATTGCTGGGCAGCAGGTTGAGGATGGACATGGCCGTCACGCTCTTGCCCGAGCCCGATTCGCCGACGAGGGCGACCGTGCTGTTCTCCGGCACGTCGAAGCTGATGCCCTTGACGGCCAGCTGGCGCTGCATGACGCCGTCGACCTTGCCCATGCGGAAGGCGACCTTGAGGTCTTGGATGCTGAGGAGCATGCTCATTCGAGACCTCGCAGCTTGGGGTCCAGGGCGTCGCGCAGCGCATCCGTGAAGAGCGCGAACGCGGTGACGAAGACGGCCATGGCCGTGGTCACGGCGGCGAGCTGCCACCAGTAGCCCAGGATCATCTCGTTCTGCGCCTCGCCCAGCATCGTGCCCCAGGAAACCTGGTCGACACCCACGCCCAGGCCGAGGTAGCTCAGGATGACTTCGCTCTTGATGAAGCTGACGACGTGAAGGGACAGCTGCACCAGCGCCACGTGGGACACATTGGGCAGGATGTGCTTGAACATGCGCGACCACTGCGAGGCACCGATGGCCTCGGCCGAGCGCACGTATTCGCGCCCGCGGTGCTTGATGAACTCGGCGCGGATCAGGCGGTAGATGCCGGTCCAGCCCGTCAGCGCGAGGATGATGACGACCGCCCCGACGCCACGCGGGAAGATGGCCGCGAAGGCGAAGATCAGCAGGATGCTGGGGATGGCGGTGAAGACGTTGTAGACCCACTCCAGGAAGTCGCCGATCCTGCCGCCGAAGAAGCCGGAGATGGCGCCCAGCACGGTGCCGATCAGCGTCGCCACGACGGCCGCCGCCAGGCCCACGAAGATGGACACCTCGGCGCCCTTGATGACCTTGGCCAGCACGTCGCGGCCAAGGCGGTCGCCACCCAGCGGCAGCGTCTCGGCCTTGACGACCTCTTCGGTCTTGAAGGCCTTGGCCCGCTCGGCCCATTCGCCATAGCGGGGTGCCAGCGGGTCGATGTCGGACAGGTCGACATTCGGGCCCTTGGGCGCGCTAATGGTGCCGGTGTCTTCGGCGGGCTGGGGCCCGAGCAGCGTCGGCGGCGCGTTGGGCACGGCGACCTCCCGCTGCCAGCCCGACGCCAGCAGTTGGGTGGCCGCCAGCAGCACCAGGACGAGGAAGGCGCCGACGATGCCCATCGACACGACGCCGACGCGGTCGGTCTTGAGGCGCCGCCAGGAAGCGGCCCAGACGCCGCCGGAGGAGTTGGAGATCGCGGTCATGTCAGTTGTTCGTGATGCATGAAATCCGCGGGCCGAGCGCCGGGCCGCTCCCTAGCCGGCCCGCACTGGCGATGTGCTTGCCGGTTGATCCGGCAAGCATCGGCGTCCCCTCGGGGGACCGACCGGGCTGCCCGCGTTCAGCTGGGCAAGACTGGGCGAGGGGTCTCATTTCAGCACCACGCGGGGGTCGACCAGCTTGTAGAGCAGGTCCACCACAAGGTTGACCGTCATCGTCAGCGCCGCCAAGTAGATGGCGAAGGCCTGGATGACGGGATAGTCGCCGCGGTTGACGGCAAGCAGCAGCTCACGGCCGAGGCCGGGGATGGAGAAGAACACCTCGATCAGGAAGCTGCCCACCAGCACGCCGGGCAGCAGCACCGACACATTGGTCAGGATGGGGATCATCGCGTTGCGCAGCACATGCTTGAGCAGCACGGTGGTGTCGGTCAGGCCCTTGGCGCGCGCGGTGCGCACATAGTCGTGGCCGATCTCGTCGAGGAAGAAGCTGCGGTACAGCCGGATCTGCGGCGCCATCGACACCGCCACGGCCACCAGCACGGGCAGCGGGGCGTAGGTGGTGAGGTTGGTCCAGGTGCTGGCCGTCCAACCCTGCACCGGGAACCAGCCGAGGCGGAAGGCAAACAGGTACTGGGCCAGGATGACGTAGACCAGCAGCGAGATGGACACGGCGATCGTCGAGCAGACCATGACGGTGCGGTCCGTCAAGCTGCCGCGCACGGCGGCCACGGCCATCGCGAAGGGGATGGCCAGCAGCACCTCGAGGATGAGGATGGGCAGGGTCACCGTCAGCGTGGCGGGCAGGCGCGTCGCGAACAGGTTGGCGACTGCCTCGTTGGTCGCCCAGCTGCGCCCCCAGTCGAAGGTGACGATCTGCTTGACGAAGATCCACAGCTGCTCCCAGACCGGCTTGTTCAGGCCGAGCTGCTCGCGGATCGATTCAATCATCTCCGGGCTGGCGTTCATGCCGCCGAGGATGACGGTCGGGTCGTTGCCGAAGTACTTGAACAGGAAGAACACCAGCAGCACGACGCCGAGCAGGGTCGGGATCATCTGCCACAGGCGTCGGATCAGATAGGCCGCCATCGGGGCTCCCAAAAACCACAAACCCCGCCAGGCAAGCGGGGTTACACCAGAAAACGGGCCGGAGTCTATGCGAGCAAAGCGCGGCCCCGGCCTGACGGTTTCACTAGACTCCGCGACTTCTCCGCCTTGCGCGCCCCCGCGATGAAGCTTTCCTCCCTGCTGACCACCCTCTTGCTGGCCTGTGCGATGACCGGCGCCCAAGCCCAGAGTCCGCCCCAGGAGAAGGTGCTGCGCTATGCCTTCAAGGTGGCCGAAACCGGTTTCGACCCGGTCCAGGTGACCGACAAATACTCCAAGGACATCCTCGGCGGCATCCTGGACGCGCCGCTGGAATACGACTTCGGCACCCGCCCCTTCAAGCTGCGCCCGGCCACTCTTTCCGAGATGCCCGAGATCAGCGCCGACTTCAAGACCATCACGATGCGGGTCAAGCCCGGCATCTATTTCTCCGACGACCCGGCCTTCAAGGGTGCCAGGCGCGAGCTGACGGCGGCCGACTATGTCTACAGCATCAAGCGCCACTACGACCCCGCGCTGAAGAGCGGCAATCTCTACATCCTGGAGAACGTCAAGATCCTCGGCCTGTCGGAGCTGCGCAGGGAGCTCATGAAGGTCAAGAAGCCCTTCGACTACGACCGCGAGGTCGAAGGCCTCAAGACCCTGGACCGCTACACGCTGCAGCTCAAGCTCGGCGTCGGCGACCCGCGCTTCGTGCAGCAGTTCGCTGACGCCGGCTTCCTGGGCGCCGTCGCGCGCGAGGTCGTCGAGTTCTATGGCGACAAGATCATGGAACACCCGGTCGGCACCAATGCCTTCCGCCTGACCGAGTGGCGGCGCAGCTCGCGCGTCGTCCTCGAGAAGAACCCCAACTTCCGCGACCTGCGCTACGCCGAGGTCGCGCCGCCCGACGCCAGCGACAAGCTCAAGGCCGAGGTCGCGGCCCTGCAGGGCCGGAAGCTGCCGCTGGTGGACCGTGTCGTCATCGACATCATCGAAGAGGCCCAGCCGCGCTGGCTGTCCTTCCTGCGCGGCGAGGCGGACGTCATCGAGGAGGTGCCCATCGACTTTGCCTCGGTCGCCATGCCGGGCAACCACCTGGCGCCCAACCTAGCCAAGCTGGGGCTGACGATGACGCGCTATCCGCGCGCCGACGTCTCGGTCAGCTACTTCAACATGGAGGACGCGGTCGTCGGCGGCTACACGCCCGAGCGCATAGCGCTGCGCCGCGCCATCAACCTGGCCGTCGACCTGGACAAGGAGATCCGCCTCGTGCGCCGCGGCCAGGCGCTGAAGAGCCAGGGGCCGATGCCGACGACGGTGTTCGGCTATGACCCGGCCTTCAAGTCGGAGATGAGCGAGTTCAGCCTCGCCAAGGCCAAGGCCCTGCTCGACCTCTATGGCTATGTCGATCGCGACGGCGACGGCTGGCGCGAGCAGCCCGACGGCAAGCCGCTGGCCATCGAGTACTCGACGCTGGCCGATGGCGAGCGCCGCCAGCTCGCCGAGCAGTGGCAGAAGAACATGGCCGCCCTGGGCATCCGCATGAGCTTCAAGATCGGCAAGTTCCCGGAGCAGCTCAAGGCCGCCAACGCCGGCAAGCTGCAGATGTGGGGCGTGGGCTGGGTCGGCACGACACCCGACGGCGACACCTTCCTGGCACTGGGCTCCAGCAAGGCCAAGGGCAATGCCAACAAGCCGCGCTTCGACCTGCCGGCCTTCGAGGTGCTGTTCGACAAGCAGAAGGCCCTGCCCGACGGTCCCGAGCGCCAGGCGCTGATGAACGAAGCGCAGCGCCTGCTGATTGCCTACGCCCCCTACAAATTCCACGTCCACCGCATCTGGACCGACATGGCCCAGCCCTGGGTCAGGGGCTACAGCCGCAATCTCTTCGTGCGCGACTTCTGGAAATACGTCGACATCGACGCCGCCGCGCTGCCCAAAGCCAAGTAAGACCCCCATGAAACACCTGCTCGCCGCATGCGCTGCCTGCTTGTCCCTGCTCGCTCCGGCCCGGGCGGCCGAGCCGGTGAAGACACTGCACTACGCCTTCCTGATCGCCGAGACCGGCTTCGACCCGGTGCGGCTGTCGGACATCTACTCGCGCACGCTGACCGCCCACATCTTCGAGAGCCTCTACACGTACGACCCGCTGGCGCGGCCGACGCGCATCGTGCCGCAGATCGCCGCCGGCGAGCCCGACATCAGTGCCGACTTCAAGACCTTCACCTTCAAGCTCAGGCCCGGCATCTACTTCGCCGACGACCCGGCCTTCAAGGGCAGGAAGCGCGAGGTCACGGCGCAGGACTTCGTCTACAGCATCAAGCGCTATGCCGACCCCGCCAACAACGCCCAGGGCTGGTCCAGCTATGAGGACGCCGCCATCGTCGGCCTGGAGGAGCTGCGCGAGCGCGTCATCCGGTCCAAGAAGCCCTTCCCCTACGACACCGAGGTCGAGGGCCTGAAGGCGCTGGACCGCTACACGCTGCAGGTCAGGACGCGTGAGCCGCGCCCGCGCCTGGTCGAATCCATCTTCGCGAACAACGACCTGTACGGCGCCGTCGCCCGCGAGGTCGTCGAGTTCTATGGCGACACCATCATGGAGCACCCGGTCGGCACCGGCCCCTTCGTGCTGAAGGAATGGCGGCGCAGCTCGCAGATCGTCTTCGAGCGCAACCCAGGCTATCGGGAGCGCCATTACGAGGCCGTGCCCACGCCCGGCGACAGGGAAGCTGAGGCCATCTACGCCAAGCTGAAGGGCCGGCGCATCCCGATGATCGACCGCGTCGTCGTCGACGTCATCGTCGAGAGCCAGCCGCGCTGGCTGGCCTTCCTGAACAACGAGCACGACTTCATCGAGCGTGTGCCCGAGGACTTCATCACCCAGGCCGCGCCGGGCGGCAAGCTGGCGCCCAACCTCGCCAAGCGCGGCATGCATGCGGTGTTCACGCTGACGCCGGACATGACGATGACCTGCTTCAACCTCGACGACCCGGTCGTCGGCGGCGTGACGCCCGACAAGGTCGCGCTGCGCCGCGCGCTGTCGCTGGCCTACGACGTGAACAAGGAGATCCTCATCGCCCGCCGCGGCCAGGCCGTGCCGGCCCAGTCGCCCATCGTGCCCCACACCACCGGCTATGAACCAGGCTTCAAGAGCGAGATGGGCGACTACGACCCGGCCCGCGCCCGCGCCCTGCTCGACATGTACGGCTATGTCGACAAGGATGGTGACGGCTGGCGCGACCTGCCCGACGGCAGCCCCCTCGTCATCACGCGCAACACCGAGCCCAAGTCGGTGAACCGCGCCATCGACGAGCTGTGGGAGAAGGCGCTGCGCGCCGTCGGCATCCGCATGAAGATCAAGATCCAGCAGTGGCCCGAGAACCTGAAGGCGGCCCAGGCCGGCAACTACCAGATGTGGCCGGTCGGCTCGACGGCGGCCCAGCCCGACGGCCAGGGTGCGCTGCAACGCTATTACGGCCCCGCTGCGGGCACGCAGAACCTGCCACGTTTCAGGAACGCGCGCTTCGACGCCATCTACGACCGCATGCAGGCCCTGCCCGATGGCCCCGAACGCGAGGCCCTGTTCAAGGAGGCCAAACGCATGGCCGTGGCCTACATGCCCTACAAGGTCAATGTGCACCGCATCCTCACGGACATCGAGCAGCCCTCGATGACGGGCTTCTACCGCCCGCTGTTCTGGCTGGACTTCTGGCAGTTCATCGACATCGACCCGAGCAAACAGCCTGTCCATTGAATTCCGCGGCGGCATCCCACGAAATCGACGGCCTGTCGCATGCCTCTGGCCTGCACGCACAGGACCGCTAGGCTTCGTTCCATCAACCCCGCAAGGAGCCCCAAATGAACGACGCTGACGAACTCAACAAGCTGGCCGACCTGCATGCGCGTGGCGTGCTCAACGACGAGGAATTCGCCAAGGCCAAGGCCCGCGTGCTCGGCGGCCACACCGCGGCGGCTTCGAGCAGCGCGCAGAGCCCCAACATCGGTGCCGTCAACGGCCTGCGCCGGGCCCGCGTCGACCGCTGGATCGGCGGCGTCTGTGGCGGCATCGCCCGCGTGACCGGCCTCGATTCCTGGGTCTGGCGCCTCATCTTCACGGTGCTCTTCCTGGCCTTCGGCAGCGGCATCCTGCTCTACATCCTGCTGTGGATCTTCGTCCCCGAGGAATGAACTGACGGCGGCCCGGGAAGGGTCGCCCCCGAGACGCCGGCGGCGGGCAGCGCGGGTATGCTGGGCTGAAACAAGCCCAGGAGACGCCCCGATGAAACAGCTCGCCGGCCTCGACGCCAGCTTCCTCTACCTGGAAACGCCGCAGATGCCGATGCATGTCGGCGCCCTGCATCTGCTGGAGCTGCCCGTCGGTTACGACGGCGACTACATCGAAGACCTGCGCGAGCACATGCGGGCCCGCATGCCGCTGCTGCCGGCCCTGCGCCGCCGCCTCGTCGCGATGCCGCTGGGCCTGTCCAACCCGGGCTGGGTGGACGCCGAGCCCGACCTCGAGGAGCACATCGTCGAGATCGCCCTGCCCGAGGGCAGCGGCATGGCCGAGCTGGAAGCCCAGGTGGGCGCCCTGCACCCCGTGCTGCTGGACCGCGGCCTGCCGCTGTGGAAGTTCCACGTCTTCACCGGGCTGGATTCGGGCCCCGAGGGCCAGCCGCGCATCGCGCTGTACACCCAGCTCCACCATGCCGCCGTGGACGGCCAGGCCGCCGTGGCGCTGGCCCAGGTCATCCTCGACCTCAGCCCCGAGCCGCGCCCCATCGACGCCATCGCCGCGCGCGGCAAGAAGCGCGGCCAGCTCGGCACCGTCGGCATGCTGCGCGCGGCCGTGTCCCAGCAGTGGAAGCAGACCGTCAAGCTGGCCCGCTCCCTGCCCAGCGCCGCCAACATCCTCGGCAACATGGCCATGGGCTATGCCGGCGGCGCCGCGGCCGGCGCCTCCATCGACAAGCTGCGCAACCTGCTGGGCGACGTGGCCGCGCAGACCACGGCCGTGGTGCGCGGCAAGAAAGCAGTCTCCAGCCTGGGCCCGGCGCCGCGCACACGCTTCAACGTCAGCCTGTCCGACACGCGCTCCTTTGCGGGCGTGACCCTGGCCCTGGCCGAGCTGCACCGCACCCGCAAGCGCCACCACGCCAGCGTCAACGACGCCGTCCTCTTCGTCATCGGCGGCGCACTGCGGCGCTTCCTGACCAAGCACGGCCCGCTGCCGCGCAAGAGCCTGATCGCCGCCGTGCCCGTGTCCACGCGCGCCGCCGGCGACACCACGTCCAACAACCAGGCCACCATGACCTTCATGAGCCTGGGCACGCACCTGAGCAACCCGGGCGAGCGCCTGGCCCATGTGATGGCCTCCAGCAAGGCCATGAAGGCGCAGATGAGCCAGCTCAAGAGCCTGATGCCGACCGACTTCCCCAGCCTGGGCATCCCCTGGCTGATGCAGGCCGGCGCCATGCTCTACGGCCGCGCCAAGGTGGCCGAGAAGCTGCCTGTCGTCGCCAACGTCGTCATCTCCAACGTGCCCGGGCCGCAGCTGCCGCTGTATCTGGCCGGCGCCAAGATGCTGACCAACTACCCCACGTCGATTGCCGTGCACGGCCTGGCGCTGAACGTGACGGTGCAGACCTACAACCAGTCCCTGGACATCGGCCTGATGGCCTGCGGCGAGGCCATGCCCGAGACCGCCGAGTTCGCGGCCTATGTCGAGGCGGCCTTCATGGAGTTCCAGGCGCTGCCGGTGGCGGAGGTCGTGGAGCCTGAGCCGACGCCGGTGGTGAAGAAGAAGGCGCCGGTGAAGAAGGTGGCGGCGAAGAAGACGGTGGTGAAGAAGGCCGCGGCACCGGCGAAGCGAAGGACAGCCAACGCGGCTTGAGCGCGCATGCAGGCCTCGTACTGGGATTGGCTGCTCTGGGGCTCTGTGCTCCTGGGCGGTGTCGCCTTTGCCCGTCACGTCGCCAACGACGATGGCCACCTGAAGGCCCATCGCGAGCAGGCCTTGCAAAGGCGGCTGGCGCGCTATCCCGCCAGCGCCCGCGCAGTCATCATCCGAGCTCAGCCGGTCCCATGGACGCGGACTGTTTTAGCACTTGGCTCAATCATCGTCATCGCCGCCGGGATTCCATATTTCCTCAGGGGCGGCATCCCACTCCTGTGTAACCGCATTGGCCCTGCCAGCACCTTGGAGTGGCTCCGCTTTGCACTATTTCCTGGAGTGCCGGCGTTGCTAATGTGGCCCGTCGCGATCGGCCTTCGACAGGCTGTCCGGATACTGCGAGGCGGTTACGCGCCACCGCTGGACTCCAGGCTGGCCCGCGACACCGTCGCCGTGTCGGGCTGGCGGGCTAGGCTGCAAGGCGTGACTAACCTCGCAATCGCAATTGCGGTCATTTGCGTCATAGGCTATTGGATGTACGACCTGCGACGGCCTCTTGACGCCAACGATGCGGGAGCGAGGTTCGTGGCGAGCTGTGTAGTCGGCACGCATTCTCCTCAAGAAGGGCCGGCGCATCGCTGAGGGCGCGCATGCACCAGTCACCAACGCGACACCTCAGCCCCCGGGCAAGCACGCCCCGGAAACAGGCGACAGCTGGCTAACATGGCCGGGCTTTGCCCGCTCTCGCTTTTGCCGCATGCCCGCCATCCGCTCGCCGCGCTTCTCGCGCTGGCAACAGACCCCCACCTCCCCTCACCCCGACTGGTCCGACTTGCGCGCACCCAACGCCTGGCTGCTGATGCTGGAGGGCCGCGCGCCCTGGGAATACGCGGCCCTGCTGGCCACCATGCCGTGGATGAAGAAACTGCCGCACGGCGACGGCCATCCCGTGCTGGTCTTCCCCGGCCTGGGCGCGCATGACTTCACCACCGCACCGCTGCGCGCGATGCTCGACTCGCTGGGCTACGCGACCCAGGGCTGGGGCCAGGGCTTCAACTTCGGTCCGCGCGCCGGCGTGCTGGAAAAGACCAAGGCCGACCTGATCGAGCTGCACCGTCGCCACGGCCGCAAGGTCAGCCTGCTGGGCTGGAGCCTGGGCGGCATCTATGCCCGCGAGCTGGCCAAGGAATGCCCGGAGCTGGCGCGCTGCGTCGTCACGCTGGGCACGCCCTTCACCGGCCACCCGCGCGCGACCAACGCCTGGCGCTTCTTCGAGATGGTCAGCGGCCACGCGTCCAACGACCCCGAGCTGATGGAGCAGATCCGCCAGGCGCCGCCGGTGCCGACGACGTCCATCTACTCCAAGAGCGACGGCGTCGTCGCCTGGCGCTGCAGCGTCAACGAGCCCTCGCCGCTGGCCGAGAACATCGAGGTGCAGGCCAGCCACATCGGCCTGGGCGTGAACCCGATCGCGCTGTATGCGCTGGCGGACCGGCTGGCGCAGCCGGATGGCGAATGGAAGCCTTTCGAGCCCAAGGGTGCGCGGCGGTGGTTCTACAGGACGCCCGCTTCGGCCTGAGTTGCCCCTTCATCCGCGATGAGCGACTCACATATTCGCAAGCAGGTCTACGACCTGAACGTCGAAGACTTCAATGAGCATCCCGTCTGGGAATTCGCTCATGACGAGGAAGGCGAGGAGGGCCAGGACGAAGTCACCGTGCGACCGTTCGAGCAGCAGGGCCTGCTCGACCCTGCGCGCAGCATGTTCGTCATTCGCGCCCAATTGACGCTGGCAGATAGAACGCGCCTCTGGGGCTATCTGACGCCCCCAGCACAACACGGCTCCGACCTCGGCACCATTCAGCCAGTGGCCATGGCGCCCCAGGGACAGGTGTCGTTCTGGTGCGGCGTTGTCGCGCCGGGCGCCAACAGTGTCACGGCGATGTACGCCCTGATGGGCAAATCATCTGCGACTGAAGTATTCCCGGTCGCCTTTAGATCCGACATCGCATTGGTAGGCGGCCCCGTTCACGGACAAGTGTCAGGGTTCCTGGTCATCGAGGATTTCAACGCCAAGCGCACGAGAGTCGTTACCTGATGCGCGAGAACACGCCCGGAGGCCTGCGCGCAAATCCTCTCGGCCTGAGTGGAACGCCGTTCTCGCGGTAAGGTATCGCCCTTAACCCGGACTCCGACCATGCAACATCACACCCTCGCCGCCGAAGACAAGGCCGCCAAGAAAGACGCCCCCGAGAAGATGGAAGAGCAGCTGCTGTTCAAGGGCCGCTTCGTCATGGTCTTCGGTGAGATCGACGACAAGATGGCCCTGGCCACCTGCCGCCGCCTGCTGGCCCTCGCGCAGGAATCCGACGCGCCCATCACGCTGCTGATCTCCTCGCCCGGCGGCCATGTGGAGAGCGGTGACGCCATCCACGACATGATCCGCTTCGTGCGCGCGCCGGTGAACGTGGTCGGCACGGGCTGGGTCGCCAGCGCCGGCACCCACATCTATCTCGCGGTGCCCAAGGAGCGTCGTTTCTCCCTGCCCAACACGCGTTTCATGATCCACCAGCCCGCGGGCGGCGCCGGTGGCCAGGCCAGCGACATCGCCATCCAGGCCAAGGAGATCCTGCGTGTTCGCGAGCGCCTGGCCGCCACCATCTCTCAGGCGACCGGCCAGCCGCTGGAGCGCGTGCGCCTCGACATCGAACGCGACTTCTGGATGAGCACCGACGAGGCCATCGCCTACGGGCTGGTGTCGCGCGTCATCGAGCGCCAGGTGGACCTCGGCTGATGCAGGTCAGCGCCAACGGCGTCCGCATCGAGGTCGACATCCAGGGGCCGGCCGACGGCGAGCCCCTGCTGATGATCATGGGCCTGGGCATGCAGCTCATCGCCTGGCCCGAGGGCCTCGTCGAGCAGTTGGTGGCCAAGGGCTTTCGCGTCATCCGCTTCGACAACCGCGACGTCGGCCTGTCGCAGTCCTTCGACGAGCTCGGCGCCCCCAACATCCCGCTGGCGGCGCTGCTGCACACGCTGCGCCTGCCGGTCAAGGCGCCGTACCAGCTGGCCGACCTGGCGCGCGACGCCGTCGGCGTGCTGGACGCGCTGGGCGTGGCCAAGGCCCATGTCTGCGGCGCGTCGATGGGCGGCATGGTGGCCCAGCACATGGGCTTCGCCCACGCCCAGCGCGTGAAGAGCCTGACGCTGATGATGACGACCAGCGGCGATCGCGGCGTGCCCAAAGAAAGCCTGAAGGTGCGTCGCGCGCTGATCTCGCGCCCCAAGCCCGGCAGCACGCCCGAGCAAAAGTTTCAGAACGTGCTGGACCACTACGTCGGCCTCTACGGCGTCATCGGCAGCCCAGGCTACCCGCCCGAAACCAAGCAGTTGCGCGAGCGCCTCGCACGCGGCATCAAGCGGGCCTTCCGCCCCCAGGCCGTCGCACGCCAGATGGTGGCCATCGCCGCCGACACGCACCGCGCCGAGCGCCTGCCGCGCATCAGCGCGCCCACCCTGGTCATCCATGGCGAGGGCGATGCACTGATCCCGGTGGCCGCGGCGCATGACCTCGCCAAACGCATTCCCGGCGCGAAGCTTGAAATCATTCCTGGCTGGGGGCACGACCTCCCGGAGGCGCTGTGGCCGCAGCTGGCCGCTGAAATCGCGGTCAATGCGGCAAGGGCCTGAGGGCCCAGCCTTCAGCCCTGGTCCGCGGCGCCCAGCTGCTCGATCGCTTCGTAGGCCTTGACCGCGGCGGCGGCCTCGGCCGTGCGTTCACTGCCTGCCGCCTCAGCGGCCTTGGCCGCCTTTTCGGCCGCCAGCTTGACCTCGTAGGCCTGCTGCTCCAGGGGCGACACGGTGCCGTCCTCGTCGGTGTCGGCTGGCTCGTAGGTCTGGCTGCTGCTGGGGGTGGTGCTGACGCTGGCGGCGGCGACGCCACCAGCCGCTCCGCCCGCAGGCGCTTGGCCGCCGGCAGGCGCTGCAGCACGCGCGCCACCGGCGGGGGGCGCCTTGGGCTCGCTGGCCTTGAATTCCTGCACGCTCACCTGGCCGCTGCCGCCGCCATCCAGGCGCACTGGCAAGTCCTCGGCGTTGGGTGCCGCTTGGGTAGCCGCCTGGGTAACCGCCTGGGTGACCGCTTCAGCCCGCTGCGCGCCTTCGGCTGAAATCTTGACGACCACGGCCTGCGGGTCTTCGGCGGTCGACGGGCTCTTGTTGCCGGGGTCCAGCCATTCGGCAGGACGAAGCAGGGTGCCGACCAAAGCTGGGGTATTGACGGCAGTGACCATGAGCAACTCCGGTGTAATCCCGGGCTATCGGCAGGCCAGGCCAGAACTGAAGCGGTTTTACGCCGGCTTCACACGTTTGTCCGCTGGGGGTTGCCCAGTTCGGCGTTCAGCGCCACCGCCGCGCGCACAAGGGCCAGCGCGGTGTCACGCTCCAACGGCGTGTCCTCGTGCAGCTCCAGCGTGCGCAGCTCGAACTTGCCGCCGCCCCGCATGCGCGGCTCGAGGTGCAGCAAGCGCTTGCCACGCCAGAAGCCGAACAGCACGCGGCTCGGCTCGGCGCGGATCAGCAGCACCGGGCCGTTGCTGAAATAGACGAGGTGGCCCCACTTGAGCTTTTCCTCCAGGCCAGGCTCAGCCTCCAACACCGCCTCGCGCAATGCCAACACTTGCGCCTGCTGCCAGCCACTGAGCGCGGCGACATAGCCAGCGGGGTCGGTGGCGTCAACGATGTACATCTTCGCCATGAATCAACGCGCCTGCGCCTTGATCTCGACTGCCGTGCGCTGCTTGTCCTCGCCTTCGACGGTCAGCGTCAGCGGCACGGTCTCGCCGGCCTTGATCGGGTTCTTGAGCCCCATCAGCATGACGTGATAGCTGCCGGGCTTCAGCGCCACGGCCTGGCCGGCGGGCAGCGGCAGCGCGTCGACGGCGCGCATCTTCATGACGCCGTCGTCCATCTTCATCTCGTGGATCTCGACCACGGCCGCCACCGGCGAGCTGGCCGCGACCACCTTGACCGGCTTGGCCGACGTCAGCTGCATGAAGGCGCCGGTGGCCTTCTGCGGCGCGACGGTGGCGCGCACCCAGGGGTCGTCGACCTTGACTTGAGCCTGGGCGACGAAAGAGGCGAGCAGGGCGGAGGCGATCAGCAGGCGGCGCATGGTGGAAGGCGGGAACGTGAAAGCCTGCATTGTGCGCAGTCCTCAGAAACGGTGCAGCGCCTGCAGCCAGAACCAACGCCCCGCCAAGGGCAGATCGTTGGGCAGCACGCCGCCGGGCAGGGTGGGCTCGCGGGCGTCGGCGTTGAACGCATTGCGCAGCGAGGCCGCGACTTCCCAGCCGAGGGTCGCGGCCAGGCGCCGCACGGTCAGGTCGATGGTCGTGTAGTCGGCCACCGGCGGCCGGGCGTCGCCCGCCGCGCGCCGGCGGTCGGCGACATGGTTGGCCTGGCCGCTGACCAGCCATGCGGCAGGCAGGCGCCAGTCGGCGCGCAGGTAGTGATGCTGGTGCGGCGCATAGCCGGCATCGGCCTGGGTCGCGCGGTCGGTGGCGCGCTGGAAGGCCAGATGGCCCGTCACGCTCAGCTGCCGCAGCGCGTCCCACCGAAGCTCGAGCTCGCCGCCGTGGCCCTTGAGCTGGCCGACGTTGCGGTAGGTCGCGCCGGTGGCCGGCGCCGGATTCGCGACGACGCGCACGATGTCGACCGCGTCGAGCCGGTACAGGCTCAGATTGACCTGCAGCTCGGCGCGCGGCGCCCAGGCGAGCACGAACTCGGTCGTCTTGATGCGCTCGGGCCGGAGGTCCGGGTTGCCGGTGCTGACCGGGTTGATGGTGTACTGCTCGCTGAAGCCCGGCGCGCGAAACGCCCGCCCGTGCATCAGCTTGGCCGTCACGTCGTAGGCAGCCTCCCAGACCAATGCCAGGCGCGGATTGGTCGTGCCGCCGAAATCGGAATAGCGGTCATGGCGCACGCCGGCGGTGAAGGTCCAGTCGGGCGCGACACGCCATTCGTCCTGGCCATAGACATAGTTGCTGTGTCGCTGCGCCGGCCGGATGTGGGGCTGGATGGCGTTGTAGTCGATGACGGGCCCGGTCGGCACCGGCACGCCGGTCGGCGTCAGGATGAAGTTCTTGTGCGTCTCGGCGCGGTAGAGGTTGGTGTCGTCATGGCCGACGCCGACGCGCAGGCTGTGGCCCCGGAACCCGCCGTAGACCGCATGCGCATCCAGGCGCCACATGCGCTCCCAACGCGCCGGGCCGCCGATCATGCCGTCGGGAAAGAGGTTGGCCCCGACGCGGATGCCGGCCGGAAACAGGACCAGGCCGCGCGGCGTTTGCTCGTGATAGTTGTGCAGCGCCGCGCTGAAGCCGGCGGCCCAGCCGGGCGCGAGCTGCGCGTCGGCCCAGCCCAGGTCGGCCATCAGTCGGTCCATGTCGATCACGCTGTCGGGATCGAGGGCCGAGTTGACGCCGCCGCCGGTGCCGGCATTGCGACGCACGACCTTGTTGACGTGCAGCCGCCACTTGTCCCAGCCGAGGTCCAGGCCCGCATCCAGCGCATCGTGGCCGACATGGGCCGGCCCGGGCGCGCGGCTCGCATGGGTGCCGAACAGCTTGTCCAGGCGCGTCGCGCCGTCGGCCGTGATCGTCGCGCCATGGCCGTCGGCCGCGCCGATGCGCAAGTAGGCGGCGAGCGCCAGCGGCCCGAGCTGGCCGCCATGCTGCAGCCAGGCATCGCGCCCGCGGAAGGAGCCGCCGCGCAGGCCAGCCTCGGTGCCGCGCAGATCGGCCGGGCCCTTGGTCACGATATTGATCACGCCGGCGAAGGCGTCGGCGCCGTACAGCGCCGAGCCGGGGCCGCGGAGGACCTCGATGCGCGCGACGTTCTCCAGCGGCAGGCCGGCCCAGGTATTGCCCTTGTCGCCCGTGTACGCGGTCTTCATCGGCTGGCCGTTGATCATCAGCAGCACCTGCACATTGAGCGGCTGGCTCAGCAGGCCGCGCACGCCGTAGAGCGGCGTGTACATGATCGGGCCGTAGCTGACATGCAGGCCCGGCACGGTGGCCAGGGCTTCGTCGAGATCGGTCGCGCCAATCGTGGCGATGTCCTGGGCCGTGATGACGGTCGCCACGGCCGGGGCGCGGCGCAGCGGCTGGGCGCTGCCGGTCGCGATGCTGATGGTGGCCTTGTCGCCATAGGCCAGAGCCAGGTCTTCATCGATGGGTTCGGCCCCCGCGCCCGCTCCCGCGAGCATCGCGATGACCGGCCAGCGCCGACGGTGGGTCTGCATCATGAGGGCCTCCGCGGGCCGAGACTGCGAAGCATCCTACGCCCGCAAGGCCCGCGTGCAACAAGCGCTTGACGGCAACTGTCCACGTGTACTATAGTACTAGTACACATTGGCAGTCCAAGATGGATCCCACCCACTTCGTCCACATCAACACCGGCTCGCCCGAGCCCATCTACCGCCAGCTCATCGAGCAGGTGAAGCGGCGCGTCGCGGCCGGGCAGCTGAAGGCAGGCGACGAGATCCCGTCGGTGCGCGAGCTGGCGCAGGCGCTGGCCGTGCACCCGATGACCATCTCCAAGGCCTATTCCCAACTGGAGGCGGACGGCGTGCTGGAGCGCCGCCGCGGCCTGTCCATGGTGGTCGCGGCCCAGCACCAGCGCGCCCAGCCCACCGCCGACCGCGTCGAGCTGCTGCGCCCGACGCTTGAGAAAGCCGCCGCCGAAGCGCGGCAACTGGAACTGTCCAAGGCCCAGACCCTGCAGCTGTTCAAGACCATCCTCGACGAGACGCAAGCATGACCGCCTCCTCCGCCCACTTTCCCCATTCCAACACCGCCACCGCCGAACTCGCCGGCGTCAGCCTCGCCTATCCCAAGGGCGGCGCCGTGCTGAAGGCGCTGGACTGGGCGCTGCAGCCCGGCCAGGTCGTCGGCCTGCTGGGCCGCAACGGCTGTGGCAAGACGACGCTGCTGGAGACGCTGCTGGGCCTGCGGGAACCGCAGCAGGGGCGCGTGCAGCTGTTCGGCCAGGATGTGGCTCACCTGGACGACACAGCGCGCGCCCGCATCGGCTACGTGCCCCAGCAGAGCGACCTCTTCGATACCTTCACCGCCACCCAGCTGCTGGCCTATTTCAGGAGCTTCTACCCACGCTGGAACGAGGCCAAGGTGGAAGGCCTGCTGTCGCGCTGGGACATCGCCCGCGACAAGCCCATCCGCAAGCTCTCGGGCGGCCAGCAGCAGCGCCTGTCCATCATCCGCGCGCTGGCCCACGAGCCCGACCTGCTGGTGCTGGACGAGCCCGTCGCCAGCCTGGACCCCGTCGGCCGACGCGACTTCCTGCGCGAGCTGGTCGACCAGGTGCTGGACCGTGGCACGACGGTGGTGTTCTCCACCCACATCCTGTCCGACCTGGAGCGCGTCGCCTTCAACCTCGCCTTCCTCAGCGACGGCCGCATCGCGCTGCAGGCGCCGCTGGACGAGCTGCTGGAGCAGGTGCGCGCCTTCACCGGCAGCGTCACCGAGCTGACCACCCTGTTCGCGCGGCTGGGGGCCCAGCCGCTGAAGCGCACGCCCCTGGAGGCCGGCCGCGAGCGCGTGCTGGCGCGGCTGCCCGCGGGCGTGCTCGCGCCGCAGGACGCGCAGGCGGTGAACCTGGAAGACCTGTTCGCGGAGCTGACCTGATGAACGCCACCACCTCCAGCCAGATGCTGCTGGCCTTCTGGCGTCAGCGTGACCTCGAGGCACCCTGGGGCCGGCGCCTGCTGATCGGCCTGACCCTCGCCGGCATCTGCACCAGCCTGTATTTCTCGCCACTGTGGTGGCAGGCGGTGCTGGGCACCAGCGCCGTGTTGATCCTTGCCACGCTGTGGATGACGGTGATGGGCAGCCTGCTGGAGCAGAACCATCCGCATGCCGCGCGCTTCGTGCCCGGCCATCGCCGCCAGCTGCGCGAGGCCGCGCTGGGCAGTTGGGCGCTGGTGACCGGGGTCTGTGCGGCCCTGCTGTGGCTGACCTTGCCGAAGACGCCCTCCTTCATGGCCATGTTGCTCTTCACGGCCGTCACCCTGGCCTTCGCCGCCTGGGCGGTGCGCAACTGGACGCTGTGGCTGGTGCTGAGCCTTGGGCCGGTGCTGTTCTTCGGCGCCGGGCTGAACAGGCGCCTCGCACCGCTGTGGTCGGCCCTGGGCGAGCTGTGGAACGCGCAGCCCGCATCGGTGCTGGCCTTGAGCCTGCTGATCCTGGGCTGGTCCATCGCGCGCTTGTTCGGCGCCGGCGACGCGGCTCACCGCGAGGCCTACGCGGCCCGCGCTCGCATGCGCCGCGCCGGCCTGGACGGCATGAACAACAAGCGTGGCGCCGAGGACGTGCTGGGTCGGCCGGGCGCATGGATCAGCCGCCCCTTCGATCTCGTGGCGGCAGCCTGGCTGCGCCATGTGCTGGCACGGGCCCGGGCCAGTGAACGCAGCGTGATGAGCCGCGTCGAGATCGTGCTGCATGGCCAGCAGCACTGGCTGCGCCAGGGCATGGGCGTGGGGATCGGCCTGGTCATCGCGGTGCTGAGCTTTGGCATCGCCTTCGCGCTGTCCGGCGCAGCCTTGGAAGAGAACTGGAAGCGCGGCGCCTTCGGCATGGCCATCGGCCTGGCCAGCATGGGCTTCAACCCGGCCTTCGCGCTGCCCAACATGCTTTGGCAAAGCCGCCGTGAACAGGCCCTGCTGCGCCTGCTGCCCGGCGTGCCGCAGGGGCAAGCCCAGAACCGCGCCGTGGCCTGGCTGCAGCTGCGCCACATGATGGTCGACTGGGTACTGACGACGGCGGCCCTGGCCTGGCTGGCCTGGGCCGCCGACGACCTGGCCCTGCTTTGCCTGGCCTTCTGCGCCCTGCCGCTGTGCACCCTCAGCCTGATGCGCACGCCAGCCCGCATGCGCGGCCCTTCGGCCTGGTCGGCGGCGCTGCCGGTGCTGGCCTTCATCCTGTCGGCCTGGGGCCTGTATGCGATGAACCAGAAGCTGGGCACATCGCTGGTGCTGATCGCCGGCGTCTGCCTGAGCCTGAGCCTCGTCCTGGGCCTGTGGCGCTGGCAGGCCATCCAGCGCGCGCCGCAGGCCTTGCCAGCCGGCCGCGCAGCCTGAAAACGCTGTCGCAAGTCGACCGCTGGAACGCACTTGATGGCCGATGCCGGCTTCAAGGCCGCGATGGCGGCCATCGTCCCCACACCAGGCCAGAAATCAAGCCCTTCGTCCAAGGAATACCTTGGCCGGTCCCCCAAGACGGCGATGCTTGCCGGATTGACCGGCAAGCACATCGCCAACGGCGGGCCGGCTAGGGAACGGCCCGCAGGAGCCACTGGGTTATTGCGGGATTTCCGGTTCGGCAAGTTGGGCCAGCAGAGTCAGCGACTCCTGCCAGCCCAGGTAGCAGGCCTCGGCCGGGATGACGGCCGGGATGCCTTCCTGCTTGATGTGGACCTCGGTGCCGCAGAACACGGCGCGCAGCTCGACGGTCGTCGTCATCTCGCCGGGCAGGTTGGGGTCGTCGAAGGCCGCCGTGTAGCGCAGCTTCTGGCCCGGCACCAGCTCCAGGTAGCGGCCGCCAAAGCTGTGACCGCCGCCGGTCGTGAAGTTGGTGAACGACATCTTGTAGCTGCCGCCCACCTGGGCATCCATCTCGTGCACCGTGCCGGTGAAGCCATGCGGCGGCAGCCACTTGGCCATGGCAGCCGGTGTCGTGAAGGCGCGGTAGACGCGGTCGGGCGGGCAGCGCAGCACGCGGTGCAGGGTGACGGTATTGGTCATGGTGGGTTCCGGGGTTGGACAGAGGATGGCCCTCTGACATGACGACGATCAGAGCGCGTCGGAATCGACAACGCAAGCACCGAAAAAAACCCGGGTCAGATCGGCAGCTCGGTGAAGTAGCGGCCGCCGTGGAAGATCAGTGGCTGCGCGCCGACGCGGGCCGTGCAGCGTTCCACCTCGCCGACGAAGATGACGTGGTCGCCCTCCTCGTAGCGGCTGCGGTTGGCGCATTCGAAGGTGGCCACGGCGCCGTCCAGCACCGGCGCGCCGCCCGCGCCCTCGCGCCAGGCCACGCCGGCGAAGCGGTCGATGTCGCGCATGGCAAAGCGCTGCGCCAGCTCCTTCTGGTCGGCCGCGAGGATGTTGATCGCGTAATGCGAGCCATGCGAGAACACCGGCATGGAGCCGGCGCGTCGCGCCAGGCTCCACAGCACCAGGGGCGGGTCGAGCGACACGGAATTGAAGGAATTGGCGGTGAGGCCGACCAGGCCGCCGTCGGCAGCCCGAACGGTGACGATGGTCACGCCCGTGGCGAACATGCCGAGGGCGGCGCGAAATTGCTGGCTGTCCATGGGGTGATTGTCGCCAGTCCCGCGCGCTCGTCCTACGACAGCGGGCTTGGGCACCGAAGCACAATGCCGGCATGGATGCCAACGACTTCCAGGTCCGCGACGGCCTGCAGTTCACCCACCCGCCGACGCGCAGCTTCGGCGACTGTGCCGATTGCGCCGCGGGCCGCTGCTCGCCACCCACCCAGCGCAGCCGCCGCCTGTTCACCGGGCTGCTCGCCGCCACCGGCGCCGCGGCCTTCATGCCGGCCTGGGCCCGCGAGGGCGTGGAGGTCGGCCCCAAGAGCAAGTTCACCGGCTTCGTGTCGGCCGAGCAACTGGAGCGGGACGGCGGCCAGCAATACGCGCTGATGATGCGCCAGGCCAGCCAGCAGCGCGGCCTGGCGCCGATGGAGCATCCGCAGGCCCAGCGGCTGCGCTATATCGCCCAGCGCATCATTCCCTTCAGCTACGAGTGGAATGAGCGCGCCCGCCAGTGGAAATGGGAGGTCAACCTGCTCGGCGACCCGCAGCTGAACGCCTTCTGCATCCCGGGCGGCAAGATCGCCTTCTTCTACGGCATCCTCGAGAAGCTCAAGCTGGAGGACGACGAGGTCGCCGCCATCATGGGCCACGAGGTGGCGCACGCGCTGCGGGAACACGCACGCGAGCGGGTCGGCAAGTCGGCGACGACCAGCCTGGTTGTCGAGGGCGTATCGGCCCTCTTCGGCCTCGGCAATATCGGCCGCAGCGTTGCCGGCATGGGCGGGCAGTTGTTCAACCTGAAGTTCAGCCGTGACGACGAGACCGAGGCCGACCTCGTCGGCATTGAACTGGCGGCCCGCTCCGGTTACGACCCGGCGGCGGCCGTGCGCCTGTGGGAAAAGATGATGAACGCCAACAAGGGCGCGCCGCCGCAGTGGCTGTCCACCCACCCGGCCAGCGTCACGCGCATCCGCGACATCCAGGCCAACCTGCCCAAGGTCGCAGGCCTGTACAAGCGCGCACCCAAGCCCGATCAGCGCTTTCCGGTGGCGCTGCCGCTGCCGGCACGCCCGCGCCAGGGCCAGTGAGCCCTACCAGCGCGCCGGCAGATTCTTCAGCCGCTGGTATTCGCCCGCCGCCACGCGCCTCAGATAGCCGCCCAGCTCCAGGTCCTTGACGAGCTTGGACACCATCTCGCGCGAGCAGCCCAGGCGCTGGGCCATGCCCTGGTGGGTCAGCTCCAGGTGGCGGCCGTCGCCGGTGGATTCGTCGACGAGGTTCTTCAGCCGGCCGTAGACGTCGTTGAGTGCCAGCTGCTTGGTCGACAGCGTCGCCGCGCGGGCACGGCGGATGACCTTGGTCAACAGCTCGAAGGCGAACTCGGGGTGCTCGCTGATGTGGGTCAGCAGGCTGGCCCGCGTGACCATGACGAGGCGGCAGGCCTCCTCGGTGATGACGCTGGCCGAGCGCGGCCCGCCGTCCAGGCTCATCTCGCCGACGTATTCGCCCGGTCCGTAGACGCCATAGGTGATCTCGCGGCCGCGCGCGTCGCTGCTGTAGGCGCGCAGCGAGCCGGCCAGGATCAGGTAGAGGTTGTCGCCGACCGAGCTCTCCTCGATCAGCACGACGCCCTTGCGATAGCTGCGGGCAATGCCACGCGCAGCCAGCAGCCGCAGCGGCGGCGGCAGGGCCAGGAGTTCGGTGTCGAGGGTGTCGTCAGGCATCCGGCGGCGCCGTGGGCATGAGGCCCGCGGTGCGCCAGGATGTTAGCCCGTCGTACAAGGCGGGCCGGCCAGGAAGCAGCCCGCCCGCTCGGCCCGCAGGGGCGCCATCAATTGACGAGCTTGGCGGGGCGCAGCGAAGAAACGAGAGGCGGCAGCAACGCCAATTGGCGCATCAGCTCGCCGATGCTGTCGGCGCCGCTCTTGGCGCGGATGCTCTGGATCTGGCTGCGCACCGTCGAGATGGCCACGCCCTGGCGCTGCGCGACCTCGGTCGGCTTGACGCCGTTGGACAAGGCCTTCAGCACCTCGGTCTCGGCCGGCGTCAGCTGGTAGCGCAGCGCGAACCATTGCGCGGCCAGGTCGCCGCAGAGCTGCCGGCGCTCCAGGATCAGCAGCACCGCGGCCTGGTTGACGTCACGGTTGAGCGGCACGACGACGACATTGGCGCGGCCACATTCGGCACGGTCGTCGCCCAGGCGCAGCAGACAGCGCCGGCCGCTCGCCTCGGCACCTTCCAGCGCCTCGGCCAGCGGCACCGCGTCGGTCAGCAGGCGGGCCCGCAGATGCTGGCCGACGAGCTCCAGCGGATGGTTGTCATCCAGCGACGCACGCGCCGCCAGATTGCTGTGCAGCACGCGGCCGGCGCCGTTGAGCAGCACGACGCCGTGGTCGAGTTCCTCCAGCACAAGGCCCATCCACTGGTTGGAAAGCGAGGCCGCCGCACGGCGCTCGCGAGGACGTGAACCGGGGACTTGGCCCGGCTGAGCAAACTCGGACATCCACATCGAAGCACTCCTCAGCCCACCCCATGCGAGCCATCATCAAAGCGTAGGAGAGCACGTTTCGCTTCGGGCGTAAATGTTGCTGGATGTGTTTGTGAACGAATTACCCCTCGCCGCCGTTCAAACGACATCAGCAACATAGGGATTGCTGCGGCGCTCTCTTCCGATGCTGCTTTCCGGTCCATGGCCTGGAATGAAGATCGTGTCGTCCCCCATCGGCCACAGGCGCTGGCGGATGGCGGCTATCAATTGCTGGTGGTTGCCGCCGGGAAAGTCGGTGCGGCCGATGCCCCCTGCAAACAGCACATCACCGACGAAGGCGCGCTGCGCCGAAGCCGAGTGGAAGACCACGTGGCCCGGCGTGTGGCCGGGGCAATGGCGCACGGCCAGCGTCTCCTCGCCGATCTGCACCGTGTCGCCATCGTCCAGCCAGCGATCGGGCTTGAAGCCCTCGACCGGCGGGAAGCCAAACATCTTGCTCTGCTGCGCCAGGCCGTCGATCCAGAACTGATCGCCGGGGTGCGGCCCGACGATGGGCAGCCCCTGCTCGCGCGCCAGCTGGCCGGTGCCGCCGGCGTGGTCGATGTGGGCGTGGGTCAGCCAGATGGCCTTCAGCTTCAGACCGCGCTCCTGCACTGCGGCCAGCAGCCGCGGCAGCTCACCGCCGGGGTCGATGACGGCAGCGTCGTTCGTCGCGTCGCACCACACGAGGGAGCAGTTCTGCTGAAAGGGTGTGACGGGAAGGGTGAGGTACTGGAGAGCCATGGCGCCGTTGGAAGCTGATAACAAGGTTTCGAACTGAAGGTCAATGTATCGAACCCGGCTCTCAGCGGGGCCTGCAGCGGGTCACAGCAGCTCCTGCAGCTTGGCCAGCGCCGTCGTCGCCAGCCCGTGCCACACCAGATGCGTGACATTCCTGCGCACCTTCGCCGGCACTTCATGCTGCAGCACCTCCTGTGAGGACCTGAGCGTCGCCAGCAGCGACTTCGGCACGAGCGCGAACCCGGTGCCGGCCGCCACGCAGGCCACCATCGCCTGGTAGGACGAAAACTCCAGCGTGCGCGCAGGCATCACCGACGACGCGCCCAGCCAGTCCTGCATGCGCTTGCGGTAGGAGCAGCCGTCAGCAAAGGCGATCAGCGTCATGCCTGCGAGGTCAGTCGCGCGCTTGACCGGCGGAACACCGCGCGCGGTGATGCACACCAGCTCTTCCTCGAACACCTTCATCGCGTTGAGGCTGGGGGCCGTGAAGGGCTGCGAGACGAACGCCGCGTCCAGCTCGTAGTTGGACACGCGATGCACCAGGGCGCCGGTGGTGCCGGTGGCCAGCTCCACCACCACGTCGGGGTACAGCGTGTGGAAGCGCGACAGGATGGGCGCGAGCCGGCTGCCCGCCGTGCTCTCCAGCGAGCCGACGCGCAGCACGCCTGTGGGCTTGCCGCCGCGCAACTCGCTTTCCGCCTCGTCGGCCAGGCGAAACAGCCGCTGCGCATAGGCCAGCAGCCGCTCGCCCTCGGGCGACAGCACCAGCCCGCGCCCCTGGCGGCGAAACAGCGGGCAGCCCAGGCGCTGCTCGAGCTGCTTCACGCGCGTGGTCACGTTGGACTGCACGCGGTTGAGCTTTTGCGCGGCGCGGATCACGCCGCCCTCCTGCGCAACGGCGCGAAAGATCTCCAGCGAGTCCAGATCGATGCTTCTCATAACGAGAATGATTGCTCAGGATTATTCATTTGTCGGCCGCGTCGATTCTCGGTCTACTGCAAAGCCATGGCAACCACGGCCCGCCCCCCATCGACCTTCGCGTTGTGCATCGCGGGTGCGCTGTCGTTGGCGGTCGCGATGGGCATCGGCCGCTTTGCCTTCACGCCGGTCTTGCCGCTGATGATTCGCGAGGGCCAGCTCGACGTGGCCGCCGGCGGTTGGATAGCGGCCGCCAACTATCTCGGCTACCTCACCGGCGCGCTGACCGCCCGAAAGCTGCCGGGGCGTGCTACCCAGCTCGCGCTGCTGGGCCTGCTGTTGACGGTCGTGCTCACGGCGGCCATGGCGTGGCCGGGCGCATGGCTGTGGGGCGCATGGCGCTTCCTCGCCGGCATGGCTTCTGCCTGGGTGTTCGTCGCGACGGCGGTGTGGTGCCTGGGTGCCTTGGGCCAGGCGGGCCAACCGCAGGCGGCCAGCTGGGTCTATGCCGGGGTCGGCGCGGGCATCGCGCTCGCCGGGTTGCACGCATGGGCGGCCGGCGTCGCCCACGTCAGCGCGTCCGCGCTGTGGCTGCAGCTTGCGCTGCTGGCGCTGGCGCTGGCGCTGCCCGTCGTGTTCGTGCTGCGCCGCATCCAGGCGCCGGCGGCGACGCCTGCGGCCGTCACCGCGCCCGCTGCCGCGAGTGGTGTTTCTTGGGGTCTCACGTGCTGCTACGGCGTCATGGGCTTTGGCTACATCCTGCCGGCCACCTTCCTGCCGGTGCTGGCGCGCAACGTGGTCGACGACCCGGCCGCGTTCGGCCTGGCCTGGCCGGTGTTCGGTGGCATCGCCGCCGTCTCCACCCTCGTCGCCGGCCGCTGGCTGCAGCGGCGGCCGCACATCGAGGTGTGGGCTGTCTGCCAGGCGTTGATGGGTGTCGGGACGCTGCTGCCCAGCCTGTGGACCGATGGCTTTGTCATCCTGCTGTCGGCGCTGCTGGTGGGTGGCACCTTCATGATCGTCACGCTCGCCGGCGTGCAGGTCGCACGCGCCCGCACCCAAGGCGACCCACGCAGTGCGGTCGGCCGCATGACCGCGGCGTTTGCCATCGGGCAGATTGCCGGCCCCGTGGCGTCGGCCCTGCTGCTCAATGTCCCGTCCCTGCGCACCAACGGCCTTGACATCGCATTGCAGGTCGCGGCAGCGTCGCTCTTTGCCACCGCCGTGTGGCTAATGCGGGAGTCTCGCGAGCCGCGCCCTCCTCGCCCATCCACGGAGACTTCCCATGCCCACTGAACAAGGATTTGCCGCGCACGCCCGCGAGCGCCTGCCCCTGCCCGCAGCGGACGCAATGAGCGACGCGCAGCGCGCCGCGGCGCAGGCCCTCATCGACGGGCCGCGCAAGGGCGTCTATGGTCCCTTCCTGCCGCTGCTGCGCAGCCCGGATCTGCTGGAGCGCGTCGCGAAGCTCGGCGAGTTCCTTCGCTTCGGCAGCGCGATCGATGCGCGCCTGCGCGAGCTCGTCATCTGCGCCACCGCGCGCCATGAGGGAAACCAGTTCGAGTGGCTGATGCACGCGCCGCTGGCGGTGCAGGCAGGCGTCAAGGCCGACGCGGTGGAGTCCTTGCGGCTGGGGGCCCGCCCCAAGGGACTGCAAGCCGACGAAGAGCTGGCCCTGGACTTCACCCACGAGCTGCTGCACACGCATGGCGTGAGCGACCCCACCTACGCCGCGGCGCTCGCGACTTTCGGTGAGCAGAGTGTGGTCGAACTCACCACGCTCATCGGCTATTTCACGATGGTCAACTGGGTGATGAACGTGGCGCGCACGCCGGCGATGGCCAGTGCCAAGGGAGAGCCGCTGCAAGCCTTTCCGGCGTAGCAGTGCGCGGGCGCCCTGGCGCTCCGACAAGTTGTCATGAGCTCCCTGTTGCTGGCGACCGTTGGCGAGATGACAAAAGGGATGCCGATGCATCGGTGCTTGCATCCGGCGGGCGTCCGCTCTACAAGGCTGCGCATGTTCGTTCGACAAAGCCCCTCCCCACCGCTGGCCCCTTATGTCGACAGCCTCTGGTACAGCGAGCGCGGCGCGTTGCCGCACACCCGTGAGCGCAGCCTCCCCACTGGCTGCGCCGACATCGTCGTGCCGCTGCTGCAGGACCACCTGATCCGCTACGACAGCGAGCAGGACGCCGACGCGCGCCGGTTGCGTGGTGCCATCGTGCAGGGCCCCTACGACCGATTCGGCGTGCGCGGCACCGAAGGGCCGTCGACCGTGGTCGGTGTGCATTTCACGCCCGGCGGGGCGGCGGCGTTCCTGGGCGGCGCGTTGCCCGAACTGCGCAACCGCACCGAATTGCTCGAGGATGTCTGGGGGGCTGCATCCAGCGAACTGCGCGAGCGGCTGCAAGCCACGGGTTCGCCGCAGCAGGCATTGCGACTCTTGAACAACTTCCTGCTGCGGCGGCTGGACGCCAGCGCGCCGCCAGACCCTCTCGCTGCCTTCGCGATAGAGGCCTTTCGACGCGATCCGGCCGGCGCGCGGGTGCAGCCCGCGCAGCGCGAAAGCGGCTGCTCGCCCGCACAGTTCATCCGTCGCTTCGAGCAGGCGGTGGGGCTCACGCCCAAGCGCTATGCGCGAGTGCTGCGTTTCGGTCTGCTGCTGCCGTCGCTGGCGCGCTGCGGGCCACGCGACTGGGCACAGATCGCCGCAGGCGCCGGCTACTTCGACCAGTCGCACCTGATCCGCGAGTTCCGGCAGATCGCCGGCATGGCGCCCGGCGCCTATGCGCTCGTGCAGGCCGACCAACCGACGCACGTGGCGTTGGCGCGCTGAAAAAATATCCAATACACCGCCCACCCTCGCCACCTAGGCTGCGCTTCTCGCGGCAAGTCGCCGTTCAAAGGAGAGGTTTCATGAGCGAGATCCACGAGGTGTTCCCGTACCTGATGGTGCGCGACGCCAAGGCCGCGATCGCCTTCTATCAACAGGCGTTCGGCGCGACCGAACTCTTCCGGCTTGTCGAGCCGTCGGGCCGGATCGGACACGTCGAACTCCAGCTCGGTCCGGTGGTGTTGATGGTGTGCGACGAGTTCCCGGAGTACGGCATGGTGGGTCCGCAGGACAACCGGTTCACCGGCTGCACGATCCACCTTCACGTCGACAACGCCGACGCGATGGCCGAACGCGCTGTCGCGGCGGGGGCGACGGTGTTGATGCCGCCCACCGATCAGTTCTACGGCGAACGCTCGTGCCGGCTGCGCGATCCTTTCGGCCATGCATGGCTGCTTGGCCATTCGATCGAGAAACTGGCGCCTGAGGAGATGCAGCGGCGCTACACCGCGATGATGACCAGCTGAGGAGCTTGCCCGGCGGCTCGGGCCGTCAATGCCGGCGATCCCGCAGGCCGAACATCAGGAAGCCGCCAAGCAAGGCGGTGATCAGCGACGCCATGCCGGAGCCGAACATCGGATGCTGACCCCACAGGGCCAGGTCATGATGTTTCAGCGCATGGCCGAACGACAGGCCCAGGAATGCCAGGCCGATCAGCGCGGCCACCAGCAGCAGCGATACGAAAGCGTGTTGAGCGTTCATGGACATCTCCGACTGCAATCTCGAGTTGTGGTTTTAGCGGCGGGCCCCGCTGCTGGCGAGGCCCGAATCGGGGGACCCGTCATCAAGCATGAGGACTTCGCCACGCTTCAGGCACTCAAGATACTGTACAAATAAACAGTATCATGCGGTATCGCAGTTGTCAGGGTGCACACCCAGGCGTTTCCGCCCAGCGGCCTGAGGGTCGCTGGGCTTTTTTTGTGCTCAAGACCGCATCGAGGCGCCGCCAGACAATCCGCCCGCCATGCCGCGCCGACCACCCCGCGATCACTACCACGTCTATGTCGTGCTGTTGTCTGAGCGCGTCTGGAACGAGCCAGCCTTCCGCAAGTGCAATCCCGACCACGACATCGTCAAGCCCTGCCTGTACGTCGGCATGACGGGCCTGGACCCCGACCTGCGCTTTGACCGGCACATGGCCGGCGTGCAGGCCAACCGCTTCGTCTTGAAGTACGGCGTGCGCCTGATGCCCGAGCTCTATGAGTTTTACAACCCCATGCCCTACGACGCGGCGCGCGACATGGAGGTGGAACTCGCCATCGGCCTGCGCGAGGCGGGCTACGCCGTATGGCAGGCGTAGCCGGGAAAGCGCAGCGCCGGCTCAGTCCCTGAGGCCGCGCGCCCAGACGCGGTCGGCAGCCTCGAACATCGTGCGGCCGTCCAGCATGGCCGGGTCGCGGACGAGGGCCAACCAGTCCAGCGTGTCGTGGTGGCTGCCGGGAATCAGGTCGGCCGAGCGTTCCGCCACCAGCCAGGCGTGCAGCCTGGCGTACAGCGCGGGATGCCGCGCCTGCGCCCAAGCCAGGCCGACGAGGTCGCCAAAGGCTTCCTCGCGGCGGGTGGAACGCATGGCCAGCCAGGCCTGTTGCAGATCGGGCGACAGCCCCTCCGGCGGCTTGGCGGCGACGAAGCCGGCCGGCATGCCATGCCAGGCACCGTCGAGATAGCGGCGGCAATGGCCGAGCTCATGCGCGGCCATCAGCTCCAGCACGGGGCCGAGCAGCTCGGGCGGGATCGCGTCGACCTGGCGCTGGGCCTGGGGGTTGCCGCGCATGGACAGCACCAGCTTGCAGCGCCCCTCGACAAAGCCCAGGGCCAACGGCGCCATGCCCGGCGCATCCTGGGGTTGGACGACGATGTCCAGCGGCAAGGCCAGGGCTTGGCGCGCATGGCCGATGACGGGTGAAATGACCTGCAGCCAGCGCATCTCTAGCGCGGTGAGGTCGGCGGCATGCGCGGCTGGTGACAGCACGACACACGCCAAGGCGAAGGTGGAAAACAGACGTCTCAGCACGGCAGACACTCCTTGAGAGCATCTTCGGACGGGACCCATCGGGTCTTGACGGCGCCTTGCCTCGCATCCGTGAACTATGCGGACGAAACCTGGGCTAAGGTGTTTCCGTGAAAACCATGCGCGACCTCATGACGCCACCGGCCCATATCCAGGGCCGCATCGAAGCCATCGTCGTGCGCGGCACGCCGCGCGACCCGGCGCGCCGCGTCGAGGCGACCACCGCCCTAGTCGGCATTGGCCTGGCCGACGACCGCCTCGGCCAACGCGGCGAGGCCGAGCTGTCGACGCGCCAGGTCACCCTGATCCAGCTGGAGCACCTGCCGCTGATCGCGACATTTGCACGCAGCGCGCCCATCGACCCGGTGGACCTGCGCCGCAACCTCGTTGTCTCCGGCATCAACCTGCTGACGCTGAAGAACGCCAAGGTGCGCGTCGGCGAGGCGCTGATCGAGATCGTCGGCCCCTGCGCGCCCTGCTCGCGCATGGAGGAGGTCATCGGCCCGGGCGGCTATGCGGCGATGCGCGGCCATGGCGGCATGACGGCGCGCATCCTGGAGGGCGGGCGCATTGCTGTGGGCGACGTGGTGAGCGTGGCCCCGCCGGCCACCTCGCTCTAGAGCTGCGCCCGGTACAGCGTCGTCGGGTAGCCGACGGTGAAGTAGATCCAGCCCTCGGTGAGGGCGGCAGCGTCGAAATCGCCCACGCTATGCACCAGGCGTTCGCCCTTGCCGGGCGTCCACACGTAAAGACGGCTCCCGACGGCATAGGCCACCGCGCCGCTGCCGACGGCCAGCACCACGGCGCCCAGTTCGGTCCGCAGCGTCGTCGTCACGCCATTGCGCCAGGCCTTGAGCGCGAAGACCCTGCCGCCGAGAGGCTCGCTCCACACCAGCAGGCCGTCCGCCCATTGAGCCGCACCGGCAAGCGACGAGGACAGTCGCGTGGGCGGGCTGCTGCCGTCCACGGGTGCCACCCACAACTCGCCCGGCGTGGTGTTGGCCCGCTGAGCCACACCCCAGGCGACCCACCGGCCATCGGTCAGCGGGGCGCTCGCGATGCTGTCCTCGGCGGAGACGCGGCGGTGCGCATGGGTGGCTTCGTCGTACACATACACCGCCGAAGCCTTGACCCCGTCCACGACGCTGCGCTGCACGGCCGCATAGGCCGCGACGACCTTGCCGCTCGCGCCCATGCCCAGCGAGAGGCCGGCACCCTCGTTCTGCTGCACCGTCGTGGCGTTGCCGCTCAATGGAACGGCCGCCGGGGCCGGAGCTGCGAGGTTGGACAGCCACAGCGTCGGCTGCCCACCCACGTCCTGCAGCCAGCCGGCCTGGGTGCCCACCGCCGAGAAAGCGCCGGCGTCGCCATTGGAGATCGCCTGCCGCGAGCCGTCGGCCCGCCAGGCGTAGACGATGGTGCCGCTGCCCACGGCCCGGGCCAGCCAACGATCGCCGGCGAATTTCCATTGACCTTCGCTGGTGGACACGGCCGTCGGCAGCACGGCGCCTGCCGGCGTGCCGCCGGGGATCACCCACTCGGCGGTGAAATTGTTGTTGAGCAGCACACCGCCAGCGCCCGAGGCCGTCAGGCTGCCGTTGAAGGGCAGATCCTTGATCCGCTCGTAGGCCATCGGCGGCTGGGCCTGCCACAGCACGGCGGCCGAGGCGGTGGCGATGCCGCCGGCCTTGACCGTGGGAAAGCCCGTGGCAGAGAGGCTGTAGCGCCCGTCCGGCAGGCCGGTCATGTCGACGTCGAGGCTGAACGGGCCGTAGCCACTGCGCTCCAGCAGCAGGCGCTCGCTCAGGTCGGGGTAGCGCAGCAGAAGCTTGAGCGTGCCCGAGTAGCTCGGGTCGCCCGTCAGCTCGCCGCGCACTTCGACCTTGCCCGCCGTGAAGCGGCTCTGCAGCGGGCTGGTCAGCGTGACGGTCAACGGCGCGGGCTTGACCATGCTGCCCGTCACCAGGCCCCGCAGGCCGTTCGCGTCGACGAGGGCAACCTGCAGCACATGGGGGCCTACGTCGAGGTCCAAGCTCAGGAACTCGAAGAGGAAGGCCTGGACGCAGGCGCTGCCGACGGCGACGACGTGGCAGGCCGTCTTGTCCAGCGTGCCGACGGCCTTGCCATCGACGCTCAGACTGGCCGACACCACCGGCGCGCCGGAGCGGCTGGACGGGATCACATAGACCGTGACCCGCGGCGTGTCGTTGCCGATGCTGCTGACGAAGGTGGCCGAGAGGTCCTGGTTGCGCACGGCCACGACGCGCTCGATCTCGACGAAGGTGCCCGGCGCGTACTGCAACTGCAGCTTGACCTTGTAGTCGCCCTCGGCCTCCGTGCCGGCGCTCCACGAGGTCTCGAACCTCGGGCCGGCCGTGGAGAGGGGTCCGATCTGGGACGAAAGTTGATTCGTGGAAAAGCGCGCCGAGACGGCGCCGGCCGGCGCACCCGCGACGCTGAGCTTCACATTGCCCCGCACCGGTTCGGGTTGGTCCAGCGCGATGGCTGTGGCCGCCATCTCGGTCGGCACGCCCAGCTTCAGCTCTGCCGCGCCCGAGAGGGCCTTGAGGGCGATCTCGCGGCCGTCTGCCAGCACCGCCACCACGCGGTAGGACGTGGGCGACGCCTCCAGCGGGCCCGTCCAGGTGCTCGGCACCCCGGCCAGCGCCCCGCCCGGCGTGCTCGGCAGCGTGGCGACGGGCGTCCAGCTGTTGTTGACCGACTTGTCGACCCGAAAACCCGTCTCGCCTTCCACCCAGTCCGTCCACCGCAACTCGGCTTTCTGGGCAGCGGGCATCGAGTAGGCCTGCAACTCGGCAAGCGACGCCGCCTTGACGACCGAATCCGGCAGCGGCGCCGGGCCGCCATCTTCACTCCCACCACCACCGCCACCACAGGCCACCAGAGCCAGGCCCAAGGCGCAGGCCAACCATTGCTTCATGCTTTCCCCTGCACGCCGCTCGAACGCGACGTTTGCGAACAGCTTAGCGCGGCAGCATGACGGCCTTGGCCTGTTCAAGTCCCATGGTGAAGGTTCACAGCGCCCCCCCTGCGGCCATCCTCGAGCGCGCCCTCTGCACCGCCACCTGAGCGCTGGTTGCCGCACTCAATTGCTGTTGCAGAAATTCCGCCAGCCGCGGCTGCTGGCTGAAGGCCGCGTTGAAGCGGATGTGCGGGTCGCGCGCACCGTCCGCCGCGAAGGTGGCGCCGCGCACCAGCAGGATGCCGGCACGGAAGGCCTCCTTGACGACGCCGTCCACGTCCACGCCGGCCGGCAAGGCGCCCCACAGGAACAGACCGCCCTCGCCCGCATGCTCCAGCAGCACGCCGGCCTGGCGCAGCTGCTGCGTGGCCGCGGCGCGCGCGGCGGCCAGGCGCTGTTGCAGGCGGTCCAGGTGCTTGCGCCAGCGGCCGGCGGCCAGCACTTCCAGCAGCACGTACTCGTTGAGCGCCGCCGTCGTCAGCACCGAGATGATCTTCTCGCGCATCAGCGCGCGCAAAAGAGCCGGCTCCGCGGCCATATAGCCCAGGCGCAGGGCCGGGCTCATGGCCTTGCAGAAGCTCGAGTAGTAGATGACGCGCTCCAGGCCCGACAACTGCGCCAGGCGCGTTGGCGAGCCTGAGTGGAAGTGGCCCTGCACATCGTCCTCGGCGACGAGGAAGTCGTGGCGCTGGGCCAGCATCAGCACGCGGTGCAGATTGGCCGCCGTGCTGCCCCAGCCGGTCGGGTTGTGCAGCACGCTCTGGATGAAGAGCAGGCGCGGGCGATGCCGGGTGCAGGCTTCGTCGAGTGCCTCCAGATCGATGCCATCGGGCCGGCGCGGCACGGGCACGATGTTGACGCCGGCCTGGCGCAGGCGATCGAACAGCAAGAAATAACCCGGCGTCTCGACGGCGACCGAGTCGCCCGGGCGCAGGAAGGCGCGGCAGATCAGGTCGATGGCCTGGGTGCCGCCATAGGTCGTCAGGATGCGGCCGGCGTCCACCGCGATGCCCTGCGCGCGCATCAGCATCGCGATGCGCTCGCGCAGCTCCGGCACGCCCTGGGGCGGGCAGCGCGAGGCCATGCCGGCGTTCGCCCGCGCCAGGCCGCGCTGCACGGCGGCGGCAGGGATGGCCTCCTCCAGCCAGGTGGCCGGCAGGGCGCCGCTGCTGGCCAGCAGCACGCCGGCCTTCTGGTCGTTGGCCTGCTGGGCCAGCCAGACGGCCTCCTGCTCTTCACCGGCCTCCACGCGGGCGGCGTCGGGCATGGCGTCGGCCGGGCCCTCGGCGACGAAGAAGCCGGCCGTGCCGCGCGAGTCGATGACGCCAGCGGCGACGAGGCGGTCGTAGGCGACGACGACAGTGTTGGGGCTGACGCCCAGACGCGAGGCCAGCTGGCGGATGGAGTTCAGCCGTGCGCCGGGCGGCAGCTGGCTGCTGGCGATCAAGGCATGCAGGCGCTGCTCGATCTGGTCGGCCAGCGGCGTGGGGGAGTCGCGGTCCAGCGAGAACATGGGGCCTGATAGCACTGCGAGGATCGGTGCGAGAGGGTCTGCGCGGATGCAGGGCTAGGCGCGCGCTGAAGCCCGGGCCGGGTGCCCGGGCAAGGCGCATAACAACGCCATGCGTCCGCGCAGCCCCTCTCCCGAAGGGTTGTCACACAAAAGCCCGCGCGCGGCGTTGCTCGGCCTCGCTGGGGGCCAACCCCAGCTTCGCCTCACGCCTTGCTCGCGGACTTTTGTGTGGCAACGCATCCGATTCTCGCAGTGCTATCAGGCCCTACCGCATCAAAAGGAGGGCAAGCACGGCGAGGGAGACGGCCATCATCGTATTGAACACCCGCCGCCGCGCCGGGCTGGACAGGAAGCGCCCGATGCCGACGCCAAACAGCGCCCACATCGAGATGCAGGGAAAGCCGATGACCGCGCCGACGAGGCTGACGAAGAGCGCACCCGACGCCACGCTCCACTGCGTCGGCATGAATACCGACGCGATCGTCACCGCCTTCACCCAGCTCTTGGGGTTCACCGCCTGGAAGAGGGCCGCCTGCGAGAACTTCAGGCGCTCGGGCGGCCTGTCGGTCGCCGCCGGCGCGACCGCCAGCTTCCACGCCAGCCACAGCATGTAGAAGGTGCCGGCAAGCTTCAGTGCCTCATGCAGCACCGGCCAGGCGACGAACAGCGCGCCCAGGCCCATGCAGGTGACAAAGGTCTGCACCGCCCCGCCGGTGTTGATGCCCAGGATGGCCGGCAGCGTGCGCCGGTAGCCGTAGTGGGCGCCGTTGGCCACCAGCATCATGTTGTTCGGCCCCGGCGTGCCGGACATCAGGGCGCAATAGACCAGCAGGGGCAGCATCTCGTTCATGCCGGCATTGCAACGGCCGGCGGCGGTGGCGTGAAGCTACAGCACGGGGCACCGTGCGGCGTGCTGTATCAACGCGAGCACCGACACAATGAGCCCATGACCGCCCTCATCCGCCACGCCATCTGCGCCCTGGCCGCTCTGCTGAGCGCATCCGCTTGGGGCCAGCCGCCTGCCTACCGCACGCAAGGCCAATGCGACGGCCTGCCTGCCATCACGTCGCTGCAGGTCGCGCCCGAGTTCTGCCTGGCACTGGCCGCCTCCAACTTGGGCCGCCCGCGCGGCGTGCTGGCGCTGGGGCCCAACCACCTGCTCGTCACCGACATGGGCAACTGGAACCCCGGTCGTGGCCGCCTGCTCGAGCTGAAGCGCGAGCCGGGCAAGCCCTTCAAGGTCACGGTGCTGCTGAAGGGGCTGGATCGCCCGCATGGCCTGCGCAAGGACGCCGAAGGCCGGGTGCTGCTGGCCGAGACGCACCGCATCAGCCTGGTCGACATGAACCTGGCGCGGCTGCGGCCGATCATCACCGACCTGCCCGCCCAGGGGCGCCACCCGCTGAAGTCCTTCGCCGTCGATGCGGCCGGCGAATTCTTCGTCAACGTCGGCGCGCCGAGTGACCACTGCGAGGCCTTTGACGGCGTCGAGGCGGGCAGCGACAAGGGCTGCCCGCAGACCGGCGGCAAGGCGCCCTATGCAGCGGTCTGGAAGTTCACGCGCGGGCAGGGCGTCGCGCCGTCCTGGGAAGGCAAACCCTTTGCCTGGGGCCTGCGCAACTCCGTCGGCCTGGCCGTCCACCCCGACTCCGGTGAACTCTGGCAGGCCGAGAACAGCCGCGACACCCTGCCCGGCGACAAGTACGACAAGGCCGCGCCGCCCGACGAGCTGAACCGCGTCGAGGCCGGCAAGCACCATGGCTGGCCGCATTGCACCGGCACCGACGTACTGGACCGCAGCTACGGCGCCAGCAGTTGCCAGGACTTCACCGCGCCGGTGAAGCTGATACCGGCCCATGCCGCGCCGCTGGGCATGCTGTTCTACAAGAACGGCGGTCCGGCGAAATGGCAGGGCAGCCTCGTCATGGCATGGCACGGCTACCAGCCGAGCGGCCACCGCCTGATGGCCTGGCGCTTTGACGGCAAGAAGCACCAGCCCGTGGGCGAGCCGCTGCCGCTGATCGAAGGCTGGAATGCGCTGACGGGCAAACACCCCACGGGCGCGCCCACCGACGTCGACCAGGATGGCGATGGCCGGCTCTGGATCACCGAGGACCGCAACGGCGACCTGCTGCTGCTCGCGCCCAAGGCCAAGTAGACCGTGGACTCGCTGATCTCCGCCGCCGCCCGCGCCCTGGCCGCGGGTGACGCGCTGGCCGCCCTCAAGCGCGTGGCCCTGCGCGAGGACCCGCCGGCCCTGGCCCTGCGCGGCATCGCGATGGCCCAACTCGGCGAGCACGCCCGCGCTCGTGAATTGCTGAAACGCGCGGCACAAGGCTTTGGCACGCAGGAGGCGCTGGCGCAGGCGCGCTGCGTCGTCGCCGAGGCCGAGGTGGCGCTGGCGATGCGCGACTTCAGCGCCGCGCCGCGCGCGCTGGAGGCGGCCATGGTCACGCTCGAAGCCCGAGGCGACCCCACGAATGCGCTGCAGGCCCGGCTGATCGCGGTGCGGCGTCAGTTGCTGCTGGGCCGCCTCGACGCGGCCGGGGACTTGCTCGCACCGCTGGACGGCCAGGCCCTGCCGCCGCTGCCGGCCGCCGTGGCCGCCCTGGCTTCGGCCGAACTGGCGCTGCGCTCGCTGCGCATGCCCGAGGTGCACGCCGCCCTTGCTCGCGGCCGCGCCGCTGCCGCCCGCAGCGGCGTGCCGGCGCTGCAGGCCGAGGTGGCCGACGCGAGTGCGGTGCTGGACCGCACAGCTGCGCGCCGCCTGCGCGATGGGCAATGGCAGCCGCTGCGCCTGCCCGAGGTGGCCGCGCTGATGGACTCGGGCATCCTGGTCGTCGATGCCTGCCGCCACGCGCTGACTGCCACGGAACTGCGAGTGCCGCTGGCCCGCCGGCCCATCCTGTTCACGCTGTTGCGGGCGCTTGCCGAGGCCTGGCCGGCCGAGGCCGAGCGCGACACGCTGATCGAGCGCGCTTTTCGCATCCGCGAGGTCGACGAAACCCATCGAGCACGGCTGCGCGTCGAGATCGGGCGGCTGCGTGCCCTGGTCAAGTCCGTCGCCGGCATCGAGGCGACCTCACGCGGCTTCGCGCTGCGCGCGCCGGACGTGGCCGTGCTGGCGCCCCCGGTCGATGGCGAGGCCAGCGAGTTGCTGGCCCTGCTGTCCGACGGCGCGGCCTGGTCCACCTCGGCCCTGGCCCTGGCCCTGGATGCCAGCCAGCGCACCGTGCAGCGCGAGCTGGCCGAGCTGGAGGCCGCGGGCCGCGTGCGCGCCATCGGCCAGACCCGCTCGCGGCGCTGGCTGGCGCCGCCGCTGACCGGATTCACGACGATCTTGTTACTCCCCGCCGCGCTGCAGCTTGGCTAAGGTTCGCCCATAGCCAGCCAATAGGAGCAACCAGATGAGCATCCCCACCCAGCCCGCCGAGATCGTGCGCGAATACGGCCCCTTCGAAGGCGGCAAGAGCATCGCCGGCGTCACCCACGACGGCCAGCGCGTCTGGGCCGCCACCGGCACCGCCCTGGTCGCCTTCGACCCCGCCAGCGGCGAGGCCCAGCAGCGCATCGAGCGCCCCTGCGACGCCGGCACCGCCTTTGACGGCCACTACCTCTACCAGCTCGCCGAAGCCCGCATCGACAAGATCGACCCCGCCACCGGCAGCGTCGTCGCCTCCATTCCGGCACCCGGCCAGGGCGGCGACTCGGGCATGGCCTGGGCCGAGGGCAGCCTGTGGGTGGGCCAGCACCGCGGCCGCAAGATCCACCAGATCGACCCCGCCACCGGCGCCATCCAGCGCACCATCGAATCCAACCGCTTCGTGACGGGCGTGACCTGGGTCGACGGCGAGCTCTGGCATGGCACCTGGGAAGACGACGCCAGCGAGATCCGCCGCATCGACCCCAGCGACGGCAGCGTGCTCGAAAGCCTGCAGATGCCCCCGGGCACCAATGTCAGCGGCCTCGAATCCGACGGTGCCGACCTCTTCTATGCCGGCGGCGGCGGCACCGGAAAAGTCCGCGCCGTGCGCCGGCCCAAGCGCGCCTAACCCCTGATTCCCCTGAGCAGCACCGCACCCGAGCCCGGGTGGAGCCGCTGCATTGCCTTCGCCAACCCAAGGAGTCTTTGATGAACGCCCCTCTCCCCCACCCCGTCGTCACCCGCGATCTCTGGATCGCCGAGCGCAAGAACCTGCTCGCCCAGGAAAAGGAGCTGACCCAGCTGCGCGACCGCGTCGCCCAGGAACGCCGCGCCCTCCCCTGGGTACGCCTGGACGACAGCGCCTACGTCTTCGACACGCCGGACGGCCCGCGCAAGCTCAGCGAACTCTTCCAGGGCCGGCGCCAGCTGCTGGTGCAGCACTTCATGCTCGCCCCCGGCTGGGAGCAGGGCTGCAAGAGCTGCTCCTTCATGGCCGACCACCTCGACAGCATGGCGCCCCACCTGGCCCAGCGCGACATCACGCTGCTGGCGGTGTCGCGCGCGCCGCTGGCCGAGATCGAGGCCTTCAAGCGCCGCATGGGCTGGCAGTTCGCCTGGGCCTCGTCCAACGGCAATGACTTCAACCGCGACTTCCACGTCAGCTTCACGTCGGCGGACCGCGTCGACGGCGAGGTCTATTACAACTTCCACATGACGCCCTTCCCGCAGGAGGAGGCGCCCGGCATCAGCATCTTCTGCAAGGACGACGACGGCCAGGTCTTCCACACCTACTCGACCTTCGGCCGCGGCGTGGAAGTGATGATGGGCACCTACAACCTCATCGACCTGACGCCCAAGGGCCGCGACGAGGCCGGCTTGAGCTACACGATGGAGTGGGTCAGGCACCACGACCGCTACGCGTCGCAGGCCGCGGCGCCGGCAGCCTGCTGCGGCGGCCAGAAGGCCTGACGGCCATGAGCGCGGCGAACCTCTGGCCCTGGCTGGCCCTGGCCGGCGCGGGAGCGCTGCACGGCCTGAACCCGGCCACCGGCTGGGGACTGGCCGCCTGTGCGCAAGACACACGCCGCGCCTTGCTGCCGATCGCGCTCGGGCATGCCGCCGCCGTCGGCGGCGTGGCGGTGCTGGTGGCCCTGGGCGGGTCCATGGGCGGCTGGCAGCTGCTGTGCGGCCTGCTGTTGCTGCTGGCGCTGGCGCTGCGCCATGCCAAGGCCGGGATGGCACTGTGGTCCTGCCTGGTAGCCAGCGCCCATGGCAGCGGCATGATGCTGGTGCCGGCCCTGGTGCCCATCTGCCTGAGCGCCTCGCCGGCCAAGGAGATCACCGCCTCGGGCTCACTGCTGCTGGCGCTGGCGGCGGTGGCCGTGCACATGGCTGCCATGCTGGCCGTGACGGCAGCCCTGGCCCTCGTGGGGAGAAGGTGGATTTCTATACTGACCGCCCTTGCCCACCGCCTGCGCGGCGCCCGCCATGACCCAAGCCCCCACTCCTCCGTCAACGTCCGCGCCCGGTGATGAACTGCAGGCGGTCGTCGAGGCCCTGCGCAACGAACGCAGGCGCTGGCGCGACGCACACCGCCGCGGCGGCGACGGCCGCGAACTGCCGTCGCGCGAACTGCTGGCCGGCATGGTGCAGTGCCTGTCGGGCGCGCTGTTCCCGATGCGCCTGGGGCCGCCGACGCTGCAGCCCGAGCACGAGGACTTCTATGTCGGCCACACCCTCGGCGCGGCCATGACGACGCTGCGCCAGCAAGCCGCGCTGGAGCTGCGCCACGACGCCCGCCAGCGGGGTGACGACACGCCCAGCCAGGATGCCGCCGAGCTGGCCACGCGCTTCCTGCGCACCCTGCCCGGCGTGCGCGTGCTGCTGGACAGCGACGTGCTCGCCGCCTACCAGGGCGACCCGGCCGCACGCAGCGTGGACGAGGTGCTGCTCTGCTACCCCGGCGTGCGCGCGCTCATCAGCCACCGCCTGGCACATGAGCTCTACAAGCTCGGCCTGCCGCTGATCTCGCGCGTCATCGCCGAGCTGGCCCATGCCGACACCGGCATCGACATCCACCCCGGCGCCACGATAGGCAGCGGCTGTTTCATCGACCACGGCACCGGCGTCGTCATCGGCGAGACGGCCGTCATCGGCGAGCGGGTGCGCATTTATCAAAACGTGACGCTGGGCGCCAAGAGCTTCCCCACCGACGGCGACGGCAACCTCGTCAAGGGCCAGCCGCGCCACCCCATCGTCGAGGACGAGGCCGTCATCTACGCCGGCGCCACCGTCCTGGGCCGCGTCACCATCGGCCGCGGCGCCGTCATCGGCGGCAATGTCTGGCTGACGCGCAGCGTGGCAGCGGGCAGCCTGGTCACGCAGGCGGACTCGCTGGCCGGCACAACCTGAAACAGTGGGCAGCGCCTCGAGGGCTAAGGTGTCGCCATGAACAGCGATGAACGAGAGATTCGCGACCTCGTGGCGATCTGGATGAGTGCGACGCGCGATGGTGACGTGAACACGGTGCTCGGCCTGATGACGGACGATGCCGTCTTCTTGATACCGGGCCGCGCCCCCATGACGCGGACCGATTTCGCCAAGGCCGCCGAAGGCCAGGCCCGCGGCAAGGCGCCCAGGTTCGATGGGCACAGCGAGATCCTGGAGGTGCAGGTCATGGGCGACTGGGCCTTCATGCGCAGCCGCCTCAGCGTCACCGCCACACCGCCCGACGGTTCGCCGCCGACACGCCGCGAAGGCCACACGCTGACGCTGCTGCGCAAGGACGGCGGCCGGTGGAAGCTGGCGCGTGACGCCAACCTGCTGGCGCCCGTCGCCTAGCGCTGGCGCTGATCGAGCCCCAGCCAGCGTGCCAGCGGCGCCAGCGTCGGCCCCTGCACCAGCAGCGACAGCAGCACGACGACGAAGGCCACGTCGAAGAAGCGCCAGCCATTCGGCAGGCCGGCCAGCACCGGGTAGGTGGCCAGCACGATGGGCACGGCGCCGCGCAGGCCAGACCAGGCGACGAAGCATTGCGAGCGCCAGCCAAAGCCCAGCGGCGCCAGGCACAGCACCACCGCGGCGGGCCGTGCGACCAACATCAGACCGGCGGCCAGCAGCAGGGCCGGGCCGATCAGGCGCAAGACCTCATGCGGCGTGACGAGCAGGCCCAGCAGCAGGAACAGCACCGCCTGGGCCAGCCAGGTGTAGCCGTTCAGCCCGGGCAGGCTCATCGTCGCCACGCGCTCGGCGCGGTGGCGCACCAGCAGGCCGGCCACGTAGACGGCCAGGAAGCCCGAGCCGCCGCAACGGTTGGTGACGGCAAAGAGCAGAAAGCCCAGCGCCGCCATCAGCAGCGCGGCCAGACCGTCGTGGTCGTCGGTGATGGGCAGCTTGCCCACCCACCAGGCAGCCAGCAGGCCGCCCAGGCCACCCGCCAGCAACCCCAGACCGAGCTGTTCGCCCAGCAGGGGCAGCAGGTCGAGCAGGCTGCTCACCTGTGCGTCTCCGGCTTGGCCGAAGGGTGTCAGCCAGGTGATCAGGCCGATGGTCAGCACCATGGCCATGGGATCGTTCAGCGCCGACTCGACCTCGATGGTGGCCGCCAGGCGCGGTTCCAGGTTCAACTTGCTCGCGCTGAACTGTGCAAACACGGCGGAAGCATCGGTGGACGACACGGCTGCGCCCAGCAGCAGGCCCTCGGTCCAGGGCATGTCCAGCACCAGCCTGGCGATGCCGGCGACGATGCCGGCCGTGATGGCCACGCCCACCGTGGCCAGCAGGCTGGCCGGCAGCATGGCGCGGCGCACTTCGCTCCAGCGCGTGCGCAGGCCGCCGTCGAACAGGATCAGCGCCAGGGCCAGGTTGCCGACATTGACGGCCAGGCGGTGGTCGTCGAAGGGCAGGCCCAGCGGCCCGTCCACGCCGGTCAGCATGCCGACCGCCATGAAGATGAGCAGATGCGACAGACCCAGGCGGTGGGTGTAGAGGGCGCCGGCGATGGCGACGAGAACGAGCGCCGCAACGGCCGCCGTCAGCAACTCGGGGCCGGCGGCGCTGTGGATCACGCCAGCAATCCGAAGCTTGCGGGCCGAGCGCCGGGCCGCTCCCTAGCCGGCCCGCTCAGGCGATGTGCTTGCCGGTCGAACCGGCAAGCATCGCCGTCCCCTCGGGGGACCGGCCAAGGTAAGCCTAGGACGAGGGGCTTCATTTCAGCCGGCGGCGGCGGGGACGATGTCGGGGGCGTCCGGCGACGAGCCCTTGCGCGTTGGTGCCGGGCCGGCCTGAGCCTGCAGACCCACGACATTCACCGTGTTGGTCGCGAACGCGAGCCGGATGCCGCGCTGCTGCAACTCACGCATCAACGCGAGGTTCAGCATCTGCTGGTGGTCCATATAGACGTCGTAGCTCGGGTCCTTGACGCGGTAGACCACCTCGAAGTTCAACGAACTCTCGCCAAAGCCCTTGAAGTGGGCGCGCACCAGTTCGAGCTTGGGGTCGGCCTCGATCAGGGCCTTGACCAGCGGCGGCACGGCGGCGGCGTCATCGGCGGAGGCATCGGACGTGATGCCAAAAGTGAAGGCCACGCGACGCGTCTGCAGGCGCTTGAAGTTGGCCACCGTGCGTTTGAGCAGTTCGGCGTTGGACATGACGATCTGCTCGCCGCCCAGGCTGCGGATGCGCGTCGTCTTCAGGCCGACGCGCTCCACCGTGCCAGTGACGTCGCCGACGGTGATGGAGTCACCCACCTCGAAGGGCTTGTCCACGGCGATGGCCAGCGACGCGAACAGGTCGCTGAGGATGTTCTGCACGGCAAGAGCCAGCGCGATGCCGCCGATGCCCAGGGACGCGACGAAGGCCGTGATGTTGACGCCGAGGTTGGACAGCACGGCCAGCACCACGACGACCCACAGCGCACCCCGCAGGCCCCAGCTGAGCAGCGTGGCGGAGGCCGACAGCGCGGCGGTGCCGCCATGGCGCTGCTGCTGGGCGGTGAGTACCTGGGCCACCGCCTGCTGGGCCCACAGGCCGAGCTGCAGGGCCACGACGGCGAACCACAGCTGCGACACGCGGTCGTGCCAGCGGTCGTCCAGCGGCAGCATGTTGAGGCCCACGAGCAGGCCGACCACCCAGATCAGCGCGCCATTGGTGCGCTCCAGCACGCTGACGAGGCCGTCGTCCAGCGTGCTGCTGGTGTGTTGCGACAGCTTGCGCAGCCTTTGCACGACGAAGCGCAGGCCGATCTTGATGACGACGATGGTCAGGGCGCCGGCCAGCACGGCAGGCAGCACTTCGGTCCAGCCCACGTCGGGCCATGCGGCCTGCATGCGTTCAACGAAATCATTCCAGGTCATCGTCGACCTCCATCGAATCTGCTCATCCCCTGACGCTAGGCGACTGCAGCCCGCGAGTCTGTCAGCCGGCGGCAGCCAGGGCTGTGGGCCTTGGCTGACAGGGCCGCCAGGCATTGACGGCGCGTCGGCTGACACCGGCGTGGAGCGTCGCCATCTAAGGTCTGAGTCTCACGGTCCCCGCTGTGAAACCCTTTGAAAGAGGATGTGCCATGGACACCACCACCCACCATGACCTGCCTGCGCTGTTCTGCCAGCTCGGCCTGCCGGATTCACCCGCCGAAATCAGGCAATTCATCCGCCTGCACCGGCCGCTGCCGCAGACGCTCAACCTGTCGGAGGCGCCGTTCTGGAATGCCAGCCAGGTCGCCTTCATCCGCGAACAGTGGCAGCAGGACGATGGCGACTGGTGCGGGCAGATCGACCAGCTCAACGCCCTGCTGCGAGAGCATCCGGACCCTTCCGAACTGACGCAAGCAGCCGCTTGAGCATGAAGCAGCCCTCCTGGTCGGCGCTGTTCAACCGCAACGCCGCCCTGTTCAAGCAGGCGGTCCAGCCGCTGCGCGAGCGTCACCGGCCGCCGTCCGGTGGGGGCAGCTGGCTGATGGGCCTGGTGATGGCGCCCGATGGACCGCGCCGCTACTACCTGTTCCGGCCCGCCGGCGTGCGCTTTGGCGAGCGGCTGCCGCTGCTCGTCATGCTGCATGGCTGCCACCAGGATGCCAAGAGCTTCGCCGACAGCACGCGCATGAACGCCGTCGCCACGCGGGAGCGTTTCCTGGTGCTCTATCCCGAGCAGCCACGGCTGTGCAATGCCCAGGGCTGCTGGAACTGGTTCGAGACCCAGTCGGGCCGTGCCTTCGCGGAAGCCGCCTGGATCATGAAGGCCGTCGACCAGACCTGCGTGCTGTTCGCGGCCGACCGCGAGCGCATCGCCGTGGCCGGGCTGTCGGCCGGTGCCAGCATGGCGGCCCTGCTGGCCACGCGCTACCCGGATCGTTTCAAGGCCCTGGTCATGCACTCGGGCGTGCCGCCTGGGGCCGCGAGCACGCCGACATCGGCCATCCGCGCGATGCAGGGCTGGCGCCAGCCGCTGCCGACCGGCGCGGCGCAGGACTGGCCGCCGCTGATGGTCATCCACGGCGATGCGGACCGCATCGTGTCGGCCCGCAATGCCGGCTCGGCGGCACTGATGTGGTCCGAGGCCGCCGGCGCGCAGCAGGAGGCACCACAGGAACAGCGCCGCGGCAAGCGCTACCCCATGCGGGTGACGCAGTACAAGCGCTCGCGCGAGGTGGTTGCCACGCTGGTGGAGGTCGACCGCCTGGGCCACGCCTGGAGCGGTGGCGCCGCGCGCCAGCGCTTCAGCGACGCCAATGGGCCGGATGCGTCGCGCATGGTCTGGCGCTTTGTCGCGCGGCAGTTCGACAACCCGCACTGAGCCCCTTCAACCCTTGCCGCTTGCGCGCTGTCCATTAATTCGATAATAATGGAATTATGGATGAACAACTCGTCGTCAAAGCCCTCGCCGCGCTGGCACAGCCCATGCGCCTGCAGGTGTTCCGCGCCCTCGTCGTCGTCGGCGACGCCGGCCTGACGCCCGGCGCCATCCAGGAAGGTCTGGGCGTGGCGCCGGCCACGTTGTCCTTCCATCTGAAGGAACTGGTCAACGCCGGCCTGGTGACCCAGGAGCGCGCCAGCCGCAACCTGATCTATCGCGCCCACTACGAGCAGATGAATTCACTGCTGGGCTATCTGACCGAGAACTGCTGCCAGGGCGCCGCCTGCGCCCTGCCGAGCGGCACGGCAGCCTGCTGCTGAGATCACCATGACCACCCACGTCCTCATCCTGTGCACCCACAACTCCGCGCGCAGCGTCCTCGGCGAAGGCATGCTCAACCACTGGGCGAAGAAGCTCGGTCGCGACGTGCAGGCCCACAGTGCCGGCAGCGCCCCGAGTGGCCGCATCAATCCTTTCGCCCTCGAGGCGCTGCAGAACGCCGGCGTCGACACGGCGGGTTACCGCAGCAAGAGCTGGGACGAGTTCAGCCAGGACGGCGCGCCGCCCTTGTCCATCGTCATCACCGTCTGCGACAGCGCGGCGGCCGAACAATGCCCAGTGTTCTTTGGCGGCAATGGCCAGCCCGTGAAGGTGCACTGGGGCTACCCGGACCCGTCCAACGCGGAAGGCGGTGATGAAGGCAAGCGCCGCGCCTTCGAACTGACGCGCCAGGCCATCGGCTACCGCATGCTGCAGCTGCTTCAGCTGCCTTTGGCCACGCTGAGCAGGGCCGAGCTGCAGCAGGCCCTCGTCGGGATCTCGCAAGCATGAGCCTGCCCCGCCAACTCTTCGCCGAAGGCCTGGGCACGGCCGGGCTGCTGGCTGTCGTCATCGGGTCGGGCGTCATGGCCGACCGCCTGTCGGGCGGCAATGTCGCCCTCGCGCTGCTGGCCAACACGCTGGCCACCGTCGGCGGCCTGTATGTGCTGATCGAGGTCTTCGGTCCCGTCAGCGGCGCCCACTTCAATCCGGCGGTCAGTGCGGTCATGGCCTGGCGCGGCGAGCTGGCGGTGTCGGCCCTGCTGCCCTATGTCGCCGCGCAACTGATGGGCGCCATGCTGGGCGCCTGGCTGGCGCACGCGATGTTCGACATGAGCGTGCTGCAGTTCTCGTCCAAGCTGCGCACCGGCACGGGCCAGTGGATCGCGGAAGGGGTCGCGACCTTCGGCCTGGTGCTCGTCATCCTGCGCGCGCCGGGCTCGCGCGTGGCGGCCATGGTGGCGGCCTACATCGGCGCGGCCTACTGGTTCACCGCGTCGACCTCCTTCGCCAACCCGGCCGCCGTGTTCGGCCGCATGTTCAGCGACAGCTTCGCCGGCATCGCGCCGGCCAGCGCGCCGGGCTTTGTCATCGCCGAACTGATGGGTGCCGCGTTGGCGGTGGCGGTCAACCGCGTGCTGTCCAGCGCCACCGAGGTGACGAGCCGACACGCGGCCTGACCGTGACCTGAACGTGCGGGGCCTCGAGCCCCGCCTTTTTGACCGATGTAGTTGCTATTGACAACGAGTAATAGGGGCCTGAACATGCGACCAGATAGTTGCTACACACATCCAAATGACCGAGTCCGCCCCCGGCAGCCTGTTGCGCGAAGTGGCGCGTCTGTACACCCGCGCCCAGCGCGTCGTGGCCGACTGCTGCCGCACCACCAGCACGCAGTGCCATCTGTTGACCGAGCTGGGGCGCTCCGGGCCACTGCCCTTGTCGGAACTCGGCACACGGGTCAGCCTGGAGAAGAGCTGGGTGTCGCGTGCCGTGGAGGCCATGGCAGCCCGTGGTTGGGTGAGCAAGGAGCCGAACCCGCTCGACGCAAGGAGCTGGCTCGTCACGCTCACCGCCGACGGCGAGCGCACCGTCCGTGAGCTGAACCAGACCCTCGACGACCACGCCCAGCAGCTGCTGGCGTCCTTGAGCGAGCGCGAGCGCGCCGCCGTCGAGACCTCTTTGCTGACGCTCCTGAAGGCCTTGCGCGAAGACCCGGCCGCGACCTGCTGCCTGCCGCCCCAAGCCCTGAGGGAGCCCACCCAGGATTCCAAATCATGCTGTTGAACGACACCCTCTCCCTGCGCCAGGCCGGCGCCGCCGACTGGCCGGCCGTTGAAGCCCTGCTGCTGGCGAACAAGCTGCCCACCGAGGGCGCACAGGGCCATCTGTCCACCTATCTGCTCGCCACACAGGGCGGTGAAGTCGTCGGCTGCGCCGGCGCCGAGGTGTATGGCCATGTCGCCGGAACCATCGCGCTCGTGCGCTCAGTGGCGATAGCGCCCGGGCTGCACAAGCAGGGCATCGGCCGGCTGCTCGTCGAGCGGCTGCTGCAGGAAGCCCGTTCGCGAGACATCGCGGCTCTGTACCTGCTGACGGTGACGGCGCCCGAGTACTTTGCGCAATACGGCTTCAAGCGCATGAAGATCGAAGACGTGCCGGCGGCGCTCAAGGCCTCGGCCGAATTCCAGGGCGCCTGCCCGGCCTGCGCGGCGCTGATGACGCTGGTGCTGCGCGAGGCGCCCGTTGCCGACGGCGCGTTGCCGGTCGCCGTGCTCGGCGCCGGTCCGGTCGGCCTGGCGGCTGTCGCTCAGTTGATCGAACGAGGCCTGCCCTTCGTCGCGCTGGAGGCCGGTGCGGTGGTCGGCGCGAATCTCGTCGACTACGGCCATGTGCAGCTGTTCTCGCCCTGGCAGTTCGACGTCGACGCCGCGATGGCACGCCTGCTGGCGCCCACCGGCTGGACGGCGCCACCGGCGGCCGAGCTGCCCCAGGCCGGCGAGGTGGTCGAGCGCGTGCTCAAGCCGTTTGCCGCCCTGCCGCAGGTGGCCACGTCGTTGAAGCTGGGCGCACGCGTCGTGGCCGTCAGCCGCGAGGGCTTTGACAAGGTCAAGAGCGCCGGCCGCGATCAAGCCGCTTTCCTCGTGCGCTATGAGCAGCACGGTCAATTGCACGAACTGCGCGCCCGCGCCGTCATCGACGCGACGGGCACCTGGAACCAACCCAACCCGGTCGGCGCCAACGGCCTGCAGGCCATCGGCGAAGCCGAGGCGCGGGCGCAGATCTTCTACGGCATCCCCGACGTGATGGGCGCGCTGCGCGAGCGCTACGAGGGCCGCCGCACCCTCGTCGTCGGCGCCGGCCACTCGGCGGCGAACGCGCTGCTGTCGCTGGCCGAACTGGCCCGGCAGTCGCCCGGCACGCAGCTGGCCTGGGCGGTGCGTGCACCGTCACTGCAGCGCGTGTTCGGTGGCGGCGATGCGGACGCCTTGCCCGCCCGCGGCGCACTGGGTGCGTCGCTGCGCCGGCTGCGTGACGGCGGCGCGCTGGAGTTCTTCAGCGGCCTGCGCATCACGCGCATCGAGCGCATGGGCGGGCAACTGCGCGTGCACGGGCTGGATGCGCAGCAGCAGCCCGTGGTCGTCGACGGCATCGACGAGATCGTCTGCGCGACCGGCCAGCGGCCCGACCTGGCCCTCACCAGCGAGCTGCGCCTGAAGCTCGATCCGTGGCTGGAATCGACCGAGGCGCTGGGCCCGCTGATCGATCCCAATCTGCACAGCTGCGGCACGGTGCGCCCGCATGGCCACCGCGAGCTGGCCCACCCGGAGCCGGGCTTCTACACGCTGGGCGTCAAGAGCTATGGCCGCGCCCCCACCTTCCTGATGGCCACCGGCTTCGAGCAGGCGCGCTCGGTGGTTGCCGCCATCGCGGGCGACCTGATGGCGGCGGCCCGTGTCGAGCTGGAGCTGCCGGAGACGGGTGTCTGCTCGGCCCCCGTCGATGCGCCCAAGAAGGGTTGCGGACCGAGCGGCTGCGCACCCCGGCCCGCCGTCGAAGCAGAACCGCGGGCCTCCCGCTGCTGCGGCTGACGATGGGCAACAGCCGCGTCCGCGTCGTCACCACACTGGGCATCGCCCAGACCCTGGCCTGGGCTTCGTCCTATTACCTGCCGGCCCTGCTGGCGCGGCCGATGGCGGCCGAATTGGCCGTGGACGAACCCACCGTGTTCGCGGCCTTCTCGGTGGCCCTGGTCGTGTCGGCCCTGGTGGGGCCGCATTCGGGTCGGCGCATCGACCGCTGGGGCGGCCGGTCGGTGCTGATGGCCACCAGCGGCCTGTTCGCACTGGGCCTGGCCTCCATGGCCCTGGCCAGCGGCCCCAGGGGTCTGTTCGCGGCCTGGCTGGTGATGGGCGTCGCGATGGGCGGCGGGTTGTATGAAGCGGCGTTCGCATCGCTGGTGCGGCTTTACGGCCAGGAAGCGCGCGGCCCCATCACCGGCATCACCTTGATCGCCGGCTTTGCGAGCACGGTGGGCTGGCCGCTGACGGCGGCGCTGGAGCACGCCTTCGGCTGGCGCGGCGCCTGCTGGGCCTGGGCGGGGCTGCACCTCCTCATCGGCCTGCCGCTCAATGCCTGGCTACCGCGCGCGCTGCCCACCCCCGTCGCGGCCGCCACCGGCGCGGCGGCAGACGCGTCGGGCAAGCCGCCGGCGCTGACGGCGGCGCTGCTGGCCTGGGTGTTCGCGGTCAGCTGGTTCATCAGCACGGCCATGGCCGCCCATCTGCCGCGGCTGCTGGCTGCAGTGGGCGCGGCGCCCACGGCTGTCATCCTCGTCAGCGCCCTCGTCGGGCCTGCCCAGGTCGCCGGGCGTCTGCTGGAGTTCGGCCTGCTGAGGCATCTGCATCCCCTGCATTCCGCCCGCGCCGCGGCCTTGATGCACCCGCTCGGCGCGGCCCTGCTGGCGCTGCTGGGCGCCCCCGCCGTCGCCGCCTTTGCGCTGCTGCATGGCGCGGGCAACGGCATCCTGACGATTGCCAAGGGCACGCTGCCGCTGGCGCTGTTCGGCGCGCAAGGCTATGGGCAGCGACAGGGCCTGCTGGTGCTGCCCGCGCGCCTGGCGCAGGCGCTCTCGCCCTGGCTGTTCGGCCTGCTGCTGGCCGGTTTCGGCACGCGCGTGCTGTGGTTTTCCGCCGCCCTGGGCCTGAGCGCGCTGGCGGCCCTGCTGCTGATCCGGGCGCCGGCCCGCACCCTTGCTGAACCCGTGGAGACGCCCTCTTGAAGATCCGCACCGCCACCTCCGACGACGCCGCGGCCGTCGCCGCCATCTACGGCCCCATCGTGCAGCACACGACGATCTCCTTCGAGACCGAGCCACCCGATGCGGCCGAGATGCGCTCGCGCATCGAGAAGACGCTGCCCGCCCTGCCGTGGCTGGTGGCCGAGGACAGCGAGGGCGCCGTCTGCGGCTATGCCTACGCGAGCAAGCACCGCGAGCGCGCCGCCTATCAATGGTCGGTCGACACCACCGTCTATGTGCGCGAGGACGCGCGCGGCCAGGGCGTGGGCCGGGCGCTGTACGAGAAGCTGCTGCCGCTGCTGGCCGAGCTGGGCTACTTCCAGGCCTTCGCCGGTGTCGCACTGCCGAACGCGGGCAGCGTGGGCCTGCACGAGGCGGTGGGTTTCGAGCCCTTGGGGGTCTATCGCAACGTCGGCTTCAAGAACGGCGAGTGGCGCGACGTGGGCTGGTGGCAGAAGTCGCTCAGGCCGCTGGACACGCCCTCGGCACTGCAGGCCTTCAGCGCCCCGCGTTGATCTGCTGGATCAGCGCCCTGTGGCTGGGCAGGTCGGCGATGGCGCGGTCGGCAAAACGCTGGATCTTGGCGAAGAGCTTGTCGGCGTCCGCCATCTGCGGGAAGTCGCTGCGGCCGGCGCTGAGGTCGGTCGCGAAGCCCATGCCGTAGAGGATGTACTGGTAGTTGAAGAAGGCGAAGGTCTCGGTGTCGAGCACGAAGTCGAAGCGGCCCGGCGGGCGCAGCCGCCATTCCTCCAGCAGGCCGGCCAGGCGGTCCGGGATGGTGGAAGGCTGGGCGTTGTCGCGCCAGAAGGGTTCCTGGCGCTGGCTCAGGCAGTAATGCAGCTTCAGGAAGTTGATGATGTTCTCGAAGCGCGCCGTCATCAGCTCGTTGAAGCGCCGCGCCGGCGCGTGGATGGGGCCGCTGTGCGGCAGCATCTCGGCGATCATGCCGACGGCCGCTTCGATGAGGACCAGGCCGGTGGCCTCCAGCGGCTCCAGGAAGCCGGCCGACAGTCCGACGGCGATGCAGTTCTTCACCCACTGCTGCTCGCGATAGCCGGGCGTGAAGGGGATGCTGCGCACGCCCAGGTCTTCGTGGCCGGCGCCGCAGTAGGCGCGCAGGATGTCGGCGGCGCGGTCGTCGCTGAGGTGGTCGCTGGAGTAGACGCACCCGATGCCGCGCGCACCGTTCAGGCCGATCTCCCACAGCCAGCCGGCCTCGTGGGCGGTGGCGATGGTGCTGCTCTCCATCGTCGCGTTGGCATCCAGCGGCACCTTGCAGGCCAGGGCGCGGTCGACGAAGAGCTGGTGGCGGACGGACTTGAAGTTCGAGCCCAGGGCCCGGCCGATCAACTCGGCGCGGAAGCCCGTGCAGTCGATATAAAGCTCCGCCTCGAAGCGGCCCTGCTGGGCGGTGTCGAGGTGGGCGATGGAGCCCGTTGCATCCAGCGACACGTCCGTCACCGTGCCCTGCACATGGCGCACACCGAGTTCGCGGGCGCGCTCGGCCAGCAGCTTGGCGAGCTTCAGCGCATCGAAGTGATAGGCGTAGTTCAGCGGCGCCGCATAGGGCGCCTCGCCGGCCCGCTTGGGTGCGCGATGCGCCTCGGCGACGCGCACCTGCAGCGTCATGGCCTCGGCGAAGGGCATGCGCCCGGCCTCGTCCTGCAGCAGCCAGTAGGGCACCAGGTTGAGGTCCTCCGTGTAGAAGGGCGCCTCGAAGGGATGGAAGAACTGCTGATGCTGGCCCGCCGTGGGCGTGCGCGCCCAGTCGACGAAGCGGATGCCCTGCTTCAGCGTCGCCGAGGTCTCGCGGATGAAGCGCGCCTCGTCGATGCCCAGGAACTGCAGCGTGCTGCGGATGGTGGGGAAGGTGCCTTCGCCGACGCCGACGCTGCTGATGTCGGGCGACTCCAGCACCGTCACTTCGAGATGGGGGCGCTCGGACAGCTTCAGGGCCTTGGCCAGGTAGGCAGCGGTCAGCCAGCCGGCGGTGCCGCCGCCGACGATGAGGATGCGTCGCTTGTTCATGCTCTCGTATAGAGGTTCTTCAGCCACTGGTGGCCGGTCTGGGCACCGTGGGCCCAGTCCTCGTCCTCTTCGCTGGGCTGGGCGATATAGCCGGAGGGGTTGAGCAGCTTGACGCGGCCGACGCGGAAGGCCGACACGCGATGCGTGACGAAGGTCAGGCCATGCTCCAACGCCGTCGCAGCCAGCAAGCCGTCGCGCGTGTTGGCATAGGGCAGCTGGGCGCGGCGGCGCACGACAGCCGCGTCCACCGGCAGCACACGGCCTTCGAAGGCAGGCAGCACGCGGTTGTCGATCCAGTCCCGCACGACCAGGCCGGCAGCACGGTCCTTGCGGCCGAGGCGAGCGGCGGCGTTCTCGATCTCCAGCAGGTTCAGCGCCGACATGAAGAGTTTCTGCCGAGGCAGGCCGGCGGCCCAGGCGGCCAGGCCCGCATCGGACTGGCCGGCCTTGGCCTTGCGAAGTTCCAGGACGATGCCGGTGTCGAGCAGGAACATCAGAGGCTTTCCCTGTGATCCCAGGCACCGTCCGCCGCCGCATCGGCCGCGTCGATGGCCAGCGTCTCGGGCATGGCCAGCAGCTCCAGGATGCTCTCGCCCTCGCCGCTCAGGCGGCGGTACTCGCCGATGCTCATCAGCACATGGGTGGGCTGACCGCGGTCGGTGATCAGCACCGGCTCGACTTGGGCGGCCCGCTTGGCGAGGCTGACGTCGCGATTGAACTCGCGGCTGGTGAGGAGCTTCATGGCGCTGCCAATGTACCTACGTACCTTCAATCGCGCAATTGGGATGTAGGTACATAGGCTCGGATCGGTTCAACCCAATGGACACCTGAAACGCGGCTGGCAAAGTGTTCTGCACGGTGAATGCGCTTTCACCAAAAGAGGCAGACAACGCTGTACAAAACCGCGAGACGGTGCGTGGCAGCGACAAGAAATCTAGAGGAACAGCCATGGAATTCGATCTTCTTGCCATCCTGGGCGACGTGTTCGCCAAGCATGGCCCCGCTGCGGCCGCAGCCGCCAAGACCTACGCGCCGGGCGACTTCAGCATCCACTTCTTCCTGCAGCTGGCCATCATCCTGCTGGCTTGCCGCATCGTCGGATGGTTCGGCAGCAAGTTCCTCGGGCAGCCCCAGGTCGTCGGCGAAATGATCGCGGGCGTGCTCCTTGGCCCGTCGTTGTTCGGCCTGCTGGCGCCCGAAACCCAGGCCGCCATCTTTCCCAAGGAGATGAAGAACGTCCTGTACACCGGCGCGCAGCTCGGCGTGGGCCTGTACATGTTCCTCGTCGGCACGACTTTGCGGCTGGATCACTTCGCGACCAAGGCCAAGAGCGCCATTGGCGTGTCGGTGGCCGGCATCACCGCACCCTTCTTCATCGCCTTCCTGATCACGCCACTGCTCCTGCAGGTGCCTGGGCTGTTCGCCGAAGGCATCTCAACGACCAATGCGACCCTCTTCATGGGTGCCTGCATCGCCCTGACGGCCTTCCCGATGCTGGCCCGCATCATCAACGAACGCGGCTTGGCCAACACGTCGCTCGGCACCTTGTCGCTGACGGCCGGCGCCTTCGACGACGCCGTGTCCTGGTGCGTGCTGGCGCTGGTGCTGGCTGCCTTCGGCGCGGGCCCGGGCGTTGCGGTGCTGGCCATCGGCGGCGGCGTCATCTATGCCGCCTTCATCATGCTGTTCGGTCGCAAGCTGCTGGCACCGCTGGGCCGCATCGTCGAGCGCGAGGGCGAGATGAGCACCACGGTGCTGGGCATCACGATGGCGCTCTTCTGCCTGTCGGCCTTCATCATGGACGCCGTCGGCATCCACGCCATCTTCGGCGGATTCATCCTCGGCGCCGTCATGCCGCGCGGCCTGTTCGCCACCGAGCTGAAGAAGAAGGTCGAGCCCCTGGCCGTGATCCTGCTGCTGCCGATGTTCTTCACCTACTCCGGCCTGAACACGCGCCTGGACATGATCAATTCGGTCCAGCTGCTGCTGATCGCGCTGGGCGTGCTGGTGGCCTCGGTGCTGGCCAAGTTCGGTGCCTGCTACCTGGCGGCCCGCATGGCGGGTGAAGACAACCGCACGGCGCTGGGCATCGGCGCGCTGATGAACTCGCGCGGCCTGATGGAGCTCATCATCATCAACATCGGCCTGCAGAAGGGCATCATCGGCCCGGCCCTGTTCTCGATGCTGGTGCTGATGGCGGTGGTAACCACCATGATGGCCACGCCCGTGTTCGAGCTGGTCTACGGCCGCAAGGCCCGCGCCTCGGGCGAGCTGGACGCCGTCCCGGGCAGCACCGCCGCCCGCCCCGCCTGATCCCGGTCTCCACGCCGCCGCAGTGAGGTGTCGGCGGCGTTTGCAGGGGGCGTGGCCGCTGGCCTGCCCCCGTTTTTTTTGCCGCGGTCCGGCGTGATCCTTGCTAGATCTGCCAGACCTGCCGAGGACATCCATGAGCGAGCTTGCATCCGGCGTCGTGGCACGGCCCTCCGAGCCGGCGCCCATCGCCCGTCGGCCCAGCCAGGCGCCGAGCTACAGCCTGCGCAGCGGCGTCGTCGCCTGTGCCGGCGTCTTCGCCATCATCGGCGTGCTGGCCTTTGCCTCCTACAACCTGGGTTGGCTGCTGCTGCTGGGCTCCTTCGGCTCCAGTGCGGTGATGGTCTTCACCTTCCCGGAGCTGCACTTCTCGCAGCCCCGCAGCCTGGTCGGCGGCCATGTCATCTGTACGGCGGTGGGCCTGGGCGTGCTGGCGCTGTTCGGCCCGAGCTGGTGGTCGCTGGCCTTGGCCACCGCCGTGTCGGTGGCCTTGATGATGCTGACGCGCACCCTGCACCCACCCGCCGGCTCGAATCCCGTCATCGTCTTCCTGGTCGCACCGAAGTGGAGCTTCCTGCTCTTCCCGACGCTGTTCGGTGCACTGACCATGGTCGTTGTCGCGGTGCTCTACCACCGCGCCTGTCGGCGAACCTACCCGCTCTACTGGCGTTAGCGCGCCGCCAGCGGCCGCACATGCTCGACGAGGGCGACCAGGAACTTGCCCGGCTCCTCGTGCGGCGCCAGGTGCGCCGAGTGCTCGAACCAGACCAGCTTCTTTGACGGCGCCTTCAGCTGGGCCAGCCAGGGCTCGATGACCGAGGCCGGCGTCGTCAGGTCGTGGCGACCCAGGAACATCAGCACCGGGAAGCGCGTGGCGCGGATCTGCGTGTGGTCGGCCCGCTTCATGTCGGGCAGCAGCGCCGGCACGCACAGCTGGCCGCCCTGGTCGATGGCCAGGCGGTCCTCGAACTCGTAATAGGGCGACAGCCGCGCGGCGCGGAAGTAGAAATTGGCGTTGTCGCGGTAGGCCGCCAGGCCGCCATAGGCCTGCACCCACCGACGCGCGACATTGACCTTGGCGAAGGGGATGTCGCCCTCGCCCGGATAGGGTGCGATGGCTTCGAGTTCAGCCAGGGCGGTCACGTCCTTGCGCCGACGCGCCTCGGCCAGCAGGCCCTCGTACTGCGCGCGCTCGTTGGCCTGCAGATTCATCAGGGGCCCGACGCCGACATAGGCGCTGACCCACTCCGGCTTCGTCATGGCCGCATCCAGCCCGATGACATTGCCCCAGGAATGGCCCAGCAGGATGACGCGCTCGACCTTGAGGCGCTGGCGCACCAGGGCCATCAGTTCAATCAGGTCCTTGGCCATGCGCTCGCGCGTCAGCTCGGCGGTATTGGCGGCTTCACCGCCGGAACGCAGCGTCTTGGCCGTGCCGCGCTGGTCCCACTGCACGACGGTGAAGAAGTCCTCCCAGCCGCGCTGGTAGGGCCAGCTGCGCCCCATCTCGGCCGCACCCGGTCCGCCATGCACATAGATGAGCACCGGGTTGGCGCGGTCGGCGCCGCGGATGGTGATCCACTGCTTGAGCCCGCCCAGCTCGACGGCCTCGCTGACCTCGATGGCGTTGGGCGCCACGAGGCGCTGCTGGTCGGCAATCATGGGCCGCACGGCGATATAGGCGGGCTCGACGGGCGGCGGCTCGACAGCCCAGGCCAGGCTCGCAAAAAACAGCAGCGCGGCGGGCAGGAATTTCTCGATCATGGCGGGTCAGCTTTGAACGGGCGGCGCACCATAGCACCCATGAACAACCGCCACTGGCTTCTGCTCCCCGCCCTGCTTTGCGCCTGCGCTTCCGGCATCACGCTGCCGCGCGAGCAGGCCTGGGTGGACGGCAAGCGCGTCGAGTACGTGACGACGGACATCTCCGATGCAGCCATGGCCGCGCAGGCCGGCATCAACCACGTGCCACGCCTGGCCGGCGCCGTCGGTGCAGGCTCGGCCTCGCTGACGGAGCGTGTCTACAAGTTCGCCGACGGCGCGCAGGTCAGCGTCTTCGCCTCCGGCCCTGCGGCCGTCGGCGCGGCGCGGCCGGACCCGAACTACAGCCCGCTGTGGCGGCTGGTGCTGGTGCACTGGAAGCCGGGCAAATCACGGCACGAGCTGCGCTCCGAGGAAGCACTACTGGGCGCTCAGGCCTCGGGCGAGGTCGAGTTCGACGTGACCGGCATCGTCGTCAACTGCCCCATCACGCGCGGCGTGGACGGTGTCGCCTTGCGCGGCGTGCGCTGAATGCCCACCAGCAGGGCCAGGCCCGGCACGCGGCGCAGCAAGAGATAGGCCGCGCCGCTGACGATGCCGGTCAGTGCGATCAGCAGCACGGCTTCCAAGCCCCAGGGCATGGCCAGCGGCTTCAGCCACTGGCTGAGCACGACGATGACGCTTTGGTGCAGGATGTAGAGGCAGAACACCGCCTTGCTCGCCTCGCGCAGCAACGGCGACTCACGGGTGAAGGCGCGCTGAGCCCAGCCGCAGGCGGCGACGATGGCAAACCAGGTCAGCGAGCCGCGCAGCGTGCGGGCGGCGGTCAGGATGGCATCGCTGGGCGTCACCTCGGCATATTGCTGATTGAAGACCAACAGCACCGCCCAGCCCGCCAGCGAGACGCCGAGGGCCACCCAACGCAGCCGCAATGCCGCGGCCCAGAAGCCTTGGGCCAGCGGCGTGCGGCTGGCCCAGCCGATGGCGAACAGCCAGCCGTACTGCAGATGGTTGTAGAGGTCGTGCACCAGGTCGTGCTCGATGGGGAACAGCGGCTTGATGAAGATACGCATCAACGCCAGCGGCACGGCGGGCAGCAACAGCCAGGCCCAGGTCGGCAGCTTCAGTTCGCGGGAGACGGTGACGAAGCGCGCCACCAGCGCACCGAGCACCGCGTACAGCCACAGATAGGGCAGGAACCACAGATGGTTCCAGGTCGGCATGCTCATGCAGTCGTTGCCGCGGCAGGCTTTGCCGGCGGTCAGATAGAAGCGCCAGAAATCCAGGTAGCCGCCGTCCCCCGGCAGCACGTCGGGCGCCTTGGTCAACACCTCGAAGTAAGCCTGCGGCGTGACGATGACGACCATGCCGAAGATCAGCGGCAGCAGCAGGCGCAGCGAGCGGTCCTTCAGCGTGCCCAGCATGCCGCGCTTGGCGAACAGCCCTTGGCAGGCCGCGCCAGCGATCAGGAACAGCAGGCCCAGGCGCCACGGCGAGCTGAGCTGCATGAAGGGCTCGAGGGCGCTGCTGGCCGCCGCGCTCTTCACATGCCAGTCCCAGGTCACGTAGTACATGCCGACGTGATAAGGGATCAGCAGCGCGAAGGCGGCGACGCGCAGGCCGTCGAGGAAGGGCAGGCGGTTTGTGTTCATGGCCGCCAGCTTCGCGGCCGGGCTCGCGCGGCGCGAGGGCGCCGGGGCGAGTAGTGGGATTTATGGGGCGAACGCGTCCAACACCGCGCGATAACCGCGCGACACGCGCAGCGTGTCTCCGCTGGCAAGTGTCAGGACCGCCTCGCCAGTCGGGAGACGCTCGATGCGCTGAACATGGGCCATGTTGACCGCATGGCTGCGGTGCACGCGCAGGAAGCGCGCCGCCCAGCCCGGGCGCTCCAGCGCGTCGGCCAGCGTCGCGCGCTCCAGCAGGCTGCGCGGCGGCAGGTGCAGCTCGATGTAGTTGTCGGCGGCCGAGATCCAGTGCACCTCGGAAAGCCGGATGCGCTCGCCCTCCACCCACCATTCACCGACCGGCGCCGCGGGTCGCGCCAGCAGCTCGCGCACCCGCGCCAGCGCCGCGCTCAGGCGCTCGGCCGTGTAGGGCTTGAGCAGATAGTCCAGCGCCGCCAGCTCGAAGGCCCGCAGCGCGTGTTCGGCGTGCGCCGTCGAGAAGACGATGCAGCGCACACCGGCCTCGCGCAGGGCGGCACCCAGTTGCACGCCATTGCCACCGGGCATCTCGATGTCGAGCAGGGCGAGATCGGGCGGCGCCGGCAGCGAGCGCACCAGGGCGAGGGCCGCCGGCGCGTCGTTCGCCTCCAGCAGTTCGGCGATGTCGACCTCGGCCGCGAGCAGGCGCCGCAGCTTGGACCGCGCAGCCGGCTCGTCGTCGACGATCAGCACCCGCATGGCAGCTCCACCGTCAGGCTCATGCCGGCGCCATCGGGCCCGAAGCCGACGCTGGCCGCATCGCCATAGCGCCCCGCCAGCCGCTCTCGCAGATTGCGCAGGCCCAGGCCTCCCTCGGGATCGGGCGGCGACTCGGGCACCGGTGTGTCGCCATGGTTGCTGACGCTCAGATGCAGGCGCTCGCCGATGCGCTTGGCGACGACGCTGACCGTCACGCGGCCACGGTGCCGCGCCACGTCATGCTTGACCGCGTTCTCCACCGGCGCCAGCAGCAGCAGGGCCGGCAGCCGGCAGTCCGCGGCGGCCGCGTCCGCCTCGATCTGCACCACCAGTCGCTCGGCGCCAAAGCGCGCCTGCATCAGCTCGAGAAACGGTTGCACCAGGGCCAGCTCCTCGCGCACCGTGTGCTCGGCGCGCTGCTGGGCCGCCAGGGTCTGGCGCAGCAGGTCGGCGAGCTGGCACAGCAGCCGGTCGGCACGCGCCACGTCCTCGTACATCACCGACGAGATCAGGTTCAGCGTGTTGAACAGGAAATGAGGCTGCACCTGGTCGGCCAGGCGCGCCAGGCGCACCTCGGCCAGCTCGCGGCGGGCGCGGTCCAGCTCCTGCGCCCGCGCGGCAGCGGCCTGGGCCATCCAGACGCCGCGTGAGATCAGGCAGAAGCTCAGATAGCTGACCGCGTCCTTGCCACCCTCATAGACCAGCACCGTGGCCAGATCGTCGGGGTGGTAGCCCGCGCCGGCCAACGCATAGACCGCGAAGCGCAGGCCGAACATGCCGGCAATGTGCAGCAGGCTGAACAGCGGCATCGCGACCGCGTGCGCTGCCAGCTGCTGCGGCCAGGGTCGGCCCCGCAACTGGCCCAGCAGGGCATGCACGCCCAGGGCCAGCAGGCCGATGACGATGACGGAGCTGAACTCCCACAGGAAGGGCTCCCAGGGCTGGTTGCCACCCGAGAGGCGGTAGGACTGCAGCGCGGAAATGCTCAGCAGCAGGCCGATGATGGCCAGCACGGCGAAATAGGGCAGGCGCCAGCGGCGCGGCAGGATCGACATGGCCGGCAGCGTAGCGGGCTTTGACCCCGCCGCCGCCGCCGCCCGCCCCGGGACGATCGCGTTTCGCCCCTTCGCGTCAGGGCTTGGGAAGGTCGTAGGTGGCGGCGATGCTCACGCCGCTGTAGCTGGCGCGCGGGTCCTTGGAGCCGAGCACGACGTAGTACCAGTCGGACGAACCGGGCTGGGCCAGGTTGACGCTCTGCGCCGTGCCGGTCTGCGCGGAGCGGGCCAGGTACTGGGTCGCGGTGGGCCAGCGGCCGTAGTCCACGGACAGGCTCAGGTCACCGCTGCCGCCGCTGCTGAAGATGCGCACATTGCTCGCGCCCGCCGGCAGGCGCAGATACAGGTAGTTCACCGTCCCGGCGGGCAGGGCGATGGCGCAGTTGCGGCCCAGATAGCGCGGGTCGCCGCTGCAGGCGGGCAGGGCAGGGTCGGCGGGCAGCGGCGGCTGGCCGGCGGTGGTGGCGCTGGCCACCCAGTTGGCGAACTCGGCGTCGTAGCGCGTGCCGATGGCCTGCATGCGCGCCTGGTAGCCGGTGTAGTCGCCCAGGCGGAACAGGGCGAGGTTGGCATCCACGTCGCTGCGGTGGCGCTCGACCATGAAGCGCGTGGCCATATAGCCCCAGCGGTAGGCGCGATTGACGTAGTCGGCCATCTCGTAGGTGTTGCCGAAGATGTCGCTGAGCCTGTACTGCGCCGTGCGCGCAGCGTCGATGGCCGCCTGGTCGTTGTTGCCCAGCGAGAGGTACTCGGCAATGCCCTCGATCCACCAGACGGTGGGCTTGGACGTGCCCAGCGCGAAGTCGCCGGCCATGTCGAAGCGGCCGTCGATGTAGTGGATGTACTCGTGCTTGAGGTTCCAGATCTGGAAGTCGGGCAGCCAGGTGGCCTTGTAGGCGACGAAGCGCGCCTGGTTGGCCGCATCGGCGGGGTTGCCTTCAAGGTACATGCCGCCGTTGTCGGTGCTGATGCCATAGATCAGCGAGGCGTACTTCTGGTAGTTCGCGTAGTCGTCGAACACGACCACCTCCAGCGCGCCGTTGTTGTCGTTGGCGACGGGCAAGCGCCGCGTCTTCAGCATGGTGTGCGCATAGGCCTCCTCGGTCGCCAGCTGGCTGCAGGTGTCGGCCAGCTGCGCGGCGGTGAGGGACTGCGAGCGCACGCGCAAGGTGTCGCTGCAGCGCTGCGTGACCTTGAGCACGGCGTCGGCCAGCGTCGTCTTGTAGTTGCAGGTGCCGTAGCTGGCGCAGTTGGCGTTGTCGTAGTAGCTGACGGCTTCGGCCGCGGCGGCCCACAGCGAGACGCTGTTGTCACCGGGCCGGCTGTTGGCCAGCGTGTCACGGATCTCCTGGCTGACCGTGGGCAGCAGCGCCGGGTACCGGCCGTAGCGCAGCGCCTCGCGCAGCGCGTCGTTGAGCTGGTAGTCGTTGGCCGTGCCCAGCAGGGCGGCGCGGTTGCCGCGCACGAAGCCGTACAGCGCCTGGGTGGTGCTGGGGTCGTTCTGCAGCGCGGCTGTCGCGCCATCACGCCAGTGCACGTAGTACATCACCGTCAGCGCGCCGGTGAAGCCGGCGGCCGCGGTGCGCTCGGTCAGCGCCTGCACGGCGCGGGGGTTGGCCGCCGTGTTGGTGAAGCGCGTGACCAGGCCGCGCAGCCGCGGCATGTAGTACAGCTCGTCGTTCTGGTTGGTGATCAGCGTCATCACCTCGCCGGCCGTGGTGTAGCCGGGAGTGTTGGCGCGCATCAGCAGGCCGTTGTCGAGCAGGCCGCCGATGACGCCGCGCGTGACCTCGCGCACCGCCGCAGGCGGCATGGGGCCGTTGCCGCCGCTGGCCACGTAGTAGCCCGCGCGCAGGTAGAGCGTCAGGTTGACGAGGCGGATGTTGCTGGCGTCGTAGCTGGTGGCCTCCTGCGCGAAGCGCTGCGCCACGGCCGTGAAGTTGGCGGCGCTGAACACGCTGGCCGCGCGCGTGCCGCCGAGCGAGAACAGGCCGTAGTGGCAGTCGAAGGCCGGCAGGTTGGCGACGTAATCGGCCAGCGCGCTGCCCTGCAGGCCGGCCAGCACGCTCATGTCCTCGCAAGGCCGCGCGGCCAGCGCCTTCACGCGGCCGGCGACGGGCTTGACGCTGTCGCGCGGCGCCGTCTGCAGCCGGTACTGCGCCTGCTCGGGCGAAGGCGGCAGGGCGCTGCGCTGGCTGGGGCGTGGTGCCTGCTGCTGCGGGGTGTCGTGGGCCTGGGCCAGCGTGGCCAGCGCGCCCAGCGCCAGGCTCGTGGCCAGGCGGTGCAATGTCTTCATGGGTGTCTCCTGTGTTGCGCCGTCGCCGGTGATGAGGCGATGCGGCAGCGGCGCACCGTACGCACGGCCCGCAGGCCCGTCTTGTGCGGATTCGCTGCGATCGGCGAGGTGCGAAACCCCTGCGCCAGCGCGGCTTCGGCCCGCTCTACTGGGCGCGGCGCGGGTTGTCCCGGACTGGGTTGGCCCCAGGCGCGCCGCGAGGGGCGCGGATACAAGGCGTCACGCCTGGGCGGCCTCGGGATGGATGTCGCGCACCCACTGGCGGAAGGCGCGCGGCGTGAGGCCGGTCAGCGCGCGGAATTGCTTGGTCAGTGCGCTCTGGTCGCAGAAGCCGCAATCCAGCGCGATGTCGCTGATGCGCCGGTCGCTGGCCTGCAGCAGCCGCGCCGCGGCGTCGATGCGCAGCTTGGTGAGGTACTGGCTGGGGCTGAGGCGAAAGATCTTCTTCATGCGCCGCTCGAACTGCGCGACGTTCAGGCCGGCATGGTCGGCCAGCATCTCGATGCCCAACGGCTCGGCATGACGCGCCAGCATCAGGTCCACGACGGCGGCCATGCGCGCGTCGACCATGCCGGAGCGGCTGGGCTCCTCCAGGTCGCGCGACAGGCAGGCCAGCCCGATGACCTGGCCCGCGCGGTCATGCAGCGGCAGCTTGGTGCTGAGGCACCAGCCGGGCTCGCGGTTGGCGAACAGCGTCAGGTCGAGGTTGTCGAGCACGGGCTCGCCGGTGCGGAACAGCTGCTCGTCCTGCGCCGTGTAGCGCTCGGCCATATGGGCCGGAAACAGCTGCCGCGCGGTACGTCCGATGGCGTCGCCCTGGTGCACCAGGCCGCAGCGTTCGGCGCAGGCCTGGGAGATCGACACATAGCGGCCGCTGCGGTCCTTGATGGAAAAGACCATGTCGGGCTGGCGGTCGAACAGGCCCTCCACCCAGGGCAGCGGCTGCGCCAGTTCACGCAGGAACTGCTGGCGCCAGTGCGCTACGCAGGGCTCGGGCGGGGGCGCGTCGGGACTGATCAAGGCAGGGCGGCACAGAAATGGGCGCGCAGTGTGGCGCGGCGCTTTGCCCCCCAGCCAGTCCCCATCTGGGCGACGCATCAATCCGGATTGCGCGCCGGCCACCATTCACTCACGCGCACGCGCCCCGCGGCACTTTGCCGCATTCCACCGACCAACTTGCCACCTAGACTCGCGTTTCGACTGGCGGAAGGTCAGACCGTGCTGGACATGCTGCAGCTTCGCACCATCAGCGGCGTCACCGGGGTGATGGGCTGCCTGATGGCGCTGGTCATGTTCTTCCAGCGCCGCAGCTATCCGCCCTCCATCCATGGCCTGGGCCACTGGGCCGCCGCGCCGCTGGTGGGTTTCGCATCGGCGCTGCTGTTCACCTTGCGGGGCGCGCTGCCGGAGCTGCTGTCCCTCGGCCTGGCGAATGCGCTGATGTTTGCCGGCGCCGCCTTGTTCGTAGCCGGCAGCTACCGCTTCTTCGAGCAGCCGCTGCCGGCCCGCAGCTGGGCGCTGCTGGGCATGACCGGACTCGCCATCGTGGCATTCATGCATTTCTTCACCGGGCCCTACGGCTACCGGGTGCTGTTCATGGGCCTGCTGCTGGGAGGCACGGGCGCCTGGCATGCGCACTTCATCTGGAACCAGCCGGCGCAGAGCTTCGCGACCCGCTTCACCGCCGTCGTGCTGCTGCTGAGCAGCACCATCATCCTGGCCCGCGCGGTGACGGCGCCCTTCATGCCGCCGCAGGAAGGCCTGTTCACGCCGTCGCCCATGCAGGTCATCTACCTGCTGGGGCTGGCCTTCGGCACGCTGCTGACCAGCATCGGCACGGTGTTGATGGCCTCGGAGCATTTGCGCCAGGAGCTGGAGCGTCTCATCACGCGCGACAGCCTGACCGGCGCGCTGACGCGCCGCGCGCTGTACACGACGGGAGAGGCGGAACTGTCACGGGCCCGGCGGCAGGGCCGCCCACTGTCGGTGCTGATGCTGGACCTGGACCTGGACCATTTCAAGCGCATCAACGATGAGCACGGCCACCTGGTGGGCGACCGCGTGCTGGCCGACTTCGTCGAACGCGCGCATGCCGTGCTGCGCCGGCCGGCCGTGCTGGGCCGCTACGGCGGCGAGGAGTTCGTCGCCCTGCTGCCCGACACCGATGCCGCCCAGGCGCTGGCCGTGGCCGAACGCCTGCGCACCAGCACCGAGGGGGACGCGGCCCTGCCGCGCTGCCACGTCAGCATTGGCGTGGCCACGGCGCGGCCGGAGGAGACGCTGGACGGCCTGATCAACCGCGCCGACGCCGGCCTCTACCAAGCCAAGGCCCAGGGTCGCAACCAGGTCGTGCAGCGGCTGATGCCGTCCTAGCGGCGCGTTTTCTGGTCGCCGGCGCCGTGTTCTCCGCCCTTCACCATGCCGCCGCGTTTATCGGCGTCCAGCCCCGGCGTGGCGCGCAGGTCGGTGTCGACCTGGCCCTGCTGGAGATCGCGCGCGGCGCGGTGCACCTGCGGGTCCGGCTCGGGGTTGGTCGCCGTGTTCTGCTGGTCACGCTCATGCGGCAGCGAGGGCTTGCCCTCGGGCCGGGCGGCATCGGGGTTGATGGTCTTGCTCATCGCTTGGCGTGGCTCTTGCCAGCCTGTTCGGCGTCGCGCATCTCGCGGGCTTCGTCGATGTTGTGGGGTGCAGCCTCACGGGCCGGAGGCTCGACCGCGCCGCTCTTGACGAACTTCTCGACGGACTCGCGGTGGCGGCGAGCGGCGGCGTAGTTGCCTTCGCCTTGCAGGCCGTCGCCTTGGACGGGCGTCTTGGCAGTGGGTTTCATGGCGGGCTCCTGAATCGGCTGGGCGGGCTACAACTTTGAGCGTTGGCGCGCGCGGGCGCGGTCATCCACGCCGCCATTGGCGTGTCGGCCCACACCGACAGGGCCGGTGCGGCGGCGCGCCGTCCTACAAATCGCGCCGTCGGCGTCCGGGCCGCGAACGCGCAGCCGGGACAGAGCATGAGCTGTCATGTCCCATACCTTGTCAGCTCCCCTCCCTTCGTCCGGCGCTTCCGGCACGGGCGAGGCGCGCTGGGAGGGTGAGGGCCAGCAGTGGCGCCTGGTCTTGTCTGGCGACCTGAGCGGCGCAGAGCTGCCCAAGCCGCCCGCAGAACTGCCGGTGGCCGACGGCACGCGGCTGGGCTTCGACAGCGAGGCGCTCTCGCACTGGCAGCCGCCGCTGGCCGGCGCGCTGTGGCAGCTGTTGGCGCCACTGGCGCGCGGCGGCGTCCAGCTCGACTTCGCCGGCCTGCCGCGCGGGCTGCAGCCGCTGCTGGGCCTGAGCCTTCCGCAGGCTCAGGCGCCCAAGCAGAAGCCGGTGGCCGATGACGAGGAAGCGCCCGATCCCGAATGGCGCAAGACCCTGGTCTTCATCGGCGACACGCTGGCCGCCCTCGGACGACTGATGCGTGGCCGCAGCGCGATGCGCATGAGCGACTGGCTCTGGCAGATCGAGCAGACCGGACCGCGCAGCCTGCCCATCGTGCTGCTGGTCAGCAGCCTGGTGGGCCTGATCGTGGCCTATATGGGCGCCGAGCAGCTGCAGCGCTTCGGCGCGCAGAGCTTCATCGCCAACCTCGTCACCATCGGCGTCGTGCGCGAGATCGCGGCCCTGGTCGTGGGCATCGTGCTGGCTGGCCGCGTCGGTGCTGCGTTTGCGGCCCAGATTGGCAGCATGCGCGCCGGCGAGGAGATCGACGCGCTGACGACGCTGGGGGTGGACCCGGTCGAGCACCTGGTGCTGCCGCGCATGCTGGCCCTGCTCGTCACCGGCCCGCTGTTGACGCTGTGCGCCGGCGTGGCCGGGCTGGCGGTGGGCGGGGCGGTGGCCGTCCTGCTTTACGACGTCCCGCCCATGGCCTATCTGACGACCACCCGCGAGGCGCTGGCGGGCTGGGACCTGTTCGTCGGCCTGCTCAAGGGCAGTGTCTACGCGGTACTGGTCGCGCTGGCAGGCTGCCGCCAGGGCCTGAACGCCGGGCGCAGTGCGCAGGCGGTGGGCGAAGCGACGACCGCGGCTGTTGTACAGGCCATTGTCTGGATGGTGGTGGCCGCCTCGACGCTGACCGTCATCTTCCAGCGCTTGGACATCTGATGGCCGACAAGAAGAAACAGCCTGACGAGGTGCTGATGCGCGTCGAGAACCTCAGCTTGCACGCCGGCGGCAAGGAGCTGCAGCATGGCCTGAACTTCGAGGTCAAGGCGGGTGAAGTGCTGGCCATCGTCGGTGCCAGCGGCTGCGGCAAGAGCACGCTGCTGCGCCACATGATCGGCCTGCAGACGCCGCGGACCGGCCGCGTGCTGTGGACGGCCGACGGCCAGCAGCGCGACGTGCACGGCGACGACCCGCCGCGGCGCGAGATCGGCGTCGCCTTCCAGGCCGGCGCGCTGTGGAGCAGCATGACGGTCGGCGAGAACCTGATGCTGCCGCTGGAGCTCTACACCGAGCTGGACGAGGCCGAACGCGAGCGCCAGGCGCGCTTCAAGCTGGCCCTGGCCGGCCTGGACGATCCTGCCACCTTCGACGCCGAGCCAGCCGCACTGTCCGGCGGCATGAGGAAGCGCGCGGCCATCGCCCGCGCGCTGATGCTGGACCCGCCACTGCTGTGCCTGGACGAACCTTCGGCCGGCCTGGACCCGCTCACCTCGGCGCGGCTGGACGACCTCATCAAGCGGCTCAAGGACGAGATGGGCCGCGCCATCGTCCTCGTCACGCATGAGCTGGAGAGCCTCTTCGCCGTGGCCGACAGGGTGCTCTTCCTGGACGTCGAAGCGCACACGGCAACAGCGCTGGGGCCACCCGCCGAGCTGCGCGACCACGGGCCGGATGCGGTGCGCGAGTTCCTGACCCGCGGTCAGTACGAGCCAGAGCGGGAGGCCGCGTGAAGCGCCGCCGCGCCAGCCCCTTCGTCATCGGCGCCTTCGTCGTCGGCGCCGTGGCCTTGCTGGTCATCGCGCTGATCGCCCTGCCCGGGCAGCACTGGTTCAAGCAGCCGGAACGCGTGGTGATGTTCTTCTCGGGCTCCGTGTTCGGGCTGCAGAAGGGGGCGCCGGTGGTGTTCCGCGGCGTGCGCATCGGTGACGTCACCGACATCACCGTGCACTACGACAGCAAGTCCGACAGCTTCGCCATTCCCGTCATCGCCAACCTCGACGAGGACGCCGTGCGCGGCCTGGACGGGCGCATGGGCAACGACGACATCGGCCATGCGCTGCCGACACTGATCAAGCGCGGCCTGACGGCCCAGCTCGGCACGCAAAGCCTGCTGACCGGGCAGCTCTACATCGACCTGGACTTCCGCACCAAGCCGCCCGGCAGGCTGCATGGCGGCTACAAGGGCGATGCGACCGAGATCCCGACCAGCGCGACCGCCTTCCAGGCGCTGAAGGACCAGCTCGAAAGCGTCGACCTGAAGAAGATCGTCGACGACCTGAGCCAGATCGCCAACTCGGCGCGCCAGCTCATCGCCGCGCCCGAACTGAAGCAGGGCCTGAAGGATTTCGCCGCCACCGCCACGCACGCCCGCAGCCTGGCGGCGCAGCTGGACCGCCGCGCCACGCCGCTGACGAGCAGCGCCGAACGCGCGATGGCCAGCGTGGACCGTGCGGGCGACAAGGTCTCGATCGCAGCCGACAAACTGGGCACCGGCGCCGACCGCGCCAGCGATCTGCTGGACCCCAAGGGGCCGACCGTGCGCGATGTGCAGCGCGCGGTCAATGAGCTGGCGAAGGCCAGCGCCTCGCTGCGCGAAGCCGCCGACGGCGACGGCCCGCTGCTGCAGCAGACCGAGCGCACGATGCGCGAGCTGTCGCAGGCGGCACGCGCGCTGCGACAGCTCGCGCGGTCGCTGGACGCGCAGCCGCAGCAGCTGCTGCTCGGCCGCCAGCCGGATGCTCCCCCAACCGCCGCACCGGAGGCTGCCAAATGACGACCGCCATGAACCTGCGCCGCCGTGGCCTGCTCATGCTGGCTGCCGCAACTTTCGCCGGCTGCTCGACACGCAACACGCCACCACGCCGTCTCTACGGGCTGACCGGCATGCCGCCGCTGCCCGCCGATGCCAAACCCGGCCAGGACGGCCGCGCCTGGGTACTGAGCCCACAGCTGGCCCTGCCCGAGCTGCTGGACCGCGACGAGATCCTTGTCGCCGAGGGCAGTGCCGGCCTGCGTCCCTTGCCCGAGGCGCGCTGGGCCGAGCCGCTCAGCGAGGCGCTGCCGCGCCTGCTGGCCGAGGACCTGTGGCGGCTGCGCCAGCCCTACCCCGTCACGGTGGGCAAGCAGAACACGCCCGACGGCGAGTCGCTGCGCCTCGTCGTGCAGGTGGATGAATGGCTGGCACGGCCCGACAGCGGCGGGCTGCAGCTGCGGCTGCGCGCCCGCTGGCACTGGCTGCCGTTGCAGGCGCCGGCCGGCACCGCGCTGCCGCCTCCCGGCTCGGCCGACCTGAGCCTGCCGTGCGGCGCGCAGGCAGACGCACTGGCCGATGCCTACCGCCGCAGCGTCATGCAGCTGGCCGCCCGCATCGTCGCGGCCTCGTGAGCCCTGCAGCTTCAGGCAGACCCTGAGAAAGCGCGCTCAGCGGCGCTGGAACAATCGCGGCCGCAGGGGCGGCTGCCTCGCTGAAAAAAGAACCGCGCCCGGGCCGCCCGAGGGCGCCAAGGGAGTGAGTGATGCTGGAAGGTTTCAGATCCTGGATCATGGTGGCCGTGCTGCTGATCGGCGGGCCCTATGTGATGTTCAGCGGCGCGAGCAATGCCCGCGACGTCAAGCGCCTGCAGGCCAATGGCCGCGAGGCCACCGCCGTGGTGGAAAGCATCGAGTGGCGCAAGAAGCGCGGCTCGGAGAGCGGCTTCCGCGGCCACATCGTCTTCAAGACGGAAGCCGGTGACCTGGCCCGTGGCGAGATCAGCCTGCCGCAGCAACTGGGTCAGTCCATGAAGGACGGCAAGACCGAGCCCATGGTCAAGGTGCGCTACCTGCCCAACGAACCCAGCGTCGTGCGCATGGCCGACATGGAGGACAGCTCCGGCGAGACGCGCTGGGTCGGCGCCGTGATGTTCGTCCTCGGCCTGGGCCTGCTGTGGTGGCGCTGGCGCAGGCGCGCGGCCGGACCGGCCACCGCGGCTGCTTGATCGCTACAGGGGCCGGCAGCGCCGGCCCCATGCACAACAGACGACCTACTGCGCCACCGTCAAGCGGGCCGCGAAAGCCTTGTGCACGCCCAGCAGGGCTGCGGCGCGCTGAGTCTGCACCTGGATCAACGCGTCCGCCGCCGCCAGGCGCTCCTGCTCGGCGCTGAGCAAGGCATAGAAGTCGGTCACGCCGGCTTCGTAGCGCTTCAGGGCCAATTCGCGGGCGCGCCGCGTCGCGTCGGCGGCCGTGGCCTGGGCCGTAGCCTGCAGCTCGGTCTCGCGCAGCGTCGACAGGCTGCCCTGGGCGTCCTGCAATGCCGTCAGCTGGGCCTGTTCGGCTCCGGCCACGGCGGCCTCATAGCCAGCGCGCGCCGCGCTCTCCTCGGCCTTGCGGGCGCCGAAGTCCAGGAAGTTCCAGTTCAAAGCAGCGGCGAGGCTGTGGATCTGCGTGCCGCTCTTGAACAGGTCGCCAGCACTGCCGGCGCTCCAGCCGATCTGGCCGGTCAGACCCAGGCTGGGCCAGCGCGCGGCCCAGGCGACGTGGGCGCGTGACGCGGCGGCCTGGGCACGCACGGCGGCGGCCTTCACATCGGGGCGTGCGCTGAGCAATCCAGCCGGATCGGGCAGGGTGCCGAGGCTGATGAGGCGGGGCTCGGGCATGCCGGGCAGCGGATCGCTGTCGGCCTTGTCGCAGTCGGCCGGCAGCTGGCCGCGCAGCACGTCGAGTTGCAGGCGCGTCAGGCAGGCCGCGTTGCGCAGCGCGGGCACGCTGGCGGAGGTCTGCGCCACCAGCGCTTCGGCACGGGCCTGGTCCAGCGCCGTGCCACGGCCGGCGCCGACGCGTGCCTTGACGAGGTCGAGCAGCTGGTTCTGCACGCCCAGCGTTTCCTTGGCGAGCGCGAGCCGGTGGCCGAGGCCGATGAGCTGGGTCTGCAGGTTCAGCGCCGTGCCGGCCAGGCTCAGCTGGGCCGCGTCGCGATCCAGCGCTGCTCCTTCAGCGTCATAACCGGCCGCCTGCGCGTTGGACGACGCGCGGCCCCAGAGGTCGACCTCCCAACCCGCCGTCGCATTGACGCCGTAGCTGGTGAAGTTGTTGAACACGCCCTGGTCGTTGGGCGCGCGCTGGCGGCTGGCGCTGGCGCCCAGGCCCACGGTGGGCAGGCGGCGGGCGCCGGCCGCATCGGCCAGGGCCTCGGCCTGCTTCAGCCGCGCGGCGGCGGCGCGCAGGTCGCGGTTGTTGGCCAACACCTCGTCGACGACGCGCTGGAGTTGGGCGCTGTCGACAAAGGCCGTCGTCATCGTCGCGGCGCCGGGGTTGGCGGGCGGCAATTGCGCAAACTTCTCGGGCGCGAGATTGGCCGGGCCCTTGGACAGGCCGGGCGCGGCGCAGCCGACCAGCGCGACGGCCAGGGCGAGTGGGGTCAGACGGGCGAGCATGTCAGTGACCCTCCTTCTTCGTGGAGACATCGTCATCGATGCCGGGGTGGAAGGCATGGGCCGAGGCCTCGACCTGGGCGCGCAGCGCCGCCGCACGGGCACGGCGCTTCTCGGTGCTGGCGCGCAGCAGGCTGTAGAAGACCGGCGTCAGGAAGATGCCGAACAGCGTCACGCCCAGCATGCCGGCAAACACGGCGATGCCCATCGCACGGCGCATCTCGCTGCCGGCGCCGCTGCCCAGGATCAGCGGGATGACGCCGGCGCAGAAGGCGATGGACGTCATCAGGATGGGGCGCAGCCGCAGGCGGCAGGCCTCGATGACGGCGTCGCGGATGGACTTGCCCTGCTCCTCCAGCTCCTTGGCGAACTCGACGATCAGGATGGCGTTCTTGCACGCCAGGCCGACCAGCACGACCAGGGCCACCTGCGTGAAGATGTTCAGGTCCCCCGCCTGCCCGAAGGGCGGGAAGTGCGACAGCCAGACGCCGAACAGCGCCGACAGGATGCACATCGGCACGATCAGGATGATGGCCAGCGGCAGGCTCCAGCTCTCGTACTGGGCCGCCAGCACGAGGATGACGAGCAGCACCGAGAAGGCCAGCACCGCCGCCAGCGTCGGCACCTCGACGTTCAGCACCGGGATGGTGACGCTGCGCGTCAGGCGGTCCTGGTAGCTGAGCTCGGTGAACTCGTAGCCGAAGCCGCGCGGCAGCGTCTTCAGCAGGCGCTCGATCTCGGCCTCGGCCTGGCCGGACGAGAAGCCGGGCTTGGGCGCACCGTTGATGTCGGCCGACGGGAAGCCGTTGTAGCGCGTCACGCGCGTCGGGCCGAAGGTCGGCTCGACGCTCATCAGCGAACCCAGCGGCACCATCTCGCCGCTGCCGTTGCGGGTCTGCAGCTGCGTGATGTCCTCGGCCTTGGCGCGGAAGGGCGCGTCGGCCTGCACGATGACCTGGTAGGTCTTGCCGAAGCGGCTGAAGTCGTTGACGTAGAGGGAGCCGAGGTTGATCTGCAGCGTGTCGTAGATGGAGGCCAGCGGCACGCCCATCTGCTTGGCCTTGGTTCGGTCGACGTTGGCGAACAGCTGCGGCACGTTGATGTCGTAGTTGGAATACGGCGTGCCGATCGACGTGTTCTGGTTGCCATAGACCTGGCCCAGCGTGCCCCAGACGGCGCCGTACAGGGCCTGCTCGCCCTGGCTGCTGCGGTCCTGCACCTGCACCTTGAAGCCGCCGGCGATGCCCAGGCCGTCGACCGGCGGCGGCGGCACGACGAACATGCGCGCGCCCTGGATCTGCTGGATGGCGCCGTTGACCTTGCCGAGGATGGCCTCCTTGCTCAGGTCATGCGAGGTGCGCTTGTCGAAGTCCTCGAGGCCGAAGAAGACGATGCCCTCGTTCGGTGCGGCCGAGAAGCCGGCACCCGACAGGCCGGGGAAGGCCACCGAGTCCTTGATGCCGGGCACCTTCAGCGCGATCTCGCTCATGCGGCGGATGACTTCCTCGGTGCGGTCCAGGCTGGCGCCGGCCGGCAGCTGGGCGATGCCGATCAGGTACTGCTTGTCCGGCGCGGGCACGAAGCCGCTGGGGATGCGCGCCAGCAGCAGCACGGTGGCGCCCAGCAGCAGCGCGTAGACGATCAGCGCTGCCGACTTGCGGCGCAGGATGCCCGTCACGCCGCGGCTGTAGCCCTCGGAGCGGCGGTGGAAGAAGCGGTTGAACCAGTTGAAGAAGCGGCCGAAGACCTTGTCCATGCCGCGCGTCAGTGCATCCTTGGGCGCGTCGTGCGGGCGCAGAAGGATGGCGGCGAGGGCCGGCGAGAGTGTCAGCGAGTTGAAGGCCGAGATCACCGTGGAGATGGCGATGGTGACGGCGAACTGCTTGTAGAACTGGCCCGACAAGCCCGGCACGAGTGTGAGCGGGATGAAAACCGCGCACAGCACCAGGGCGATGGCGATGATGGGGCCCGAGACCTCCTGCATCGCTTTCACCGTCGCCGCATGCGGCGTCAGGCCGTCCTGGATGTTGCGCTCGACGTTCTCGACCACCACGATGGCGTCGTCCACCACGATGCCGATGGCCAGCACGAGGCCGAACAGCGTCAGCGTGTTGATGGAAAAGCCCAGCAGCAGCAGCACGGCGAAGGTGCCGATGATGGACACCGGCACGGCCACCAGCGGGATGATGGAGGCGCGCCAGGTCTGCAGGAAGATGATGACGACCAGCACCACCAAGGCAACGGCCTCGAACAGCGTGTGCACGACCTTCTCGATGGAGGTCTGCACGAAGCGCGTCGGGTCGTAGACGATGTCGTAGTCCACGCCCTTGGGGAAGCTGGGCTTGAGCCTCTCCATGGTCTTGCGCACGTTGTCCGAGATGGCCAGGGCGTTGGAGCCCGGCGCCTGGAAGATGGCGATGGCCGCGGCTTCCTTGTTGTTCAGCAGGCTGCGCAGTGCATAGGTGTTGGCGCTGATCTCGACGCGGCCGAGATCCTTCACGCGCACCATGGCGCCCGTCCTGGGCTCGCTGCGGACGATGATGTCGCTGAACTCCTCCTCGCTGGCCAGGCGCCCCTGGGCATTGATGGACAGCTGGAAATCGGTGTTCTTGGGCGATGGCGAGGCGCCGACGACACCGGCCGCGACCTGCGTGTTCTGTTCGCGGATCGCGCCCACGACGTCCGAAGCCGTCAGGTTGCGGGCCGCCAGCTTCTGCGGGTCGAGCCAGATGCGCATCGCATAGTCGCCTGCACCGAAGCTCAGCACCGAGCCCATGCCGGGCACGCGCAGCAGGTCGTCACGCACATTGAGCGTGCCGTAGTTGCGCAGGTAGAGGGCGTCGCGCGAGTTGTCCGGGCTGACCAGGTGGACCACCATGGTCAGGTTGGACGCCGCCTTCTCGGTCGTCACGCCGATCTGGCGCACGATGTCGGGCAGGCGCGGCAGCGCGCGGTTGATGCGGTTCTGCACCGCCGTCTCGGCGGCTTCCGGGTGGGTGCCGATCTTGAAGGTGACGGTCAGCGTCATGCCGCCGTCGCCGGTGGCCTGGCTGTCGAAGTAGAGGACGTTCTCGAGGCCGTTGATCTGCTCCTCGAGCGGCGTGGCCACCGTCTCGGAGATCACGCGCGGGTTGGCGCCGGGGTATTGGGCGCGCACGACGACCTGTGGCGGCGCGACCTCGGGGTACTCGGAGATCGGCAGCAGCGGGATGGCCAGCGCGCCGATCAGGAAGATGAAGAGGGACAACACGGTCGCGAAGCGCGGCCGGTCGATGAAGAAGCGTGAGATGTCCATGGGGCTACCGCCTTGGGATTACTTCGAGGCGGCCGAAGCGGGAGCAGAAGCCGGGGCGGGAGCAGGCGCAGCGCCCGGGGGAGCCGCCGGGACGGGCATGCCCTTCTCATCCACCTTCAGCACCTGCGGCGTGACCGGCGCGCCGGGGAAGGCGCGCAGCAGGCCGTCGACGATGACCAGCTCGCCGGCCTTGACGCCGTCGACGACGCGCATGCCGTCGATCAGCGCGCCCGGCGTGACCGGGCGGGGCTGCACGATGTTGTTGGCGCCGACGATGAGGACGACCTTGCGCGTCTGGTCGGTCGAGATGGCGCGGTCGGGCACGACGACGGCCTGGTAGCTGCCGCTGCCGATCAGCTTGATGCGGGCGAACAGGCCCGGCGTGAACAGGCCCTGCTTATTGTCGAACACCGCGCGGCCGCGGATGGAGGCAGTGGCCGGGTTCAGGCGGTTGTCGACGAAGTCCATCTTGCCGGCATGCGGGTAGCCCTGCTCGTTGGACAAGCCCATCTGCACCGGGTTCGCCGCGTCGCGAGACGAGGCGCGGCTGCCCTCGCGGGCGGCGCGCATGTATTTCAGGTAGGTGGCTTCGCTGGCGTCGAAATAGGCGTAGACCTTGTCGCTGGAGACGACGGTGGTCAGCACCGGGTCGCCGACACCGACGAGATTGCCTGGCGTGACGTTGGCGCGCGAGGTGCGGCCGCTGACGGGCGCCGTGATGCTGGCGTATTCGACATTCAGCTTGGACTGCACCAGGGCGGCTTCCGCGGCCTTCTGGTTGGCCTCGGCCGAGCGCAGTGCCGAGCGCAGCTGGTCGATCTCCTGCTGGCTGACGGCGTTGATGCTGACCAGCTTCTCGGAGCGCGCCAAATCGGTGCGCGCCAAGTCGGCCTGCGTCTTGGCCGCGGCGATCTGCGCTTCGACACGGGCGACGTCGGCCTTGAAGGCGCGCGCGTCGATCGTGAACAGCGGGTCGCCCTTCCTGACGAGCTGGCCTTCCTTGAAGCGCACGGCGTCCACGGTGCCGGCAACGCGTGAGCGCACGTCGACGGTGTCGGGCGCTTCCAAGCGGGCCGTGAACTCGTCGAATTCCTGCACCTCGCGCTGGGTGGCCGGCGCCACCGACACCGGCGGCGGGCCGCCACCGTGGCCGCCCGGGCCGCCGGCGCCTTCCTGCTTCTGGCCGCAGGCGGCGAGCAGGGCGATGAGAACGGGGGTCAGGGTCAGCGCCAGATTCTTCTTGGACATGGGGGGCTCCGAATGCAAGCGGGCGACTGTAAGCACATCGCCGCGGCGCCGTTACCCCAAAACCTAAAGCCCGACCAGGCTGCTGACATTCCTTGTCAACAGGGAGGAACTGTGAACAAAAAAGCCGCCGGGCGCGGGGCCGGGCGGCTTTGGCAGTAACGCACGGGTTTCATGACCCCGTGCAGATGATTTATTAGTGGACGCCGTGCATCTTCTTCTTCATCCAGGGCGTCAGCAGCATCAGGATGACGCCGGCGCCGATGGGGATGGCCGTGAAGATCAGGAAGAAGACCGACATCGAGTACTTGGTAGAGATCTCGTCGATGTAGGCGCCGGTGGAGCCGGCCAGCTTGTTGGCAATGGCCGTGTTCAGGAACCAGACGCCGAACATCAGACCCAGCAGGCGCGCCGGCGCCAGCTTGGAGATATAGGACAGGCCCACGGGCGACAGGCAGAGCTCGCCCATGGTGTGGAAAAGATAGGCCAGGCACAGGAAGACCATGCTGACCTGGGCCGTCTTGGCGCCCGCCGGGATGCCGCTGGAGCCATAGGACAGCGCCGCGAAGCCCAGGCCCAGCAGCACCAGGCCGACGCCGAACTTGACCGGGCCGGCCGGGTTCCAGTGCTTCTCCCACATCTTGGAGAAGGCCGGCGCCAGGATGACAAGGAAGAAGGAGTTCAGCACGCCGAACCAGCTGGCCGGGACTTCCGATTGCTCCAGCGCGAACTCGCGCGCCAGCATCCACAGCACCAGGCCCCAGATGACTGCGAAGGCCAACGCCAGCAAGCCGTTGGCCAGTGCGTAGCGGCTGCCCGTGCTGCGGTTGAGCTTCCACAGCAGCCAGGTCAGGATCAGCGCCGGCAGGACGGTCATCAGCGAGTTGACGACCTTGAAGACGAAACCACTGGTGCCGACCAGGGTGCGGTCGGTGTAGTCGGCCGCGAAGATGGTCATGGAACCGCCAGCCTGCTCGAAGGCGAACCAGAAGAAGATCGTGAAGAAGGAGAACACGAAGATGGCCTTCAGGCGGTCGGCCACGACATGGGCCGGCGCTTCCTCTGCCGCGGCGGCAGCAGCAAGCTTGGCGCGGTCTTCGGCCTTGGGCGGGCCGCCGATGTCGCCAAAGATGTGCTGGCTGAAATAGAACTGCAGCGCGCCCAGGATCATGAACAGGCCCGCGAGGCCGAAGCCCAGGTGCCAGGACACCTTCTCGCCGATGTAGCCGCACAGCAGGATGCCGAAGAAGGCGCCGGCGTTCACGCCCATGTAGAACAGCGTGTAGCCGCCGTCACGGGCGTTGTCTTCCTTGGGACCGTAGAGCTGGCCGACGATGGCCGACACATTGGGCTTGAACAGGCCCGTGCCCAGCACGACGAGGCCGAGGCCGGCGTAAAAGCTCGGCACCGTGTTCAGGAACATCGAGATGTGGCCGGCCGCGATGACGAAGCCGCCGAACAGCACCGCGCGGCGCGTGCCGAGGTAGCGGTCCGCCAGATAGCCGCCCAGCACCGGCAGCAGATAGGCCATGCCCGTGTACCAGCCGTACAGCGACGTCGCCTCGGCGCGGGTCCAGCCCCAGCCGCCCTTGGCGACTTCGGTAACAAGGAAAAGCACCAGCAGGCCGCGCATGCCGTAGTAGGAGAAGCGCTCCCACATCTCGGTGAAGAACAGCACGAAGAGCTGGTTGGGCTGGCCGAGGATGGTCGCCGGGGTCGGCGTCGCTCGGCCGGCCGCGGCCGGATTGGCCACGGGGGAGGTGGTAGTCACGTCAGTCGTTCCAGGTGAAACCGCAGGAGGTGGGCGGGTAGCCCGCGCGGAAGCCTGGAATTGTCCCGCCCGCAGCGCGTTTTCCACGGACGGGCGGCCCAGGGATTGCCCTGGGTCGGCCGGCCCGCGGAACTCAGGGCGCGGCGGCGTGCGGCGTGCCCGCGGCGGCGGCGATCAGGGGCTCGCGCTCCGGCAGGATGTAGACCAGGCTCTTGCCGCCGCCCAGCGTCGGCAGCACGACCTGGTCGAAGAAGGCGGGGTCGACGACGACGCAGCCCAGCGTGATGCGGCGATCTTCCAGCCTGGCGGAGGCGAGGCGCTCGGGGCGGCGTTGGCTGGCCGGCGCCGGGCGCAGGCGGTGGATGGCGAGGTTGGCGTCGTAGTCGAACCAGACGATGCGCTCGCCGTTCAGGTTGACGCCAGGCTGAGCCTCGAAGCGGCCCGATGGCGTCACGCGTTCGCTGACCTTCAGCGCCGAAGGATCCTTGCCGCGCGAGCTCTGCGGCTCCTGGTCGCCGGGCGTCAGCCCGAGCAGCACCGGCGCGCGACCGACGAGGCTGCCGTCGGCGGCATAGATGGACAGGGTCGCCTGGCGCTTGTCGACGATGGCAAAAGGGCGGGCGTCTCCCGCGTCACCGGCGACGGGGCGTGAGATGACTTCCGCGCCCGCTGATGCGGCTGCCAGAAAGCCCGCCACGCCAGCGATGCCACATACGAAGGCCTTGGCCCGAACTGCCCAACTGCTGCCCACTCGACGCCCCTTGTCCCGGGCGGCGCAACCATCGCGCCTGCCTTGGCGGGCAGTCTAGGAAGAGGCTCTTGTAACCAACAGACAAGGAGTTCACGGTTTGGCGCTGTTACCTCGCCGTGAACCCGCCTGGGCCAGCATCTGGGGGGGCGCGGCGGCCGGGAAGAAGGCTGTCAGGGGTTGCTTTTCAGGCAGCACATAGACCACGGCGCGGCTCTGGCCCAGGTTGGGCAGCACGGTGCGCTCGAAGAAATCGACAGGAACATTGATGCAGCCCCAGCTGATGCGGTTGTCGGCCGCCGTCTTGGTGGCCAGGCGCTCCAGGCGGCGCTCCGCGGGGTTGCTGTTGATGACACGGTGCATGGAGACGGCCGCGTCGTAATCCACCCAGACCACCTCCTTGCCGTCGGCGTTGCGGCCGGGGGCCGAGACGAAGCGGCCGGCGGGCGTCGTGCGCTCCTGCGGCTTGATCTCTTCGATGCTCTTGTTTCCGATGCCTGCGACGGTGCGGTCACCTGATGCATAGCCAAGCAGCACGGGGCTGGTGCCGAGCAGGCGGCCACCCGGGGCGAAGACATAGACCTGGGCACGGCGCTTGTCGACGATGGCGAAGGCGCTGCTGCCGTTGTCGGCCTCGCGCACGGCCCAGGCGGCGACGCGGGTCACGTCCAGCGGCGCGCGGACCTGGCCGAAGTCGAGCTGGCGGTCGATGACCGCTGGCGGCGACGGCTGTACCGCAGCGGAAGCCTTCGCGCTGGCCACCGGGCGGGGGGTCGGCGCTGCGAGCTTGCGCTTGAAGCTGCCGCCCGAGAAAGTGAAGAACACGGCCAGGGCCAGCGCAGCGATGACGCCGCCCTGGCCCAGGCCGATGAGGATGTCCCGCCGCCGGGCTGCGGCGGCGAGTTCGGCGCGTTCTCCGAAACGCATGGTCGGTGACGGAGGCCGCGCTCAGCCGATGACGCTCAGTGGCGGTCGGCGCGGGGGGCCGGGGTGGCCGGCTGGTCATAGCTCGGGCTCGGCGTCGTCGTGGTGGTGGTCGTGGTGGTCGTGGTGTCGCTCGGCAGCGCGGCCGTGCTGTCCACCGGCGGCGTCACCTTGGCCGGGTCATCGGCGGGGGCGGGCTGCTGGGCGATGGCGGCGTTGCTCTCGAGGGGCATGGCGGCGTTCGGATCAACCGGCGCTGCGTTCGGGTCGGCAGGTGTCTGCTCGCTCAGGGGCGCAGCGGTGGCGGCGGCCACGGGATCGGTCGGCTGCTTCTGGTCTTCGGTCTGGGCAACAGCCAAGCCGATGCCGCTGACAAGAATGGCGGCGGTCAATGCACTGGTGACGGTCTTGAGGGTGGACATTGGGAACTCCTATTCAAAGCGGGAACCGGCCTGGAGCCGGATGGCTGGGCCGGACATTTCCACCGGCTGAGGTCCACTCTAGGACGCCCGCTTCTCGCCCGGCGTCGGTGCCAAGCGTCATCTCATGTAGGAGGCTCCCCCAGCCTGTAGCGGCCGGTTACGCCGTGTTTTCGTTACAGCTTGAAGTCGTAGTCGATCGTCAGCGGTGCGTGGTCGCTGAACATCTGGCCGGTGTAGATGGCTTCCGTTCGGGCCAGGGCCGCGATGCCGGGCGTGGCCAGGTGATAGTCCAGCCGCCAACCGACGTTGTTGGCGCGCGCGGCGCCGCGGGCGCTCCACCAGGTGTATTGCTCGGCCTTGTCATTGAGCGTGCGGAAGACGTCGACCAGGCCGCCCCCTTCAGCGCCGTCATCGAACAGCGTCGTCAGCCAGGCGCGCTCCTCGGGCAGGAAGCCGCTGTTCTTCTGGTTGCCGCGCCAGTTCTTCAGGTCGATCTGCTTGTGCGCGATGTTGACGTCGGCCACCAGGATGAACTCGCGCTCGGCCTTCAGCGCCACCAGGTGCGGGTGCATCGCGGCCAGGAAGCGGTACTTGACCGCCTGGCGCTCCTCGCCACTGGTGCCGCTCGGGAAGTAGACGCTGATGAGGCTGAGCTTGCGGCCGGGCTTGTCGAAACGCTTCTCGACCCAGCGGCCCTCGCTGTCGAACTCGCTGATCCCCAGACCGGTGATGAGGTCACTCGGCTCTTCACGCGTGTACAGGCCGACGCCCGAGTAGCCCTTCTTCTCGGCGTAGTGGAAATGCCCGCTGAGCTTGTCGCAATGGCGGAACTTGGCCTCCACCACATCGGCCTGCGCCTTGAGCTCCTGCACGCCCACCGCGTCGGCCTGCTGCTGGTCGAGCCACTCGAAGAAGCCCCTGCTGGCGGCGGAACGCACGCCGTTGAGATTGGCGGTGATGAAGCGCATTTGAACTAGGGAGAGGGTTGGTCCGGGGGAGTATCGCAGTGCAGCAAATGAACAACACCCACCGCACGGTTTCATCATCAAACGGTCACGCGATCTTTACGATCCCGTAGGAATCAGAGGCGTTACGAACGCCCATTTTTTCGCCCCCGCATGCCCTTACCCCCGCCAACCCGAGGATTTCCCATGCCGAACCCCCGCATTTCTCCGACCCTGCTCGCGCTCGCGCTGGTCGCGGCCTTCCCGATGCAGGCCGCCCTGGCACAGACCGCGACGGGCCCGGAAGCCAAGAAGGACGTCAGCCAGCTGGAAGCCGTCATCGTGACCGGCAGCCGCCGCGCCGAGAACCTGAAGGAAGTGCCGCTGTCGATCTCGGCGATCAAGTCCGAGGACCTGGACACCTACAACGCCAGCGGCCAGGACATCCGCGCGCTGTCCGGCAAGGTGCCGAGCCTGAACATCGAATCCGACTACGGCCGCACCTTCCCGCGCTTCTATGTGCGCGGCCTGGGCAACACCGACTTCGACATGAATGCCTCCCAGCCGGTGGGCCTGGTCTATGACGACGTCGTGCAGGAAAGCATCGCGCTGAAAGGCTTCCCGGTCTTCGACATGGCGCAGGTGGAACTGCTGCGCGGCCCGCAGGGCACGCTGTTCGGCCGCAACTCGCCGGCCGGCGTCATGAAGTTCGACTCGGCCAAGCCGACCAAGCGCCTGGAGGGCTATGCCAACGTCGGCTTCGGCCGCTGGAGCGCCGTCAACCTGGAGGCCGCCGTCAACGTGCCGGTGAACAGCGACCTGCAGCTGCGCGTGGCGGGCCTGGCCCAGCGCCAGAGCGACCGCGTCCACAACCCGCTGCCCAACGCCACGTCCGACCTCGAGGGCTACAACGACAAGGCGCTGCGCATGCAGGCCCTGTACAAGAACGGCAACTTCGAGGGTCTTTTCAAGGTCCAGGCCCGTGACTTCAAGGGCACGGCGACGACCTTCCGCGCCAACATCATGAAGCGCGGCACCAACGACCTCGTCGACGGCTACGACGACAGCTCCTACCCCACCGACGGCTACAACTCGCAGACGCTGAAGTCCAGCGAGGTCAGTGCCCGCCTGCGCTGGGACTTCGACGGCGTGTCGCTGTACTCCATCACCGCCCACGACCGCGCCAAGTTCTACAGCCGCGGCGACGTGGACGGCGGTTTCGGCTGCCGTTTCTGCGGCATCTCCGACGGCCCGAAGTACTACCCCTCCGGCTCGCAGACGCCCTATCCCTCGGTCATCCCCTTCGACGCCCAGACGGCCGACGGCATTCCCTATCTGCGCCAGACGACGCAGGAATTCCGCCTGCAGTCCAACACCAGCGCGGCCTTCCAGTGGATCGCGGGCCTGTACTACTTCAACGAGAAGCTGCAGGTCGACAGCTTCAACTTCGACAGCTTCGCCGTCGGCGACCCGCAGAACGGCTACGCCGTGCAGCACCAGCAGGCCAAGTCCTGGGCGGCCTTCGGCAACGTGAAGTTCGCCGTCACGCCGGACTTCAAGCTCACCGCCGGCCTGCGCTACACCGACGACAAGAAGGACTTCGACGCCGTGCGCACCTGGACGCCGGGCAAGGCGCCCAACGTCGACATCATCGGCCCCTTCTACACCCACCCCAAGTCCACCAACTGGAGCTGGGACGTCGGCGCCAACTACAACATCGACAAGTCCACCAGCGTGTTCGCGCGCGTCGCCACCGGCTACCGTGCACCGTCCATCCAGGGCCGCGTGCTGTTCGGTGACTCGATCTCCATCGCGAACTCCGAGAAGGTGCTGTCCGTCGAGGCCGGCTTCAAGGCCGACCTGCTGGACAACACCGCCCGCATCAGCGGCACGGTGTTCAAGTACCGCGTGAAGGACATGCAGCTGACGGCCGGCTCGGGTTCGACCAACCAGAACCGCCTCGTCAACGCCGCCAAGGCCGAGGGCCAGGGCTTCGAGCTGGACGCGCAGGCCATCATCGCGCGCGACTGGCGCACGACGCTGGGCTTCTCGTACAACGACACGAAGATCAAGGACGCCAACCTCTTCGTGCTGCCCTGCGGCAATGCCGGCTTCCAGTTCCTGGAAGCCAACACCGGTTGCACGGTGCTGGACCCGGCCGGCCCGCTGGCCGGCACCGTCAGCATCAACGGCAACCCGCTGCCGCGCGCACCCAAGGTCACCTGGAACTGGACGCTCAAGTACAGCGTCGAGATCGGCGCCGGCGAGCTGAGCGTGCTGACCGACTGGGCCTACAAGGACAAGTACAACATGTTCCTGTACGAGGCGGTCGAGTACAAGGCCAAGTCGGCCCTGGAAGGCGGCCTGCGCGTCGGCTACGGTTGGGCCAACGGCAAGTACGAGGTGGCGGCCTACTCGCGCAACATCACCAACCACCGCCAGGTCGTCGCCGCCATCGACTTCGACAACCTGACCGGTATCGTCAACGAGCCCCGCAGCTACGGCGTTCAATTCAAGGCCAGTTTCTAGTCCTTGAGGATGGCCCTGACCGTGTACTCACGGGCAGCTCCGTCCCCAACTGATCCAGCGGGTTCTTGAGGGGCGGACCTGGCCAGGTACTTCTGGACAGCTCGGCCCCCAACTGGTTCAGCGCAAGACGACAAGCGGGCCCCGCCCGCGACTTGGTGAAAACCACGGACGGCCCGGCCTCCTTCTAGGGGTCGGGCCTGTTTTTTTGACCCCTAGAATCTTTGTCACATGTCCGCCGCGCCCACCGACTCTCTCGCCCAGTCCTTTGTCGCCTTCGCCGTCGAGGCGGGCGTGCTGCGCTTCGGCGAGTTCAAGACCAAGGCCGGCCGGCTCAGTCCCTACTTCTTCAACGCCGGCCTGTTCGATGACGGCGCCAAGCTCGGCCGCCTGGCTGGCTTCTATGCCGAGCGCCTGATCGCCTCCAACCTGCCGTTCGACATGATCTTCGGCCCGGCCTACAAGGGCATCACGCTGGCAGCGGCAGTGTCCATGGAGCTGGCGCGGCGCGGCCGCAACCTGCCCTTCGCCTACAACCGCAAGGAAGCCAAGGACCACGGCGAAGGCGGCACCCTGGTCGGTGCGCCGGTGAAAGGCCGCGTGCTCATCATCGACGACGTCATTTCCGCCGGCACCTCGGTGCGCGAGTCCATCCAGATGATCGAAGCTGCCGGCGCCACGCCTTGCGGCGTCACCATCGCATTGGACCGCCAGGAAAAGGCGGCCGAAGGCGGCGTGGACAGCCCGTTGTCGGCCGTGCAGCAGGTGCAACAGCGCTACAACCTGCCCGTCGTCGCCGTGGCAGGTCTTGCCGACTTGCTGGCCTATCTGGAGGACGCGCCCGAACTGGCCGCCCACCGCCCGGCCGTGCTGGCCTACCGCGAGCGTTACGGGGTCTGATGCGCGTCCTGCCCGTCGTTGCCGGATTGTTCCTCGCCAGCACCGCGCTGGCGCAGGACGCCACGCCCGCCAAGGGCATCTACACCTGCACGACGGCCGACGGCCGCAAGCTGACGGGCGACCGCCCGATTCCCGAATGCGTGGCGCGTGAACAGCGCGTGCTCAACCCCGATGGTTCCCAGCGCGCGACGCTGCCGCCCTTCCTCAGCCCCGAGGACCGAGCTGCCAAGGAGGCAGCCGACCGCCGCGCCGCCGCCGACCGCCTCGCCCAGCAGGACGCCATCCGCCGTGACCGCTCGCTGATGCTGCGCTACCCCACCGAGGCCTCGCACCTGCGGGCGCGCAACACCGCGCTGGACGATTCGAACAAGGCCATGCGCAGCTCCGAGCGCCGCATCAAGGACCTCAACGTCGAGCGCAAGCCGCTGCTGGACGAAGCCGAGTTCTACAAGGGCAAGCCGCTGCCGGCCAAGCTCAAGCAGCAGCTGGACGCCAACGACGCCAGCATCGAGGCCCAGGAGGTTCTCATCGAGAACCAGAAGGCCGAACTCGTGCGCATCAACAAAACCTTCGACGCCGAACTCAGCCGGCTGAAGAAGCTCTGGAGTGGTGCCACGCCGGGCTCGCTGCCTCCGCTCGGTGAGTTGCCGCCGACGGCGCCGCCACCGACGCCCAAGCGCTGAAATCGGCCTCAGAGAAACCCTGAGGCCAATGTTCAACCAAGTTTCTTCTTCAGCAGCTCGTTGACCAGGGCCGGGTTGGCCTTGCCCTTGGTCGCCTTCATCGCCTGGCCGACCAGCGCATTGAAGGCCTTGTCCTTGCCAGAGCGGTACTCGTCCACCGACTTCTGGTTGGCCGCCAGCACCTCGTCGAGGATGGCCTCGATGGCGCCGGTGTCGCTGACCTGCTTCAGGCCCTTGGCTTCGATGACGGCGTCCACGTCGGTGGCCTCGCCGCTCCACAGTGCCTCGAACACCTGCCTGGCGGCGTTGTTCGAGATCGTGCCGTCGGTGATGCGCGCGATCAGCGCGCCGAGCAGCGCGGGGCCAACCGGCGCCGCGTCGATCTCACGGTCTTCGGCATTCAACCGGCGCGAGATCTCGCCCATGACCCAGTTCGCCACCAGCTTCGGTTGCGCGCCCGCGGCCTTGGCGGCCTCGTAGTAGCGCGCCGTCGCCAGGCTCTGCGTCATCATCGTCGCGTCATAGGCAGGCAGGCCGTCGACGCTCTCGAAGCGCGCCGCCATCACGCGCGGCAGTTCGGGCATCTCGCCCTTGACGCGCTCCACCCATTCCGGCGCAATGACCAGCGGCGGCAGGTCGGGGTCGGGGAAGTAGCGGTAGTCGGCCGAGTCCTCCTTGCTGCGCATCGCGCGGGTCTCGCCGGTGTCGGGGTTGTAGAGGATGGTGGCCTGCTGGATCTTGCGGCCGTCCTCGATCTCGTCGATCTGCCAGTTGACCTCGTAGTTCACGGCGTCCAGCAGGAAGCGGAAGCTGTTGAGGTTCTTGATCTCGCGGCGCGTGCCATAGGGCTCGCCGGGCTTGCGCACCGACACGTTGACGTCGCAGCGGAAGGAGCCTTCCTGCATATTGCCGTCGCAGATGCCCAGCCACATCACCAACGCATGCAGCGTCTTGGCGTACTCGGCGGCCTCGGCGCCCGAGCGCATGTCAGGCTCGGAGACGATCTCCAGCAGCGGCGTGCCGGCGCGGTTCAGGTCGATGCCCGACTGGCCGTGATAGTCCTCATGCAGGCTCTTGCCCGCGTCTTCCTCGAGGTGGGCGCGGGTCAGGTTGACCTTGTGCTTCACGTCGCCGACGAAGAACTCGACCGAGCCGCCCTGCACCACCGGGATCTCGAACTGGCTGATCTGGTAGCCCTTGGGCAGGTCGGGGTAGAAGTAGTTCTTGCGCGCGAAGATGGACAGCGGCGCCACCTTGGCGCCGACCGC